>CAYPSE010000050.1:0-10287 GCA_964413305.1 uncultured Rubrivirga sp. | reverse complement strand
GCAGTGCTTCACGGGTTGCCGGTCATGCGGGTGCCCGCGAATGTGCAGTTGGCGGTGCCTCCGGGTTCGTGGTCAGGAACCCGAAGTGGCATTGACTTCCGGATACGTGACTTCGACAACGACGTCCTGCACCAGCGTGTTCCGGTGGCGACCGCGCAGCGTTGTTGGATCGATATCACTCGACACGGAACCCTCGCCGAGTCGCTGGTCACCGGTGATGCGGCGATTCGCGCCGGCCTCATGTCCGTGGAGCCGATCGCGGACAACCTCGACAGGTGGCGCGGTCAGCGCGGTTGCCGACTGCTGGCCCGCGCACTTGATCTGGTGAATGGGTCGCGAGAGTCGCCGTTGGAGTCGTCGTCGTACGCGTACTTCGTCGACTACGACATCCCCCTGCCGCGAATGCAGGTGGAGATTCGAAGCGCGAATGGGGTGTTCATTGCCCGCGTTGACTTCTTTTGGGATGACGCCGGTGTCGTCGGGGAAGCTGATGGGCGCGGGAAGTACGGCGAGCGCGAAGATCTGTATGCGGAGAAACGGCGCGAGGACCTCATCCGCGCGCAGGGCTTCCAGGTGGTGCGTTGGGGGTGGGGTGATCTACGAGGCCCGGCACTAGCCCGGCGGCTGCGCCGGTTGGTCACCTGACACCCAGACCTGCACTTTCCGTCACAAGGCTCGCTGGTTGTGACGGAAAATGCAGGTCTCGGCGGATTAGGCGCGCAGCGTGCGACGACGGGCGTACCAGGTCAGCCCTAGTGCCACAGCACCGATCGCCACACCAGCTCCCGCGGCAACGGCCTGTTTCCTCTCGATGGTGCGCCGCATCGCAACCGGGCGTTGGAAGTCGAGCATCGGCCACCCGTTCTCCAGCGCCGCTGCACGCAGACTCGCGTCGGGATTGACCGCAACCGGGTGTCCGACGATTTCCAGCATCGGAAGGTCGGTGACCGAATCGGAGTAGGCGAAGCAGTCCGCCAGGTCGTATCCACGTTCGGCAGCGAGTCTTCGCATCGCCTCCGCTTTGCCTTCACCGTATGCGTAGTAGAGGATCTCGCCGGTGTACTTGCCGTCCTCGATTGCAACTTGGGTGCCAATGGCCAGATCCGCGCCGAGTCGCGCACCGATCGGTTCGACCACATCGGTGCCCGATGAGGAGATGATGATGACGTCCCGACCGGCCGCCTGATGTTCCGCCATGAGATCGAGTGCCTCTTGGAACACCATCGGATCGATGATCTCGTCGAGAGTCTCGGCGACGATCTTCTGGACTTTCTCGACTTCCCATCCGGTGACCAACTTGGACATGTATTCGCGCATGGTCTCCATCTGATCGTGATCAGCGCCGGAGGCATGGAACATGAATTGCGCGTAGGCGCTGCGAACGACATCAGTTCGACCGATCAAACCCTCACGGTAGAAGGGGCGCGCGAATGCGAACGAACTCGATTTGGCCAATATCGTCTTGTCGAGATCGAAGAACGCGGCGGATGCTGCCGGACCCGAGTCGTCCATGCGACCACGGTAGCGGGCGCAAGTGAATCGTCGGTGGTCCACTGAACGACCGATCGGTATCCACAGGGTGAAAATCGAGTCTTCCCTCGAGGTGCGGGGGCGTTGCATTGTTCGAACATGACCCAACATCCACTGCTCGTTTCGTCGTCCCTACCCCTTATCGATGAGGTGGTCCGTCTGGCCTCCACGGTCGCTCTGGAAGTGCAGGTCGCCCCGGATCTGTCGGCGGCTGCGGTCCATTGGTTGGGCGCACCTTTGGTGATCATCGGCTCTGATGTAACCACGGATTCGACTGGGCTCGGTCGGCGTGCGCGAGTGATCGTCGCGCATATCGAGGACGATAACGACGATGCCATCGCGCAGCGCGACATGTGGCGTTTCGCGGTGGAGGTCGGCGCCGAACACGTTGTGGAACTGCCCGATGGCGAGCGGTGGCTGCTGGAGTCCTTGCGCGAGTGTGCGGAAGGACCGCCCCGCAACGGCAAGGTCGTGGCCGTTCTCGGAGGAAGCGGTGGTGTGGGCACCTCCACCCTCGCGGTGAATCTGGCTGTGACTGCCTCGCGGTCGGGACTGCGCACCCTTCTGATCGACGCCGACCCGTGGGGTGGTGGTCTGGATCTGGTACTCGGCGCGGAGGACATCACGGGTGCTCGCTGGTCGGATCTGCACAACGTGAGCGGTCACCTTCCATCCGGTCATCTCGAGGCCGCCCTACCTCGAGTTGCCGATATCTCGGTACTCGCATGCACGCGCTCGGATGAGGGACTTCCCGCGCACGAGACGATGAGTGCGGTCCTCGGTGCGGGACGGCGCTCGCACGATCTGCTCTTGGTGGACTGCTCGCGGTGCGCCGATGAATTGCTCTCGGCAGTCCTGTGTTCCTGTGATGCCGCAGTACTCGTGGTGGGTGACCATGTGCGTGCCACCGCTGCAGCTGCCAGGCGTCAGGCGTGGCTGCGCACCAAGGTGGGAACGGTGCGTGTCGTGCAAGCGAGTTCACCTCGCGGCATCGGCAGCGACGACATTTCCCGTGCATTGGGTGTGGATGTGATCGCGACCATTCCGCACGTACCTTCCATGACCGTACGTGCCGATGAAGGCGACCTTCCGTCGTTACCGAGGACATATGCGGTTGCATGTGATGCGATCTTGGAAAGCCTCGGTGCCGGAGATCTGCGCATGTTCGGAAGACGCGCGGCATGACGGGCGTCGATGCCGTGCCGCGAGTCAGTAGCGCAAGCGCCGGTCCGGGTGTAGCCGATCGCGTGCGGGCGCGGTTGCTGTCGCAGGGCAGGGAAGCATCCGCTGCGAATGTGGTTCGAGCCTTACGCAGTGAAGGCATCGTGCTCGATGAGTCGAGCTTGTTGGACGTCGTGGCATCCGTGCAGCGGGAACTGCTCGGTGCTGGCCCACTCGAGACGATGTTCACCACACCGGGGATCACCGACGTCCTGGTGATGGGCGATGGGCATGTGTGGATCGACCGAGGCCGGGGACTGGAGGATCAAGGTCGGTTGTTCAGTGATGAAGGACATGTCCTGCGAATCGCGACTCGACTGGCGGGCTGGGCTGGCAGACGACTCGATGAGGCGTCACCTTTCGTCGATGCGCGTTTGCCCAACGGCGTGCGATTGCACTGCGTGATGGCTCCGATCGCCACGGATGGCACCTGTATGTCCTTGCGTATCCCGCGGTCGGGCGGGATGTCACTCGATCAGTTGGTGGATTCCGGATCGGTCGATGCCCTCGGTGCGCAGGTGCTCGAGGACCTGATCGGATCGCGGCGTTCGTTCTTGATCACAGGTGGGACGGGTAGCGGCAAGACAACGGTCTTGAATTCCATGCTTTCGCTGGTTCCCAACACTGAGCGCATCGTGATCGTCGAGGACACTGCCGAACTGCAGCCCGACCACCCGCACGTTGTTCGCATGCAATCTCGGCCAGCCAATATCGAGGGGGCCGGCCACATCTCCATGCGAGACCTGGTTCGACAGGCGTTGCGCATGCGTCCGGACCGCATCGTGGTGGGTGAGGTTCGCGGATCGGAGGTAGTCGATCTCCTGGCGGCCTTGAACACCGGTCACGAAGGCGGTTGCGGAACGGTCCATGCGAATTCCCCCGAGGATGTTCCCACGCGCATTCAAGCCCTGGGCCTGATGGCCGGTGTGCCGCGCGATGCAGTCTCCGCGCTCTTGACTTCCGCGGTCGATGCCGTTGTGCACGTTCAACGGACGACTGCGGGCACACGCATCCTTGCCAGCGTGCACTCCTTCACCGACAGGCGAGGGGAGTGTCGACTTGAGCCGATCTACATCCGCGGTGGGGAATTCAGGAGGCAGGCATGCTGACGGCTGTTCCAGCGGCGGCCTTGTTGGGTGTGGCCGTATGGCTGCTCATCGCGCCAGCCTCACGAACACGACTCGAGGTGATCCACGGTGGATCAGCACGCGGTGTGGATTCGGTGAAGCGGTTCTTGTCCCGGCGCAAGACCCGACCTGTGACTGTGCAGGACCGACTCGCCATTGCGCTGCGAACACTATCCGCGGAACTGCGCGCCGGGAGCACGCCGGGTGAGGCACTAGCACGGTCTGCAGGTGCTCCACCGCTGTGGCCGAATGCACTGGCGGCTGCTCGGTTCGGCGACCCTGTCGACTCGGCCCTCGCAGTCGATGCGGTGCACCATCCATCGATTGCAGGTCCGCTTCGGCAGTTGGCCGCCAGTTGGCACGTAGGCGTGGTTCGTGGTTCCGGGCTCGCCGTGTCGGTCGAGCGGCTCTCGCTTTCGCTGCGTGCGCAGCAGGAGTTGCAGACGACCTTGCGAAATGAATTGGCGGCGCCACGAGCCACCAGTCGGATGCTGGCGTTCCTTCCGGTCATCGGGGTTGCGATGGGTTACCTACTGGGTGCCAATCCGATTGCATGGTTCCTCGGATCTCCGGCGGGCTTGAGCGTGTTGCTCATCGCTGTCGCGTTGACGATCATCGGTGCTGTCTGGACGCGCGCGATCGTCCGTCGGGTCGAACGCGGTTTGGTGTGACGACCGGCGGTGGGTCTCCTCGGAGCTTTGCTGATCGGAGTGGCTGCAGCCTTGTGGTTGACCTCACCCAGCAGGGAGCGACTGGCGCGGCTGGCTCCATCGCGCGCGCTCGCTGAACGTGTTCGTGAACGTCGCTCTCGATCTCGCATCGCCTCAAGACGACGAACGACCACCGATGCCACCCGCTTACTGGCCCAAGCACCGGTCGTTGCGGATCTCTTGGGAACGGCGATCGCGGCCGGTGCGACGGTTCCTGAAGCGCTGACCGTGGTCTCCCGCGCAATGGACGAGCCAATCCGATCTCGGCTCGCCGCCGTGGTCACCGCCGTCGAGTTGGGAGCCGATCCGACCTCGGCCTGGGCGACTTGGCTGGATGAGCCAGCGCTCTCCCCGGTCGCCCAGGCGGTCATCCGATCCCAGCACAGTGGCTCGCCCTTGAGCGTGGTCCTTGATTCCGCTGCAGCCGATATGCGCCACGCCTACCGTGCGGATGTGGAAGCCCGGGCTCGCGCTGCCGGCGTCCGAGCGGTGGCGCCGTTGGCCCTGTGTTTCCTGCCCGCGTATCTGCTGGTGGGCGTCGTGCCGGTGGTCGCCGGCTTCGCGCGTTCGATGTTCGGCTGATCTCGCTGGTCACGCTCACGACAACCACGCGTCATCCACAGTCGACGTGAACGCAATTCCCAGATGCATTTCGCACTGTTCCTCACCTGTCCTCGAGCGGCGATGGTGGTTTTGCACACATCGAGGGTCGATTGGTGCCATCCGAGGAGTCGAGGGTTCCTCTGATGAAGAACCGAAGAGGAGAGATGTCATGAATGGAACACGTGTCATGAAGGTCCGCGGAGTTCTCACCCCGCAGCGCCTGTCCGGCTTGCGCGACGACCAGGGGCTCACCACGGCTGAGTACGCGGTAGGAACGGTTGCGGTTGCTGGTTTGGGTGGTGTGCTGATCAAGTTGCTCACCAGCGAAGCCGTGCGAGATCTGATCTGGAAGGTCGTCCAGGGCGCTTTCGCGGCGATGCTGGGTGCCTGACATGCGCATGCGAGTGAGGAGCTTTCGCTGCGAGCGTGGTTACGTGGTGGCTGAAGCTGCGTTCGTCATCCCGGCGATCATCGTCGTTGCGGTATCCGCCGTCTCGTTGATGTCGATTGCGTTGGCTAGCTTGGCACTTCACGGTGCTGCGCACTCGGCGGCACGCGACATCGCTCGAGGTGCTGCCCCTCACTCCGTGCAAGCAACGGTGAATGCATCGTTGCCCGAAGCCACCGTCACCGTCACGTCTATCCCCCAGGGCGTGGCGGTGACGGTGCACCGCGACATGACACTCGCCGGCGGCATCGTCGGCGGCCTGTCGGTACCCCTCGAGCATCGCGTGGTGGTTCCGTGGGAGGCGGGCGTCCCATGAGGGACCCTGCGGGTGAGGGTGGGTCGGCGACGGTTCTGGGCGTGGCCATCGTGCTGGTCCTGGTTTCGATGCTCATGCTGCTGTCTTCCGCTGGAGCCTGGTTGCTCGCTCACGCGCGCGCTTCGTCGGTCGCCGATGTCGCAGCGTTAGCGGCGGCGCGCCAGGGCTCATGTGAGGCCGCTCGAGTAGCGACTGAACTGAACCAGGCGGAATTACAGGAGTGTTCCTTGCAGGGAACGGATGTGGTGGTGGTCGTTGCGATGCAGGTGAGTACACCTGCTATTCCGCTCGCGGAAGTGCAGGCAGCGGCCCGGGCTGGCTACTAGTCAGTCCACGGATGGAAGGGCACGCACCAGCACCTGAAGCACCTCGACGGATCCCGACTTGTCGAGTGGATCGTTGCCGTTTCCGCACTTGGGAGATTGGATGCACGACGGGCATCCGCTGATGCAATGGCAGGAGCGAATCGCATCTGCGGTGGTGGACAACCACGCTGGCGCCACCTGCGAACCACGCATCGTGAAGCCCGCGCCTCCGGGGACTCCGTCGTAGATGAAGATGGTCGTCTGACCTGTGTCGGGGTGAAAGGCAGTCGAGACACCACCGATATCCCATCGATCGCACGAAGCGAACAGCGGCAGCAGACCGATCGCCGCATGTTCGGCCGCGTGTACCGCGCCTGGTAGGTCGGGCAGTTGCGCCACTTCGCGATCGTCGATCGTCCACCACACGGCCTGGGTGGTCAGCACCCTCTCGGGAAGATCGAGATCCCGGATGTCGATCAATGTCCCATCGAGTGCGCGCCTTTCGAATGCCACCGTGCGTGAGATGACATCCACCATGCCCGTGTGCATACGGGCACCGGAACCGGTCCACGTTCGCGTCACGTCCCGGATGCGGATATCGCTGATATCGCGAGCGAAGGTCGTGTAGTCCACCTCCTGTGTGATGACCAGCGCTACGGAATCGACCAGGTCCAAGGCGACCACTACGTGGCTCACTCCCTGGTGCACGTACACCGCTCCTGGATGAACCTGCCGATGTGATGACGAGGCGTCTACGGTGCCGAGCAATCGTCCGGTGCCTTGCTCGACGATGCGCACCGTGTCGCCGGTTCCGCGCAGATCTGTCATGTCGTGTGGACGTTCGCGGGAAGTCCAGTACCAACCGGTAGGGCGCCTTCGCAGCAGGCCGCGATCGACTAGGGAGGCGAGTACCTGCTCGGAACCTTCGGGGAAATACGTGTTGGCATCCTCGATCGGCAGTTCACTGGCCGCCGACGCCAGATGCGGCTCCAGCACGTACGGATTCGACGGATCGAAGACCGTCTCCTCGAACGGCCGTGCGGTGATCGCCTCAGGGTGCTCGACCAGGTAGGTGTCCAAAGGATCCTCTCGGGCAATGAATGCGGCGACCGACGCCTCCTCGCCGCGACCGGCTCTGCCGAACTGTTGCCACAACGACGATCGGGTGCCGGGCCAACCCGCGGAGATCACTGCGTCCACGCCTGAGATGTCGATTCCCAACTCCAAGGCGTTCGTGGTGGCGAGTGCCCGCGTAGTTCCGTTGCGCAGGCTCTGCTCGAGGGAACGTCGTTCCTCCGACAGGTAGCCGCCGCGGTACGCGGCGACCAGATGGGCATCGTCGCCCAACTTCTCCTGGGTCAAGGACGCGACGTACTCGACGGCACGACGACTGCGCAGGAAGGTGAGGACTTGGCAACCACTGTCCACGGCGAGTGCAGTGAGCGTCGCGGCCTCACGGGTCGCGGAAAGTGGCGTGTCGGAATCCTCCGTCGGCGATTGCCACAGCACGATCGTGCGTTCGGCGGCGGGGGAGGTGTCTTCGGTAATCGCCACGACGGGCGCGCCGATCAACCGCTCGGTGCTTCGCGCTGGTTCGCCGGACGTGGCCGACGCGGCGATGATCACCGGTGTGCTTCGGTAGTGCGCTGCTAGCCGCCGAAGACGACGCAGCACCAGGCCGACGTGCGCGCCGAACACCCCGCGATACGCATGTGCCTCATCCACCACGACGTACGTGAGGTTGCGCAACACCCGCGACCAGCGTTCGTGACCGGGAAGTATTGAGTAGTGCAGCATGTCGGGATTGGTGAGCAGCACATTGGCATGGCGACGAGCCCACGCACGGTCGTCAGCGGCGGTATCGCCGTCCACCACGGCGGCGCGCACGCCGGGAATGTCGAGCTCGTGCCAGGCGCGCATCTGATCGTGCGCCAGGGCCTTGGTGGGCGCCAGGTAGAGCGCGCAGGGCTCCTGGAGCACCGATTCTCTGCGCTCGAGCAGCGAAGCCACGATCGGCATCGAGAAGGCCAGGGACTTACCCGAGCCGGTGCCGGTTGCGATGACCACGTGTGATCCTTGACGTGCTGCCTGTGCCGCGTCCACCTGGTGCACCCACGGTTGCGCCACGCCGCGCTCACCCCAACGATCCACCGCAACCTGCGGCAACCACGGCGGCCACGCTGCGCGCTGACCTGCGCGCGGGGGCAGATGGATGAGGTCCCGCACTGCATCGGGCCGAGCACTGGTCCACGCCTCCAATGCAGCAAGCCCCGCGGAAGTCGGATTACCGAAGGAGGGCAGGGAATTGCTCGACACCGCCTCATTGTCACCCGCACGTGTGCCAGAGTGTGAGCGTGACGGAATCAACCTTCGCGGTCGGAAGCGAGCAGGTTGCCGCCGAGGGCGACTCGGTCACGGTCGTCACGATCCACGGTGAGATCGACGCGCACACCGCCGATCAGGTGCGATCGGCGGTGGATGCCGCCATCAGCCCCGGCACCCAGCTCGTAGTTGACCTCAGCCGCGTGACCTTCATGGACTCGACAGGCCTCGGAGTCTTCGTCACCGCCTTGAAGCATCTGCGGGAGAACGAGGGCTCGTTGGATCTGATCATCACCTCACCTCGGGTGATGAAGGTCTTCGAATTGACCGGCCTGGACGTCGTCATCCCTATCCACGAGGACCGCGAAGCAGCCCTCGCCCGTTGAGTGGGCGAACCCGAGTGTGGCTAACGCCACGTGCTTTTGCCCCCTTAAGTCCCCGGCCCGACCCCCTGCGCGCCGTCTATCTGCGTAGACTTCGCCGGATCGCGAGGCGGGCGGCTGACCGGGGGACTTTCCCGGTGTGCCCCTAGCCGGAGCCGACCTGAGGAGAAACATGATCGAGTTGACCGGGAACAACGTCGTTCTCGTCGTAATCGTGGGTGTCATCGCCCTGGCCGCCCTCGTGGTGGGAGGAATCCTCGTGCGCGAGGTGCTCGCAGCGAGCGAGGGCACTGCCCGGATGAAGGAGATCGCCGCGGCAGTTCAGGAAGGGGCGTCGGCGTACCTCAACCGTCAGTTCAAGACGTTGTCCATCTTCGCGGTGGTCGTCTTCTTCCTACTTTTCCTGCTCCCGGCTGAGACGAACTCCGAACGCATCGGTCGCAGCATCTTCTTCCTGGTGGGCGCCGTCTTCTCCGGTATCACCGGTTACATGGGTATGTGGCTCGCGGTGCGCGGCAACGTTCGCGTAGCGGCAGCCGCCAAGGAGTCCGGCGAGCAGCGTGCGATGCGCATCGCTTTCCGGACCGGTGGCGTGGCGGGCATGTTCACCGTGGGCCTCGGCCTGTTCGGCGCGGCCCTCGTGGTGCTCGTTTATGCCGGTGAAGCTCCGAAGGTGCTCGAGGGCTTCGGCTTCGGCGCGGCTCTTCTCGCCATGTTCATGCGCGTGGGTGGCGGCATCTTCACCAAGGCAGCCGACGTCGGTGCGGACCTGGTCGGCAAGGTCGAGCAGAACATCCCCGAGGACGATCCGCGTAACGCGGCGACCATCGCCGACAACGTGGGCGACAACGTGGGTGACTGCGCCGGTATGGCCGCGGACCTGTTCGAGTCCTACGCAGTGGTGCTCGTCGCAGCGCTCATCCTCGGCAGTGCCGCTTTCGGTGAGCTCGGCCTCGTCCTCCCCTTGATCATTCCGGCCATCGGCGTCATCACCGCTGTCATCGGCATCTTCGCGGTGTCCCCGCGGCCCACCGACCGTTCGGGAATGTCCTCGATCAACCGAGGCTTCTTCATATCCGCGGTCATTTCTGCGGTACTGGTCGTGGTCGCGGTCCTCGTCTGGGTGCCCAGCAGTTGGAGCGATATCGAGGGTCTGGGCGGTATTGCAGCGAGCGAAGCCGGCGACGCCATCAACCCGCAGTGGTTCGTGATCGGCTCGGTCTTCATCGGCATCGTGCTCGCCGCGGTCATCCAGCAGCTCACCGCGTACTTCACCGAGACCAACCGCCGTCCGGTCGACGATGTCGCGAAGACCTCGCTCA
>CAYPSE010000049.1:0-10302 GCA_964413305.1 uncultured Rubrivirga sp. | reverse complement strand
CGCAGCATCGTCTTGACGAAGTTGTTGCCCTGATGCCCGTACAGCCATGCGGTGCGCACGATGTAGTGCGCGTCGGGCAGTTCCTCGACAACCGCCTGCTCGCCCACCAGCTTGGTGCGCCCGTATGCCGAGCGCGGATCGGGTACTGCATCTTCCGCATACGGCGAAGTCGCATCCCCGGAGAACACGTAGTCCGTGGAGATCTGCACCAGCCAGGCACCGGCTTCCCGGCACGCGCGCGCCAACACCCGCGGGCCCTCCCCGTTCACCGCCAATGCCCCGGATTCGTTCTCTTCTGCCGCATCGACAGCGGTCCACGCCGCGCAGTTGATCACCACGTCCGGGGAGAACGAGGAGAACACCGAAGCGACGGAGTCCGGCGAGGTGATGTCCACGTCCGGCAGGTCCACACCCAGAACCGAATCGTCCGATCGCGCGGAATACAGCGCAACCAACTCCGAACCGAGTTGGCCGTTCGCACCGGTGACGAGAACGCGCACGAAGTCTTCCTAGCGAGTCTTGGTGATCTCGGCGCGCTCCTTCAGCAGACGCCACCAGGCTTCGTTGTCGCGGTACCACTGCACGGTCTCGGCAAGACCCTCATCGAACTTGTGCAAGGGCTCGTAACCGAGGTCGCGGATGCGAGCGTCGTTCACCGAGTAACGACGATCATGACCCTTGCGGTCCTCCACCGGCTGCACCATCGACCAGTCGGCGCCCATCGCCGCAAGCACCTGCTCGGTGAGCTCCTTGTTGTTCAATTCCAGGCCGCCGCCGATGTTGTAAGACTGACCGGGCGCGCCACGGTCGGCCACGATCGCGATACCGCGGCAGTGGTCGTCCACGTGCAGCCAGTCGCGCACGTTCAAGCCATCGCCGTACAGCGGCACCTTCTTGCCGTCGATCAGGTTGGTGACGAAAAGCGGGATGACCTTCTCCGGGAACTGATAGGGCCCGTAGTTGTTGGAGCAGCGCGTAGACGAAACGTTCAGCCCGTAGGTCACGTTGTAGGCGCGCACCAGCATCTCGGCAGCCGCCTTCGCCGCGGAGTAGGGAGAGTTCGGGCGCAGCGGCTCATCCTCGGTCCACGAACCGACATCGATGGATCCGTACACCTCGTCGGTGCCGATGTGCACCGTCCGCGGGATGCCGTGACGCAAACACGCGTCCAGCAGCGTCTGGGTTCCCACCACATTCGTCACAACGAAGTCCTGTGGGCCGTGGATCGAGCGGTCCACGTGCGTCTCGGCCGCGAAGTTGATCACCACGTCGTGTCCAGGTAGCACCTGATCGAGCAGATCGCCGTCGCAGATGTCGCCTTGCACGAAGGAATAACGTGGATCGGCGGAAACGGCCGCCAGGTTCTCCAGGTTCCCGGCGTAGGTGAGCTTGTCGTAGACGGTCACGCCCGTGCAGTCGTGGCCGAGGGAGTCGTAGGAACCAGCAAGGAGTTCACGGACGAAGTGCGAGCCGATGAAACCGGCCGCTCCGGTGACGAGGTATCGCACTAGCCGTTCTCCTTCAATCGTTCGAACCATTCCCGAGCTTCGGTGAAGTCGCTGTCGGTCACGCCGTCGCGCAAGACCGGTGCGCGGCCATCGTGGCGCGGATACGAGCCGAGGTAGCGAACGTCCAAGCACACCCGGTGCAGACCTTTCAGCGCCTCGGAGATCCGCTCGTCCGCCACGTGGCCTTCCACGTCCACGCTGAAGTAGTAGTCACCGAGCACCTTCTTGGTCGGGCGAGACTCGATGCGGGTCAAGTTCACCCCACGCACTGCGAACTCGGTCAAGATGCCCAGCAGCGCGCCCGGCTGATCTTGGTGGATGAACAAGGACAGCGTGGTCTTGTCCGCACCCGTGGGTGCCGGGATCGGTCCGGGTTTGCGCACGACCACGAAACGCGTGGTGGCATCGGCGGTGTCCGCGATCTCATCTGCGAGCACGTCCAGGCCGTAGATGTCGGCCGCGATTCGCTGGGAGATCGCCGCGTCGAAGGGCGCCGGATCCTCCAACAGCGCAGCCGCCGCAGCCGCCGTCGACATTGCCGGGATCACCGCCGCTTCCGGCAGGTGTTGAGCGAGCCATCCGCGCACCTGAGCCTGCGCGTGGGGGTGCGTCGCGATCCGGCGCACATCCGCCAGAGAAACTCCCGGTCGCGCAAGCAGCGAGAACTGCACCGGCAGCACCACTTCATCGACGATCACCAAGCGTTGCCCGCTACCGAGTTCATCCAGCGTTGCCGACACCGAACCCTCGACCGAGTTCTCGATCGGCACCAACGCGTAATCGACGATGTCGTCGCGCACTGCCTCGAGCGCCGCGGGAACCGACGTTGCAGGCAGCAACTCCGCACCCGAGGAACCCGGCCATTTCAGCACCGCGGCCTCGGCGAAGGAGCCACGCGGCCCGAGGTAGGTCACAGCTCGGTTGTCGGTTCCGGCTCCGATGCTCATGCCACACCGCCCTTGGCCATCTTCACTGCCTCTTCCTCTTCGGGTGAGAGCGGAATGTCCGGGCGACCTTGCGCGATGCCCTTCAGGTACGAGCGTGTCTCCTGGCGTCCGTGGATGGACGTGATGATCAAGCCATCACCAGTGTCGTCGAGCAGTGCCGCGGAGAACGAGTACCGCCCGGCCATATCGCCGTAGGCGTCGTAGCGGATAACCGACACGTGTCGCAGCGCCAACGTCAAGTCAGCGCGTACGCCCTCGACCCGCTTGTTCAACTCGTGCACGTCCAGCGTCAACTCGCCGAACTCCTCGCGCGTGCGCGCGAGCACATCCACGTAGCTCTCCCGGCCCTCGGCCACCGCGAGCAGGTCGTAGGAGCGCTGCAGTCGAGCCAACCTGAACCAGGCCAACGCCGCCAACACCACACCCACCACGCCCACCACCACGCCCACGAGGGCGAGGATCACGGCGGCTTGGGCGTCCAACGTCACCCCCGCAGGGTAGTGGTGGGCCCGTGATTGACTTCCCTCGTGCTTCCCCCACGCAAGTCAACCCCGGTGCCAACCCGAGAACACCCGGATAGCCGGTGATCGACTTCGGCGTCCTGGCCACCACGGCAGCCCTCATCTTCCCGGCAGAACTCCCGGACAAGACATTCATCGCCACACTTGTCCTGGCCACCCGCTTCCCACGCCGCGCCGTATGGCTCGGTGTGATCGCGGCGTTCGCCGTCCAGGTCACCATCGCCGTCCTAGCCGGCGGCCTGCTCTCCCTCGCCCCGCAGCAACTGGTCCTGGCCATCGTGTTCGTCCTCTTCACCGCGGGCGCCGCCATCTTGATCCGCCAGGGGCTGATCAGCCGCGCCACCGCGCTCGCCCGTGCCGAAGAAGAAATCGCCGAGACCGAGAACGCCGAGAAGATCACCCACATGCCGCTGCGCCCGGGCTTCTTGATGGTTTTCACCACGAGCTTCGCGGTCATCTTCACCGCCGAGTGGGGCGATCTCTCGCAACTATTCACCGCTGGTCTTGCCGCACGCACCGGCGATCCACTCAGCGTGGGCCTGGGTGCGTGGATCGCGCTGGCCACTGTCGCCGCACTCGCAACGTTCATCGGCGGCTACGTGCAAGACCGTTTCCCGCTCTACCGGATTCGCTTGGTGTCCGGTGCGATTCTCGCGGCGCTGGCGATTTGGACGGCTATCGAATTCTTTCGAGGCTAAGGGAAGAACGACTTACGACGCCGCCTTAACGCAACGTCACCTGGCGGTTCGTCAAGCCAGCTCGCGCCCGACGCTGCTCATCGGTTAGCGGCGATGAATCAGCAAGCGCTTCGGCAAGACGCTCACCGAACGCAGCGGCTGGTGCTTCGGTCGCTTCAGCTCCCATGCCCAGTGGCAGGTCCCACACCGGCGCGACAACACCGCACGCACGGAACATGCCCACGTAGCGGGTGTCGGGGCCGAGATCGTCGGCGCCGGCGGCGTGCAAGCGCGCCAGCGCGTTCAGCAGATCGTTCTCGGGCGTGGACATGATCCAGCGCAGATGTTCCTTTGATCCCATCTGCGTCCAGTACGCGGCCTCGACACCGGCCAACTTTGCAGTCGGGTTCGCGTATTCCTTCGCGCGTTCCAACGACGCACGGACGTCACCACTCATCTCGTCGGGTGATCCGTCGATCCAGAAATCGAAGTTGTCGTGCACGGCTATGTCGAGCTTCACCGAAGGATCAAGAACATCCTGCAGCAATGGCGTCTCTTCGGTCACTCGCCCCATGCCCACCGGCTCGCCGGGTTCGGCCGCAAGCGCATTGACCAACGCATCGGCGTAGTCGCGCGAGGCGTCACCCGAACCGGTCGTCACCTGCAGGCCCACAAGGATCGAGCCATCTGCACGCACCAGTGCCGGCCAGGCCATCGGGAGCACCGTCGCCAACGTGACCGCACGGTCGGAGGCGTACGCCTTGGCTAGCGTCAGCGGGGCGGTCGCCGACGGCACCAACTCGCGAAGCGCCACCAAATCGCACTCCGAAGCGAACCCTTCGAACGGCCGGGCATTGGGCTGCACACCGCGCGCGGTGTCGCGCCCGTGGCAGGCCTTGTAACGACGCCCAGATCCGCAGGGGCACGGCTCGCGCATGCCGACGACGGGAACGTCCCCGTCCACCGCGACCGCACTGGAACCTGCTGCCGCCCGCTTCGCCTTCTTGCCCATGCTTCTCCCATTCGCCGATTCGCACGTCCACCCCGGAACAGCGTGCCGAACCTACCCACACCGTTTCCCCCGGATTCCGGGGGATCCGCTCCGCTTCCCCCGGAATCCGGCCCCGTCTGCCCGAATCCCCCGGCCGCCAGCTCGAGACGGGCAGACCATGAAGGTCGTTGCATGTATGCCCACATCCATGCCTGACAGTTCAGCTCTTCTCCACGACGCGCGCTTGCGGGCATTTCTCGAATACCTCCACCTGCACCCCGTCGACACGCCGCTAGCCCTAGCGGTAGTCGAACTCTTCTACGAGGCCTACCAACACGCTCCGGACGACGAATTCCTCGAGAACTTCGTGAAGGAAATCGCAGACGCAGCGGCAGAAGACTAGGTCGAAGGCCGGGGAATCATCGACGCCAACCACTCCCGCACCTTCCCCGGCCGATTACTGATCACCACATCAACGCCTTGATCCACACACACCTGCAGATCCTCTTTCTCGTCCACCGTCCACACGTGCACCTGCCCACCGGCCGCGTGCACACGCGACACATACCCCGGGTGCTCCTTCAACACCTCGATCGATGGCCCAGAAGCGAACACCCCCGGTGGCAGCGATCCGTCGCGATACGGCCACCAGATGCGATCCATCAAGAACACCGTCGGCACAGCCGGCGCAAGTTTCTGCATTCGCAGCACCGCCAAGCGCGAGAAACTCATCATCCGCACGGGGGAAACACCATCCGCACGCGGCCGGTCCAATCCGTAGCGGGCCAGAACATCAGCCAGCTCTCTTTCCACATATGCGCCGTAACGGACAGGATGCTTCGTCTCAATCGCGAAGCGAATGTCCGCGTGCTTATCCAAAGTTGCGGTCAGCAACGTCTCCAACGTGAGCAGCCGAGTCCTATTGCCATCCCCGGGTTCCTCGAAGTCATGCCACGTCCAATAACTGAAATCGTGCTGGCTCAACTCCGCCACATGCCGCGAGGACACCGTCCCTCGACCCTTGGAGGTCCGGTCGATCCGACGATCGTGCACGCACACCAACGTTCCATCGGACGTCAGCCGGACATCGCACTCAAGCGCATCCGCGCCATCGTCGATGGCCTGCAGATATGCGGCAAGGGTGTGCTCGGGCTCCAACGAAGACGAGCCGCGGTGCGCGACAACTTCAGGTCGCGAGGAACCACTAACCCTCTCCACGCCGCACAGCGTGGCACGCCTGGCAGGATCACCGCGTGAACCCGCCCGAGATCGTCCTGTTCGACCTCGACGGCACCCTTACCGACGCCGCCCCCGGCATCGTCAACGGTATGCGCATCGTGTTCGATCATTTCGGCATCCAGCAGCCAGATGATGCGACGATGCGCGGCTATCTGGGGCCACCCCTAGCCGACACCTGGCGCGAGTACTACAGCTTCTCCGACGAGCAGATCACCCAGGCCCTCGCGATCTATCGCGAGTACTACCACGACGTCGGCATGTTCGAAAACGAGGTTTTCGACGGCATTCCGGAATTACTTCAACAACTCAACAACGACGACGTCATCCTCGCCACCGCCACCTCGAAGCCGGACTTCTCCGCCACCCGCATCATCGAGCACTTCGGCTTGCGCGATCACTTCGCGTTCATCGGAGCGGCCAACCTCGAGGGCACTCGCGATTCGAAAGCGCTGGTCATCGAGCACACTCTCGAGCAGCTCGAAGCCAGCGCAACGACGCACCGCATCCTGATGGTGGGTGACCGCCACCACGACGTCCATGGTGCCCGCGAGCACGGCATCGACACCATTGGGGTCTTGTGGGGTTACGGCGACGCCGAGGAACTCACCGATGCCGGAGCAGTCGCGCTCGCCCCGAACCCCAAGGAACTCCAGGCCCTGCTCGTCACCCGGTAAACGACACCGCCATCGACTTCGTGTACCGCTCCACTACCGCCGCCGGAATCCGCCCCCGCTTCGGGCACTCGATGCCGTTCGCCGCCGCCCAGGCCCGGATGGTCGAGCTCGCGGCCGGCAACTCCTGCTTCTGGCGTACCGGCGTTCCGCGTCCTTCCGACGCAGACGAGTTGCCCGTGGCACCGGCCTTCCCGCGCTTGGTGATCGGTACCACCCGCGCCTTCTCCAAATACGGCCGCAGTAGATCCTGCAAAACCACGAACGACTCATCCGTCAGATCGATGTCGTATTCCACGCCGTCCAGACGAATCCGACGTGTGCTGGCCCCCGCCTCACCGGTGATGTCATCGACTACAACCACTTGCTGCGCCATTAATCAGATCTCCTACGCGGGGTTTATCAATAAAGTCCGATCCCGATCGAAAATACGGCCCGCAATTACCGCGTTGCTTCGAAAGCCCCCGTGGATGAACACGAGCGTAACACCAACAGATACATAGACAACCCGAAAGTCGATAATCACAATCATGACAAGTCATGACCGGTTCATGACTTTGCGATCTGATTTATCCCGAGATATTCGCTGAAACTTCGTCCGCAAATCTCACCGAAATTTCGAAAGGACAGTAATCAGAATAACGACGACGCAATACCGCGCTACGCCGCCGAAAGACCACGCTCCCGATGCGCTCAGCCCGTGTCATTCCCCTCGCCGTCACGTTCAGCACCTAGCCTGCCCACGTGCGCGGAAAACCCTTGCTCGGGCTGGCCATCACCGCCACCGCCGTGCTCGTGGCTGGACTACTGACCACTCCGCTCGGCACCCAGCCAGCCACAGCCAGCACCGGCGGTGTCTTCACCGGTCCGGAGTACCCGAGCGCCCAGTGCACCCCCCTCAACGATGCCGTTGCGATAGGCATCGTTCCTCAGCAATGGAACTCCAGCGTCGGTCTACCGATCACACCCGCGGGCTCACCCGCCGCGCAGCGCATCGTGATCCCGGAGTTCGATCAAGTTCCCAACATGGCCGCAGTGAACGCGCTGCTGCGCCAGTGCGGACTGCTCGCACCTACGGACCCGGACTACTCGCTATTCCAGACAACGCTGCCCAGTATCAACGGCTGGACAGCCCCGGCCACAGGTGCCGGACTCGAGGCAACCCTCGACGCCAGCATCGCCTACGCCGCACTCCCCGCCGGTGCGACGATCACCATCGCCAACACCGCCGGCGCCGATGGTTGGTATGGCCTGTTCGTCAATGCAGCTCAAGCGTGCGGCATCGACTTCGCTACCGATCCCTTACCTGGCGACATCACAGGCTCCATCCCCTCGATGAGTAAGGGCAGCAATTACCCCGACGGTGGGTGCATCATCTCCGCGAGCTACGGCAGCAACGAACAAACTCAATTCACCGATTCCGCAGCTGACACCCAAGCAGCGAACACCGTTATCGAACGCCTTGCCGACCTCGGCGTGATGATGTTCGCCTCCGCGGGCGACGAAGGCGCCGGTGGTTGCTGGGTCGGTGCCAACGGTCAGGCGATCTCCGGCGTTGCGCTCACCACGCCCGATGGCTCGCAGACCCTCGACGGCATCACCTTCTTCACCGGCACCGCGACCTTCACCACCCCCATCGCCCACAACCTCACGGCTGGGCAGGACGTGATCATCAACCAACTCAGCGGTCCACCGAACGTCGGCGTACTGACGGGCATCTACGAGGTGGTCAGCACTCCAACCGCCACTACCTTCACTGTCCAGCAAGCTTTCAGTCAGCGCATCCAGATCACCCAGAGCGAGGCCGTCGGCTGGGTGTCGACCCTGAGTGCACCGAACTACGGCGCGACCTACAACGAGGTCTTCTTCAGCGATCCAAGCATCAAGTTCCTGCTGCAGACCGGAGCGAAAATCCCGTCCTACCCGGCAACTCACCCCGACGTTGTCGCAGTCGGTGGCACACAGTGGCTTCCGCAGGCGGACACCCTCGCCTTCAGTCCATTCGAGATCCCCTACGACCCGGGTCGGCCGTACTCGGAATTCGTGTGGAAGGACAGCAACCCCAACGCCAATTGTTCGAATGCCCCGCAGACCTCGGTCCTCGGTCAGGAGGGCACCGGTGGAGGTGTGAGCGAGCAGTTCGCTATGCCGGCTTACCAGCGCGCGAAGGCCGAAGCGACCTACGGCAGTCAGGGCGCGAGTGCCAAGCGGATGATGCCGGACATCGCCGCACTCGCCGGTTGGCCGACGTACGCGATTGGTAACCCCGGGGCGAGTCTTTTCTGCCCCACGGGCAACGATCCAGATGACTTCCCCTGCGCCAATCCCGACGATTTCCCCTGGGCCCCCGT
The DNA here is from genome assembly GCA_964413305.1 of uncultured Rubrivirga sp. GTDB lineage: Bacteria > Actinomycetota > Actinomycetes > S36-B12 > S36-B12 > S36-B12. The sequence continues at coordinate 1,397 of CAYPSE010000049.1, read as the reverse complement.
AGTGGGCACTAGCGCAGCGGCGCCTTTGAGCGCCATCGGTTTCGCCAACGTGAACGCAGCGCTCACCGCGCGCGGCTTCGCACCCATCACCAAGGGCGGTACCAACGACGTCCACGATCTCATCTACTCGACGGCCAATGTCAGTGCCTTCAACGACGTCCCCGAATTCCGCGGCGCCACCTCCTCCGGCGACAACAACTTGTTCGGCGAGATCTTCGGCGTGAGCATGGGCTACGCAGCCCTCGATGGCTTCGACATGACCACTGGAATGGGCGTGCCGAACTTCACCACGCTCGCGAACCTGCTGATCGCACGCAACACACCTACGCCAGCCCCGGCACCAACCAGCCAACCGACAACCCAGCCAACTCAAGCACCGACTACTCAACCCACGCCCGCGCCGACGCAGACAACGCAACCCCCGGACGCTGTCACCAGCATCGTCGCCAACCCGACCGCCGTCACGGCCTCGACCATCAACGCCCTCACCCCCGCGCAGGTTGCCGCGATCCCACCGGCAACCTTCGGCCAACTCCCCCCGCGCGCCTTCCGCGGCCTCACTCCCGACCAAGCTCGACAACTGTCCCCCGCGCAGGTCGCCGCCATCCGACCGGCACGAGCTAGGAAAATCCGCCCCGCCGTGCTGCGCTCCTTCACCCCCGAGCAGATCGAAACCTTGCGCCCCAAGTCCATCCGAGCGCTGCGCCCGAATCAGATTCGCCTGCTGCGGCCCAAGCAATTGCGTGCACTCACGCCAACGCAAGAACGCCAGCTCCGCCCGAAGCAGCGCCAAGCTATGACCCCCGCCCAACTGCGTGCACTCAACCGCTGATCAACGCACAGCGGCTATCCGAACAAAACGCCCGGATTCATCAACCCCTGCGGATCCCACGCATCCTTGATCGCCCGCATCGCAGCAATTTCAGCCACAGATCGCGACATCCCCAGATGCCCGGCCTTCAACCGCCCGATTCCATGCTCAGCCGATATCGACCCGCCATAACGCGCCACGCATTCCAATACGGCAACGTCAACAGTTTCGTCGTCTTCGACAGGCCCGGCGAATTCCACATGGATATTGCCGTCCATCACATGGCCGAATATCCCCAGGCCAGTTACGGAAGCAAACGCCTCGACCCGCGCGCGTATCTCCACCGCGCATTCCTGCAGTCGCTCCAGCGGCACCGACACATCGAGCTTATGAATCACTCCCAGACTCGCGAACGCCTCCGCCTGCCGCTCCCGGTACTGCCATAGCCGCTCGATCTCAGAAGATTGAACACCAACGACGACGTCCCTTGCCTCCAGCACCGACGCCACGAACCCATCCCCGGTTCCACCATCGGCCACCTCGAGCAACGCGAACAACGGATGCTGATCGGCCAAGGGATACGGCA
>CAYPSE010000048.1:0-10419 GCA_964413305.1 uncultured Rubrivirga sp. | reverse complement strand
TGGTTCGCGATCATCTTCGTGGGCCGGTTCCCACGCGGGATGTTCAACTTCGTGGTGGGTGTCATGCGTTGGTGGTGGCGAGTCCAGGCCTACGCATTCGTCCTCGCGACGGATAAATACCCGCCGTTCAGTTTGAACTAGTTCCGCTTCGAGGCGCCGAGTGATGACCCGTTGATCAGCGGGTCATCACTACTTTTCCGCGTAGATCGCCCTCGATCATCGCGGCGAATCCCTCACGCGCATCGTCCATCTCGATCACTCGGTCGATGACGGGGGAGACGCCCGTTTCGTGCATGAGGGAGATGAGCTGCACGAACTCCTCCCGGGTACCCATGGTGGATCCGACCACCTGCAGTTGAAGGAAGAACACCCGGTTCAAGTCCGCCGGCGGCATGGCACCGGAGGTGGCACCGGAAACAACCACGACCCCACCGGGTCGCAATGACCTCAGCGAGTGACTCCAGGTTGCCTCACCGACGGTCTCGATGACCGCGTCGACCTTGTCCGGAAGTCGTGCGCCGAGTTCGAACGCGGCATCGGCTCCAATGCTGGTAGCCCACTCACCCTTGAGCGGGTCACGGCTGGTCACCCATGCGCGTAGACCCATCGCCTTTGCGAGCACGACTGCGGCCGTCGCCACGCCACCACCCGCTCCCTGGATGAGCACGGTGTCACCCGCCTTGGTCTGCGACTTGGTGGCGAGCATGCGGTACGCAGTGAGGTAGGCGGTGGGCAGGCAGGCGGCTTGGGTGAAATCCATGTCCTGGGGCAGTGGGATCAGATTGCGGTACGGCACGCGAACGCGCTCGGCGAATGTGCCCGGATGGATCTCACTGAGCAGCGAGCGCTTCGGGTCGAGTGTCTCGTCGCCTCCATGACCACGAGCCGGATCCGCGATGACCGCGTGCACCACAACCGGCGAGCCGTCGGGACCTAGGCCGGCGGCATCGGTCCCGAGGATCATGGGCACCTGTTCCTCGCGCAGCGCCTGACCCTTGAGTGCCCAGACATCGTGGTGGTTCAGGCTCATCGCCTTGACGTCTACGTCCACCCACTCTTCGGGCGTGGGTGCCGGATCGACGTCGCCGATGGCAAGGACTGACAGCGGATCGTCCTTGTCGATGCCGTTGGCGTAGATCCCGTGCATGCGTGCACGCTAGTGCAGATACGACTCGCTGTACCTGCGCTCAGCCCATCGCCTTCAATTGCCGAGCTCGCTGGGGTAGTGCCCGAGCAACCAGTTGAATCAGATCGTCGGCGTTGACGGGTGAGCCGACGTACTTCGACGCCTTGTCGAGGACCTTCTTCTTTGCCTCCTCGCGCTTATCCGCTGGCTTCGCCGATGCAGCGGCCCAGTCGCGGAAGAGCTCCCACGCCAATTCGCGTTCGCGGAGAACCTGGTTCATCGTGTCCATCTGCTTCGCGGTGGCCGGAAGGCGCCAAGTCTCACTGATCGCTGCCGGCAGTACCTCGCGGTAGTCGTGGCCGCCTTGCGCGAAGACGCCGGGTGTGGGCGTGAGTGCATTGAGCATGTCGATGAAGGTCATGAGGAATGTGGCGCCGGGGACCCACACTGTGCCTTGCGGTGCCCCGATGGGTCGGTCCGGCCCGAGCCAGTCGGGCTTTCGCCACATCAATTGGCTGCCGAACTTCGGAATGGGATCGTCGCCGTTCTGCAGGAGCAGGTAGCGCACATTGTCGCGTTGATCCGCGGGAAGCTCCTTCCAATCGCGGATGGTGCGCGGCAGGTAGATGCCATCAGGCCCGACTTCCGGGGCCTGTGTGATGGTCCGATCACCCCACAGTTGCTTTCGCCAGGTGGTGGCCGATGGGGTGCCGATCCATAGGGCGTAGTCGACCTTGGCTCCGGGGAGGCCGTAGGTCCATGTGCCTTCGAACATTCCTTCGCTCACTTGCGATCCGAGCGATTCACCGAAGAGATAGAACTTCGGTCGCTTCTTCGGGTTGATGTCGAGTAGTCGTGCGGTGATGCCGTCGATGACCATGCGTGTTTGGGCAACACCGGTCGAGACGTCGCCGAGGGAGAAACTCGATGGCAGAACCGAGTACTGGATCGCAGCCGACGCGCAGTCGCCGTTCGTAAGGAACTCGAATGTCTCCGTTGCGACGTAGTTGACGTAGCCCGAACCGGTGGGGGAGAAGAGGGCGAAGTGACTTCGCTCGAGGGCCTGGGTGCGGTCAATCTCCCGCAGCAGTATCGCGGCGCGCTCGTGGGGGTCGTCGACGATGTCCAGGCTGCCGTAGACGCGGATGGGCTGCTTCGCGTCCTTGGTCTTCATCACCGCAGCGATGGTCGCGGGCTCCAAGGTGGCGGCTAGCCAGCGCGCACCTTCGCGGGTCTGCTTCATCCAATCCAGACCCGAGGCCGGCGAACCGGTGATCTCCGGAGTGGATGGTGGGATCTCCATGCCGGGCTCGACTGCACCGCCGCCCTTGGTCAGCATCCCCGAGACTCTGTTGAATGCCAAGTACGCAGCACCAGCGCTGATTCCCAATGCCGTGATGCGCCCCAACGTCCGGTGATCTTGAGGCTGGCCACCGAAGGTTGCGCTGGCCAGTCGCGCAAGTGCGCCGGTGAGCATCGATTCCCCCCGGGCAAGCCCGTAGGTGGCTGCCGCGATGCCGGTGCCGATCGCTGCCATCTTCAACGGTGCCACCTCGCGGACGGAGTCTTCGAAGAATTGCTCCTGACCGGGGGTCTTGGCTCCCGGGGTTTGCTGACGGATCAGCGAACCGGGCGCGGCCCCCCACGGCCTGGTGCCCGCCCAGGACACAGCCGCGGCTCCCGCTGCAACCGCAACCCCGAGGCGCCGCCTGGGACTTCTACTGCTGGTCAGCGACGACGCTGCACTCGCCAAAGCTCCCGTGACGGTCATGCGACCGGCCAGCCGGATCATTGCTCGCGACCTGGGTTCGTGTTCCCGCCAGTGGAACCCGGCGAAAGTGGCGGCGCCGAGAGCACCGATGGCAGCAGCCACGGCTACACGTGGGCCCGGACCGGGGTCGGACTCACCGGTGATGCGGGCTGCCAGGGAATCGACGATGGCATCACCGGTGGAGTAGATGCCGTAGGCGAAGGCCGTGGTGACCCCGCTGATCACGGCTTGGTCGGTGGTACCCCGGGTGAGTAGGTTCGGCTGGAAGCTGCGTCCTAGGGCTATGCCCGCGCCGATGAGGCCGGTCCGTGCCGGATGGTCCATGGCTCGGCCCTGTGGCGTCGCCAATCGAGCGAGTTCGCCCAAACCCTCGGTTGCCAGGGACTCTTCGGACATGGGCGCAGGGTAATGCCCTGACCCAGACACCCGGGACCGAATGCAGACCTCGACCCGCACATACCCCTGCGGTTGGGGTTGCCCGTCGTGCATGCTGAGGCCGGGAAGCAACCAGGAGTCGAAGGGACGTCATGGACGCACAGGACTTGACCGGTCGGGTAGCGCTGATCACAGGAGCATCGCGGGGAATCGGCCGGGCCATCGCGGAGGAGTTCGCCTCTCACGGTTGCGCCGTGGCGCTGGCTGCTCGCACCCCCGACGCGATTCAGCAGGTGGCCGACTCCATCAACTCACATGGCGGTCGTGCGATCGCTTTCGCAGCAGATGTGACCGACGAAACTACGGCTGAGCGCCTCGTGTCCGAAACCGTGGCCGCGCTTGGACGTTTGGACATCCTGGTGAACAACGCCGGTGGCAACAGTTTCTCCGTTCCCGTCGCGTCGATGCGGCTGTCGGGCTGGAGCAAGACGATGGCCCTCAACGTCGACGCCAACGTTCGCCTTATTCAGCAGGCGATACCGCACCTGGCCGCCTCGGAGCATGGTGTGATCATCAACGTCGGTTCGGTTGCAGGGCTGCGTGGAGCACCTTTGATGTCCCACTACGGAGCAGCCAAGGCGGCCATGGCGTCTTTGACACGGAGTCTTGCCGTGGAGGTGGCCTACCAAGGTATTCGCGTGAATGCACTCGTTCCGGGGTGGATCGAAACCGACCTCACCGACTTCCTTCGTGGAGACGAGAACACCGAAAGTTCGGTGCTATCCCGGGTGCCGATGGCGCGCTGGGGTCGAAGCGAGGAAATCGCTCAAGCAGCATTGTTCTTGGCGAGTGATGCGTCGTCGTTCATGACGGGACAAGAACTCATCGTGGATGGTGGCCTGTCGGCTATGCCGTAGCAGTTGTCTTCCCGTCGTTAGGGTCACAGGGTGGATCTCGGGCTGCTGTATCCGTGGCCGGATGGCCCGTGGTTGCGCACGATGATGGTGATGACGCTCGATGGGGCAACCGTCGGACCTGATGGGCTGAGTGGGTCGATCTCCGGCGCAGCCGACAAGCGTGTGTTCATGGAAACACGTCGACTCGCTGACGTCGTGTTAGTGGGTGCCGGCACTATCCGTGCAGAGCGATATAAGCCGATGGTCGCGAGGGCCGATTGGCAGGAGGCACGTGCAACCCTGGGTCTGGCTCCCGTACCGCAGATCGTGGTGGTGAGCGGGCGCTTGGATCTCCCATGGGACGAACCGATGTTCTCGGACTCCGAGCTACCGGTTGTGGTTGCGACCACCGTCGACGCCGCCCCGTCTTCAGTGAGTTTGGCGCACAGGCACGCAGAAGTCCTCCAACTCGGTGAGGGCTCGGTCGATCTGCCTGCCTTGATCAACTCCCTACACGATCGCGGCATGGCGCGCATTACTTGCGAAGGCGGAGAAGCGTTGCTCGATGCGTTGGTTCGGGAAGATCTCGTGGATGAGATGGATCTGACCATCTCACCCATCTTGGCCGGTGGTGGCTATCTGCGGGACCCCGAGAGGCCGATCTCACCGCCCTATCCTCGTTTTTCCCTGGCTCACCAGTTCATCGACGAAGGATTCGTGTTCTGCAGGTTCCTTCGCGGTTAGAGTCGAAGGGTGCTGACCCTTCAGGACCTGACCGAATTGGCAGCGAAACATCGTGCGGAACTCGATGTGTCCGTTGCTGATTTCCGCATCGGTGATCGAAGTTTCGATACCGATACCGAGCCGGTGATTATTGGTGTGGTCAATCTCTCTCGGGACTCGACCTACCGGGAAAGCATCGCTCCGACTTTCGACGACGCGGTTCGACGAGCACAGATCATGCGCGCGCAGGGTGCGCACGTGATCGACGTGGGCGCGGAGTCCAGCCGCGCGGATGCCGCGCGGGCAGGAGTGGCGCGGCAGATCGACCAACTGATTCCCGTCATCAGCGCACTCGTGGAGCGCGACATCGAGGTTTCGGTGGAGTCCTACGAAGTCGAGGTGGTGCGCGCGGCGCTGCGAGCCGGAGCGTCAGTGGTCAATCTCACCGGTACGAAGGATGAAGAAGCCATGTACGAAGTGACCGCTGAACATGGCGCGTCGCTGATCATGTGCTTCACGCCGGGCCAGACGGTGCGCGATGAACTTCAGGTGCGAATTCATGCCGATCCGATTCCCCCGTTGATCGAACACTTCGAACCGAGAATCGAGCGAGCGCGTGCGCTCGGGGTGGACAGCATCTCGGTGGATCCCGGATTGGGCTTCTTCTACGGGGCGGGAATAGGACCTATCGAGAAGGCCCAGCATCAAGCTCAGGTGCTGCTCCACTCGTTTCGTCTGCGACCGCTCGGTGTGCCCGTATGCCAGATCATGCCGCACGCCTTCGACATTTTCCAGGAGGAATTCCGCACAGCAGAAGGCGTTTTCACCGTGTTGGGCAAACTCGGTGGCGTGGGCATCCTGCGGGTGCACGAGGTCCCCCGCGTGGTGGCGACGTTGCGGATGATGGAAGTAGTCGGAACGACCCTTCCGGAATCGACTGATCCAACTCGAGTGGGTCTGGGGAAGCGTGATCAATGAACTTCGGGCCGAAAGCCCTTTCGGGATGTGTGCTTCCTGGGCCAGGATTGGGGTATTCCGCGAACTGCGGGTAGCACGATCTGACCTCGAGAAGGGAGTGCCCCGATGCCTCCACGGGAGAACAGCCGGGAGAAGTCACGAGCCGAGCGGGATGCGGCGAAGCACAAACCTCATCGCACCGAGGATCGCTTCTATAAGGCCAAGCGCGACGCGCAGCATGCGTGCGAGGACTTGCGCTCATCGATCCAGCGCTCGCATATTCATGATGCCGTGCGCAAGGAACTGCTCGCAGCCGTTGCCAAGGCGGAATCCCTCATCACCGACGTCACGCCCACGCGGTCGCACCCGGGCGCTGAACTGCGGGAGTTGACCAAGGAGGTTGGTCACCTGCAGGTGGCGGAAAGTTGGTTGGCTGCTGCGGACCGTGTCATGGACAGGCTCGGCCCTAATGGACCCAAGTCCAAGCACGCCGCCGTGGAAGAGGGAGTCGACACGGTCATGTGGCACATTCGTGCGGGCGAGTGGGATGGCCGTCTGACAGCAGCGGTGACTCAACTTCAGCAGATCGTCCAGGATGCCGAGGCGCACGCAGCCCGCACGGCCCAACAAGCCGGGTGATCGGCTGGCTCGTACTGACCGGGGGAGCATCGACCAGGCTTGGGCAGGACAAGGCCTCCGCGCTGTTGAAGAGGCGCACTTTGGTGGACCGAGCACTTGCGAGTATCGAGTCGGCAGATCCTGGGGCGTCGGTGACCGAGGTCGGGTCGGACCGGCCGGGTGGTCCAGCCGCGGCGGTGGTTTCCGTGCTGCCCACGATCGAGAATGCCTTCGTGGGCGTACTGGCGGTGGACATGCCGTTCGCGAAGCAAGCCATTGCTGCTGTTGTCGAAGCCGTCGCTGGCGACACTGCGGATGTCGAAGCGTGGGTGCCTGTGAGTGCGGACGGCCGTCGGCAGTGGCTGTGTGCCGTCTATCGCCGCGAAGCGCTCGTGCGCGCGATGCTTGAGGGTCTGGACGGATCGGTGAATTGGAATGGTGCTCCCTTCCACAGGTTAGTAGGCGAACTCACCACATCGCTTGTGCCCATTGCCTCGGACGTTAGCCTTCTGGATATCGATACCCCGCAAGATCTCGAGCGCGCGCAGCGCGTCGTTGAGGAGTTTGAGAACTGACCAGGGAGCTACATGGACGAGCAGCAGGCCGCGCGACTAGAAGCGTGGATCGCGCAGGTCACCACCGAACTGGGAATTCCTGCGCCAGGCGACATCCACTCGATATTGGATGTGGCCAAGCACGCAGCGCACTCGGTCGAGCGCCCGGCGGCTCCCGTCACCACGTACCTGCTCGGCTACGCGGCAGCGCAGGGAGCCGAACCGTCGACGGTCGCTGAAACCCTCGCGCGCCTTGCGCAGGAGTTCGATGGGTGAGACAACCTGGTGGGCTGCCCGCGAACGCGCGTCGGCTGCCGTTTCCGTCGGCTCAAGTGAGTCGGCTGAACTCATCCACGCAGTGGGACGAACCCTCGCGTCGGATGTCCAAGCGCTGGTAGATCTCCCGGGGTTCCCCACCGCAGCGATGGATGGGTGGGTCGTGGCCGGCACCGGTCCCTGGGAGATCGTGGGAACCATCGACACCGGGTTCCCCTCCGATCGTGCTGTTGTCGATGGGCAGGCGATGCGCATCGCGACTGGCGGCTTCATCCCCTCAGGCGGTTGCGCCGTCATCCCATGGGAAATGGCGCAAGCACGCGACGGAGTATTGACCGGACCGATCCCTGAGAAATCGCACATCCGCCCACGGGGTGAGGAATGCTCCCGCGGCGATCTGCTGGCGCGTGCAGGGGACGCGTTGAACCCGGCTTTAGTCGGGGCATTGGCAGCTGCCGGCATCGATCGGGTCGAGGTGTTCGTATCGCCGCGAGTCACCGTGCTCGTGCTGGGTGATGAAGTGATACCCGCGGGTCTCCCGGGACCAGGTCAGGTGCGTGATGCCTTGGGCGTGCAGTTGCCCGGTTGGATATCCGCGTTCGGGGGAACTTGCGCAGAAGTGCGAGCTGTTCCCGATGACGAGCGTGCGCTATCGACTGCACTGGAGAACGCGGTGCACACCTGCGATGTGGTCATTGCCACCGGCGGAACGGCACGCGGACATCGGGACTTCCTGCGCTCGGCTCTCCACGAGCTCGGTGCGCAGTTTCTGGTGGATGGAGTAGGGGTGCGGCCCGGCCACCCGATGATGCTGGCCAGTGTGCGCGGCACACCGATTGTCGGGTTGCCTGGCAATCCACTGAGTGCGCTCGTGGCAGTCGTCACCCTCGTTGCTCCGATCATGGATTCCTGGCTGGGCCGGGGTGGTCGAGAGTTGTCTCGGGTACTGGTGGCCGAATCGATCCCTCCCTCTCGCAAGGAATTGACCCGGCTCATGGTCGGACGCCGCGAATTGGGAGGTTTTCGCCAGGTGATGCACGTTTCCTCGGCGATGCTGCGTGGGATCGCCCACGCCGATGGGTGGGCGGTGATTCCCGCAGCAGGGGTCGAGGCCGGAGAGGCCGTGCCGTGGATCCCGCTGCCGTGGAGCGTGCAGAGCCGGTAGGACGAGTCTGCTGAATCAGCGGCGCGCAGCAGCGAGGCGCCCCGCGGCTCGATGGAGTTTGGTGGCCCCGGTCAATTCCTCGGCCATGAACTCCCGCAGCAGATCGATCGCCCGCAGGACCTTCTTGCTGCGCAATGAGTAGTAGACGTTGGCACCCTCACGGTCGGCTTGCACCACGCCTCGATCGCGCAGGATCGCCAAGTGCTGGCTCGTGTTGCTCTGGGACAACTCCAGGGCCTCGGCGATTTCGTTGACGGTCATCGGTCCGTCGCGTAGCTCGTTGATGATCAGCAACCGCTTGGGGTCGGCTATGGCCTTGCAGATCCGAGCATGCAGATCGTGGATTTCCAGTTCGGTCTGCTTGTCCATAGTGGGCGACCCTACTTGTAGTTTCCTCGGTTGTCAGAGAGTGTTTTCAGCGCAGCACTACACGGTGGTGGATGCGGCGCACTGGTTCTTGCCGATCTCGAGGGTCTCGATTTCTTCGGCGGAGACCTTCTTACCGGAGTTGACTTCGCGGATGGTGTCGTAGAAGTCGGGTGCACTCGGCAGAGTTCCGACGATCTCCTCGACGAACTTCACTAGATCCTCTTCATTCAGAAGCGTCGATTCGAACACTTGACCAAGCGTGGTCTTGACCATTCCATCCGCACCCATTTCGTCGGCGGTGGACCAATGCGCCGGAAGAACGACGGTGCCCGGGTCCAGGGGACGCAATTTGTCGTTCACCGTGTAGTACAACTCGCGCGCGAGTTCGTCGGCCTTGCCGGTGAGGTCCGGGCGCCCCACGCCACGCACGAACACGGTGTCGCCGGTGAGGAGTAGATGGCCGGGAATGTGCACGCAGGTAGTGCCGGGAGTGTGGCCAGGCATCTTGATGGCGAATGTGGCGACGGTGTGACCGCCCAAATCGATCTCGGTGCCGTCCTGGAGCGGTTCGTTCGGGAAAGGAACCGAGCCACCGGCGTCTTCCAGGGGCAGGTGGTACTGAGCTCCGACCCTCTCGGCGAGGTCCGGCCCGCCGCTGATGTGATCGGCGTGGACATGGGTGTCGATCACGTGGGTGATCGTCATCCCCTCGCTGGCGGCGAGGTCGATATAGAAGTCCAGGAAGCGCGCTGGGTCGACCACGATCGCGTCCTTACCGGGGACGCCGATCATGTACGACAGACACGCCTTCGCCGGGCGCAGAATCTGCCAGCCGACCACGCCCTCCGGGAGGCAGGCGAGCGGTTCGGGAACCAGGAGTTCGGCCCACGCAGCGGTGCCACCGATCAGGCTGCGAGCCTCGACGCCCTCCTCCGCGAGTAAATCCAGCAGCAGGTCACTGCCGTTTCCGTGGGCGCACACCACTACAGCGTTTGACGGAACCTCCTTGGCAAGCTCTTCGATGCCCTCGACGGCCATCCAGATGGGCAGGTTCTTGGTGGCCACCGGCTTGGTTCCCTCGACCTGCCAGGTGGCGAATTCATCCTGGTTGCGGACATCCAGGATGAAGGGCACCTCTTGCTTGGCGATCTCGTCGTAGAGCTCGCGGGGGGTGATGGTTCCAGGCATGCGGTCCTCCAGTACGTGCCCGTGCGCCAGGTGGTGCGCAGTTGTTATAGCCCTATAGCCATATGCGCAGACGCTAATACGTCGATTGCCGGTCATGGGTCAATTCCAGGGATTTTTCGGGAAATGACCGGAAGCCCTTGCTTACGGCTGTCCGGACATCTAACGTCGGCACTGTCCTGAGGAGGGCCCATGTCAAATAGCCATGTCAACACCGAGCCGGAGTCCATGACGATCATCGCCTTCAGTGGCGACCTCGACAAGCTCTGGCCCACCATGATCTTGAGTTCCACTGCCGCCGCCAACGGCATGGACGTGACCGTCTTCTACACCTTCTGGGGTCTGTTCCCGCTGGTCAAGGACGACGTCCGCATCACCGGTTATGACGCCATGACCAAGATGCT
>CAYPSE010000047.1:3494-10426 GCA_964413305.1 uncultured Rubrivirga sp. | reverse complement strand
GGTTCTCCACGTGCTTCCTCCAATTGCGAGTCCGCCACTCTTGTCGAGTCTTGCGAGTGAGCACTTCGATGGTGGTACCGATCAGCACGATCAGGAATATGAAGCGCAGTGGGGTGATGATCAGAATGTTCGCAAGCCGGGCTGATTGGCAGACCGGAGCGATATCGCCATAGCCGGTGGTCGACAAGCTGACGGTTGCGTAGTAGAACGCATCGATCATCGTGATGTCGCCGAGTACGCCATTGTCTTCGTAGCAGTCGCGCTCGGAGTAGACGAGCAATGCCGCGATCACGAGCGCACCCACGGCGACCGAGAGGCGAATCAGGATGTTGGCAACGGGCCCGTACTTTCGACCGCCGAATAGGAGCAGGCGACGTCCGGCCTCGGTGAAACCCGATTCCTGATCCGACTGCGAGCTCTCTGCTTCCTTAGCCACGAGTGTCCCGAATCGCGTGATTCACGATGGCCACTCCCACGCTCGCTCCAACACCCGGTCATGTTTACGCGTTCACTCGACGCGGTGCACACAGGAATCTACTCCTGACGTTGCAGTGCGCGTGGGGCTGGTGGATAGGGCGTGTCAGCGTGTGGCCGGGCGCCCTCGGTGGTCGAGGAGGTCGACCACATCGCCCAGCTTCCCCTTATCGGGAGAAATGATGGCAATCGCGTCGGCCATGGCCCAGCCGCGAAGATCCGCAGGACCATCGGCCGGTAGCGGATGCGCCTGGGGGAGTTGATGTCCGGTGGTAGGTGCTTGCAGTCGGACCGGGCACAGCACGGTGTCGTCCTGGTAGTCCGGCGCGGGGGCTGCCGTTGACAGCGTCGCACGCGCCGGCACCGCACTCGACTGAGCACGCTGCGTATCGATCAAGTCACCGCGTAACCCTGCGATCACCGGAGCACCGAGGGTCAGCAGCCCCGCGAGAGCGGCGATCGGGTGGCCGGGCAGACCGAGCAGCAAACGTCCATCGGGAAGGCGAACCAACAGTGTCTGCGCACCAGGTGTTACCGCGATGCCATCGACCAGCCAATGCGCGCCAAGATCGCGGAGCGCTTCGCGCAGGACGTTGTCACCGCCTGGTGACGTGGAGCCGGTTGTGATGAGCAGGTCCACATGTGCGTCATCAATCTCCTGCATCAGGAGCTCCCGAGTGTCCGGCGCACGCACGGGTGGATTCGCGCGCGCACCAAGAGATCCGATCAACGCCGGGATCGTCCAGCCGAGCGCATCGCGCACACGTCCATCGCGCGAAGGCCCACTGGTCAACAGGCTCGAACCGAGTACGAGTGTTCCGACTACCGGTGGGGCGATCACTTCGAGAGCGTCTGCCCCCGCCGCCGCAGCGAGCGCGAGAGTTGCGGCGGTGACCTGGGTGTGGGTTGGAACCAACTCGGTGCCTGCAGTGCGAATGGTTCCCTGGCGCACGATGCCCTCGCCGAAAGCCGGGCGTGCCGATGCTTCGGGAAGATCGGTGAGTGGATCACGGGCGGTGACGATTTCCTGGATGGTCTCGTGGCTGGATGCGTGGGCGATGGGACTTTCGTTGGATCGAGTGGTCACGACGCCACGATCGACGCGCAGGACGGCATCGGTGTGGCCGGGAAGGATTTGCCTGCTACGCACGCGCATGGCGGTGTGCGGTGACAGCGCGACATCGTGCGCGAGGTCGATGATCGTCCACGGACCTTCGCCGCATACCGCGTAACCGTCGTGCGCGGCGGCATCGGCAAATGGTTCGTCGTACGGACTCGTGAGTGCACGGGCGAGCACGCTGCCGTGTGCTTCATCGAGTCTCGCCGCAACAGTGTGCAACGGCTTGGCGGCCGTTCGAGCCACATACCTGGCTTGCGTCCAGTCCAGCAGACCATCGAGACCCAGTGCGCCATCCACTGGTGCATTGGCGGTGATGGCGTCGTCGTAGTCCACGTGCTCATGCTGACACGTGTTTCGTGTAGGAGCGGTGGAACACGCATGGTGGGGAGCAGTCCGCATCTAGGGTGAGTGGGTGGCTGCGACCAGCGGTTCGAGTCGCGCTGATCTGGTGGTGATCGGCGGCGGTGTGATCGGGCTGGCTCTCGCCGATGCTTGGTTGTCGCGAAATCCCGGCGACAGCGTTGTTGTCTATGACAAAGAGGAACTGTTGGCGTTGCACGCGTCCGGGCGCAATAGCGGAGTGCTGCATGCCGGCTTCTATTACGCACCCGATTCGTTGAAGGCACAGCTCACGCGCGACGGTAACCGGATGCTCAAGGAGTTTTGTCGCGAGCGGGGAGTCCCGGTGCGCGAAACCGGCAAAGTCGTGGTCACCACCGGCGAGGAGCAACTACCGGCGTTGATGACGCTGCTCGAGCGGGGACGGCTCAACGGCGTGGAACTGGAATTGATCGACGAAGCGGGCTTGGCGAAACTCGAACCGTTGGCCCGAACGGTGGACAAAGCATTGTGGTCGCCGAATACCGCTGTTGCGAGTCCAGCCGGGGTGGTCGAGGCACTTGCTGCTCGCGTTCGCGAACGGGGTGGTCGAGTGGTGCTCGGTAATCCGGTGACCGGGGCAGGTCCTGGATGGGTGATGAGCGTGCGTGAGGGGAGAGTTGCCGCAGGTCACATCATCAACGCTGCAGGGTTGTACGCGGACACCGTCGCGCAATGGTTCGACTTCGGTCAGGACTATCGAATGCTGCCGTTCAAGGGCCTGTACTGGTACGGCAACTGGACACCCGGCCGCCTGCAGCGACAGGTGTATCCGGTGCCCGATCCACGCAATCCGTTCCTGGGTGTGCACGTGACCGTGACCGTCGACGGTCGGACCAAGATCGGTCCGACCGCGATTCCCGCTCTGTGGCGCGAGGACTACGGCGGCGTAGGTGGTCTGCGGGGCAATGAAATATGGGATGTGGTGCGCAGCTACCCCCGTTTTCTCACCAGCAAGCACCACGACGTCCCGGGGCTACTACGTGCTGAGTTACCCAAGTATTCGCGGCCGTACCTGGTGAAGCAGGCGATGGCATTAGTGCCATCCGTGCGTCCCGCAGACTTCACCGAACGAGGTAAACCGGGGGTACGAGCGCAATTACTGCACGTGCCGAGCGGAAAACTCGAGATGGACTTCGTGGTGGAGGGTGATGAGCATTCGACCCACATGCTCAACGCAGTCTCGCCCGCGTGGACGAGTGCACTCGCCGTCGCCGACTATGTGGTCGAACGGATCACGTCGAACTAAGTGAGAGCCGGGGTTCGCACCTCGTTGAGCGGTGGCCGTGCGTGAGATACCGCCAATCCGGCGCGACTCATGGCTGTTCTTCGGACCTGGCGTGCCGGCTCCTGGAGTTCGCTGCTCGGACGGTTCCGGTGAATACGAGCCGGCAGCGCTACCTGTGCGATCGATTCGACGCCGTGGGCTCTCGCAACATCGATCAGTAATCCGATCTCCACGCCGTAGTCGATTTCGAACGGCAGCGCTTCAGCCACCTCCCGGCGGATGGCGTATTCGCCGGCGAGAGGTTGCTTGATGTGCGACAGATGCGGATGCCAGGTGCGAATTGCCGGTCTTGCGGTGTGTTCGGTCACGCGGCCACCGCCCGTGGGTCGACCATGCAGGGTGCGGGGGTAGTCGGGGCGAACCATCGTGATGTCGTCGTCGGCGTAGAAAGGCGTGATGAGATTCGTCAGGTAGTCGTCGGTGTAGGAGCGTAAATCGGCATCGAGCCAGACGATCACCTCACCGTGGGAGGCATAGACCGAGCGCCACAGCACATCGCCTTTTCCCAGTGCGGGACCGAACTCTGGGAGGACATCGTCGGCGGAGATCACCGTGGCCCCTGCTCGGTGGGCGATCGAGGCGGTGCCATCCTGCGAGGCGTGATCCATCACGATCACTTCCGGCGCACAGGAATGTGAGGTGACGGCTTCCACCAAAGGTCCGATGGTGGAGTGCTCATCGCGTGCGGGAATGCACACACTCACGGAGTGAAGGTTCATGTCTTCACCCAGCGTACGGAAGTGATCACTCGGGCGTGACGGGGTGAGCACTCGTCGGGGGAAATTGGCAGTTCGGACCTCGGAAATTGGCAGTTCGCGTTTGTCGCAGGTGTGTCACAGGTATGGTTGTGGACGTTGTGAGTCGGGGTAGCGAGGCCTCCGGCGGGATTCGAGGGGTTGACCGGTAGCGATGATCCGCACCGTCATGGTCGTGGAGGACGACGACGCCATCCGAATGGTCCTGCGGACCAATCTCGAGGACGAGGGTTACCGGGTGCTGGAGGCAACCACGGCCGAACAGGGCCTGGTGATCGTCCAGGACGAGGACCCCGACGTAGTGCTCGTCGACCTTCGGCTGCCGGGTATCCACGGCCTGGACCTGGTACGCAGCCTGCGGGCCACCAGCCAAGTTCCGATCATCATCGTCACCGCGCAAACCGACAGCCACGACGTGGTGGCGGGCCTAGAAGCCGGAGCCGACGACTACGTCACCAAGCCGTTCGTCGCCAAGGAACTCATGGCGCGCATTCGCACCCAACTTCGCCGATCGGCGCAACCGGAGGAGTCTGAGGACGAACTCGTATGCGGCCCGATCGAGTTGCATCCGGACACTGCGGAAGTGATGCGCAATGGTGAGCCTGTTCCGGTGTCCCGAATCGAGTTCTTCGTTCTCGCCGAATTGATTGGCGCGAAGGGGCGCGTGCTGAGTCGTGATCATCTGCTGCGCAAAGTGTGGGGTTACGGGAACGCAGGTGACGGTCGCGTTGTCGACAACCTCATCTACCGGCTGCGCAACAAGATCGAAGATGATCCCGCCAATCCCGAACTGCTGCTCACGGTGCGCGGTTTCGGGTATCGCATGAAGGCCTGACATGCGTCTGGGCTTGCGAACCCGAGTGGCCATCGCCTTCGGGGTGCTCTCTCTCGTCATCGCGGCCGCCGTGTCGAGTGCCACCTACCTTTTCGCCAGTTACTACTTGCTGAATCAGCGAGAGGACTCCGCCCTGACGCGAGCGTTGCTGGACTCGCGGGCGGTGGCCGCGTCGTTGTCTTCAGGAACCGCACCCACGCAGGCGCTGGAGCAGATCCCCTCGATCGGAAGTTCGCAGGCGCTCGTACGTGTCGCGGGCACCTGGTACACCTCGGGGGTCACGGTGCCTCCCGATGCACTGCCGGTGGGACTTCTGGAGACGGCGGCCAACGCCGGTGGAGCCCAGCAGCGAGCGGAAATCAGCGGGGATCCGTATTTCGTGGTGGCGGTTCAGTTGACAGATGCGATGTACGTCGAGGTGTTCTCGTTATCGGATCTGGACAACACATTGACCATCGGAGCGTGGCTGTTGGCGGGTCAGACCATCGTCGCGGGCGTGCTGGGTGGATTGATCGGTCGGTACACCGTGGGACAGGTGCTCAGGCCTGTACTCCGCTTGGGTGCGGGTACCCGCCGTATCGCCTCCGGTGACCTGGGAACGCGCATTGATGAGACTGGTGACCGGGATCTGGATCCGATCGCTGCGTCTTTCAACGAGATGGCGGAAGCAGTGCAATCCCGGATCCAACGTGAGCGAAGGTTCAGCGCGAATGTGAGCCATGAACTGCGCTCGCCCTTGACGACCGTGGTGGGGACTGCAGACCTGCTCGACCGTCGCCGCGAAGAACTTCCCGAACGTGAAGCTCGGTTGATCGCAGTCCTGGTGGAGCAAGTGCATCGGATGTCCCAGATGCTGTTGGATCTGCTGGAGATCTCCCGCATCGGCGGCGATGATCCGATCCAGGTGGAAACCGTGGATGTTTCCCTGCTGTGTCTGGACGTCGTTCGGATGCGCAATCTTCCGGACGAGTTGGTCCGGGGCGACTCGCCCGTGATCCGAACCGACGGACGGCGCTTCGAGCGCATCGTGGGCAACTTGGTGGAGAACGCCCAGCGTCACGGTGGTGGTGTGGAGAGCATCCGGGTGGAACGAGGAGCCGACACCGTTCGCATCTACGTCGAGGATCGCGGGCCCGGCATCGACCCTTCGCAGTTGGAGAAACTGTTCGAACCTTTCACTCGCGGCGAGGACGCCCACCACACCTCAGGAGCCGGACTCGGACTGGCCATCGCCCGTGAGCAGGCGAACTTGTTGAATGCGGACTTGATCGTGGAGAACCGAGAGAGCGGTGGCGCTCGGTTCATCGTGGAGATCCCGATCAGCCGAGACGACGACGGGAACGGGCAATGACGGCCCGCGGTTTGGTCCTGGGGCGCTTGTCCATGCTCGCTGTCGTGACGGTGCTCGCCGCCGGTTGCGGTGTGCCCCTGGAGGACTCGGCGCAGCCGCTGCCGCCGGAAGTGATCCCGTCTCCGATCTCCTCGCCAACGGTGACTCCCTCGGCTTCGCCCACGCCGACCGCGAGTCCGACTGTGAACCCGACGTCGACTCCCACCCCGACCCCGACGGGTGCAGTCGAGATAGTCGACCTTTACTTCATCCGTGAGGACGGGCTCGTACCGTTGGTGAGCGAACTTCCCTTGCCCGTCACGCCCCAGATCGTGCTGGATGGATTGGCAGCCGGACCGCCCGCCGAGACCGGACTGCGCAGCGTGGTGGTCGACCCATTGACGGGCACCGCATTGGTCAGTGAGTTCGTTCCCACCGCAGATGTGGATCTGCCCACCGCCGATGCCACGATCGCGGTGTCGTCGGCCTTCTCGTCCTTGCCCTCGACCGAACAGGTGCTGCTACTCGGTCAGGTGGTGCTGAGTTTGTCCTCGGCCGGCTCCAGAACGGTTTCGGTGGTAGATGAGGCCGGATCGCCCCTGGCGGTTCCGTTGCCCGATGGGCGGCTGCTCGACAGGCCCGCGACCGCACTGGATTACGCCTCGCTGATCCGCCCGCTGTAGTCGAAGGATCACAACCTCGACGACGACTCGAGGGTGTCCCAGAAATGTCCCACGCGTGTCGCGTGTCGC
>CAYPSE010000047.1:0-3394 GCA_964413305.1 uncultured Rubrivirga sp. | reverse complement strand
CGAGACAAGATCGGCACCCCCTATCGCGCTGGAGCCGCTGGGCCGAACGCCTTCGACTGCGGCGGATTCACGCAGTTCGTCTTCCGTCGCGCATTGGGCCTCGAGATCGGGCGATCGTCGGTGAACCAGTACCAGAACGTCGAGCGCATTCCGAAAAGCGAGGCGCGGCCCGGTGATCTGGTCTTCTTCTTCGAAAACGGTGCCCAGCACGTGGGCATCTACATCGGCGACGGAAAGATGATCGACGCGCCCCAGACCGGCGAGAGCGTGAAGGTCAATCCGATCACCGGTTCGTGGTGGGGCCGCAGTTACACGGGTATGGGCCGAGTCCTCCCTGCGTAGACGCAGCCGGGCGTCCTCATCTCGATCCCCTATCTCGATTCCTTCATCTCGATCCCCCCATTTCGGTTGAGGCCCGTTCGTTCCGCCATTACCGTCAGGATTCATCGCCGAATGAAGGAGGCAGCCGTGGACGACACCGTCCGTCAGCACAAGTTTGTTCTCTCGGAAGACCAGATGCCGACGGTCTGGTACAACATCATGGCTGACCTCCCCACACCGCCTCCGCCGCCTTTGCACCCCGGTCGACTGGATCCAGTGGGACCGGATGATCTCGCACCTTTGTTCCCGATGGAACTGATCATGCAAGAGGTGTCCACTGAGCGGTACATCGATATCCCCGGTGGAGTCCTCGACGTGTACCGGCAGTGGCGGCCATCGCCGTTGTTCCGTGCGCACCGCCTCGAGCAGGCGCTTGGAACCCCGGCACGTATCTACTACAAGTACGAGGGAGTCTCCCCGGCCGGATCGCACAAGCCGAACACTTCGGTCCCCCAGGCGTACTACAACAAGAAGGAAGGCACCACTCGGTTGACCACCGAGACCGGTGCCGGCCAGTGGGGAACCGCTCTTGCTTTCGCGTGCGCGCTGTACGACATGGAGTGCGAGGTGTGGCAGGTCGGTGCTTCCTACGACGCCAAGCCGTATCGACGTTTGATGATTGAGACATTCGGCGCGAAGATCCACCGATCACCATCGCAGTTGACCGAGGTGGGGCGTCAACTCGCCGCGGATCCGAAGAACCACAGCGGCTCACTCGGCATTGCGATTTCCGAGGCGGTCGAGGTCGCGGCCATGGACCCGAACACCCGATATGCGCTCGGCTCGGTTCTGAACCACGTGCTGCTGCACCAAACCGTCATCGGCCAAGAAGCCCTCTTGCAGATGGAGATGGCCGGTGATTCACCCACGCTGATCGTAGGCTGCACCGGCGGCGGCTCGAACTTCGCCGGACTGTCCTTCCCCTTCATCAAGGAGAAGCTCGACGGGAAGATCAACCCGCGCATTCTCGCCGCCGAGCCGGCGTCGTGTCCGTCGTTGACTCGAGGCGTCTACGCATACGACTACGGCGACACCGCCGGCATGACCCCCCTGATGAAGATGCACACCCTCGGTCACGACTTCATTCCCGACCCGATCCACGCGGGAGGTTTGCGCTACCACGGCATGGCACCGCTCATCTCGCACATGTACGAAGAAGGACTCATGGATGCGGAGTCCGTGCCGCAGACCGAGTGCTTCGCCGCAGCGGTCCAGTTCGCGCGCACGGAGGGCATCGTTCCGGCGCCCGAGCCCACGCACGCAATCGCGTTGGCGATTCGCGAGGCCCTCAAGGCGAAGGAGACTGGAGAGGAGACGGTGATTCTCACGGCCCTGTGCGGGCACGGTCACTTCGATCTGGCTGCCTACGAGAACTACCTCGCCGGCGCGATGGTCGATGAGGAAGTGTCCGATGAGCGCTTCGCCGCGGCATTGGCGACATTGCCGGAGATCCAGCAGGCCTAGGAGCCGCCCTTGCTGCCCGTAGGGTTAGGGCCGTGAGTGAGTCGGACCCGAGCGCGGAACTGGGCGCGGATCCGAGGGCGGATCCGACCGTCGATCCGAGTGGAACGTCGCGGTCAGCCCTGGCCAAAGGGTTGGTGCTCGTCGGAGCAGCCACATTGGTCGGCAATGGCGCGGCCTACCTGCTCAGCATGGTCTCCGCCCGCATTCTCAACAAGGCGGACTTCGGTGCCCTCGGCGCGCTGTTAGGTCTTCTGGTCATATTGGCAACACTTGGAATCTCCACACAGGCGCTCGCCGCACGACGCGTCGCAACAGCGGGACCTGACCGTGCCCGCGTGGAAGAGCAGCTCATCCGGTTGTCGATTTTCTTGGGGTTCGCCGTTATCGTCGGCGGCCTCGCGTTCGCCTGGCCCATCGGAATGATCTTCACCATCCCGGTCGTCGCCGTAGCAACCGGAATCGGATCCCTGGGATTCGTGATCGTGGGCTCGGCGGCGATGGGCATCGCGCAGGGGCGCGAGGAGCACACCCGGTTGTCGCTCGCGTTCATTGCCAATGGTGGAAGTCGTGCCGTGGGCGGCATCGTCGGTGTGGTCGTGCTGGCCAGCGTTACGGGTGTTGGTTTCGGACTATTCATCGGCTGCGCGGTAGGTGCGATCATCGCTTACCTACTGGTGCGCCGCCCGGACTGGAAACCCTTCGGTACGAAGGTGGGAGCAGGCATAGGCGTGGAACTCGGACACGTCGTACACGCCCTCATGGTGCTGTTCACGTTGACGAACGTCGACATCCTGCTGGCCCGCTTCTTCCTCACCGAGGATCAGTCAGGTCAGTACGCCGTGGGCGTGCTCTTGGCGAAGATCGCCTTCTTCCTACCCAATGCGATCGTGATTGTGCTCTTCCCGAAGATGTCAGCAGAAGAGTCACGACGCACCGTCTACATCGCGACTGGGCTAACTGGCGTCGTAGGGATGTTCATCACGGCCGGGGCGTTCTTCCTCGGTGATCTGGTGGTGCGCATCTTGGGGGGTGCTCAGTACGTATCTATGGGCGATGTGATTTGGCTGTTCGCCCTCGAGGGCTCGGCCTTCGCGCTGGTGCAAGTCCTGCTGTATGCGCGGTTGGCCGCGCAGGATCGTCGAGCGGTCTTCGCCGTCTGGATCGCTCTGCTAACTCTGGTGATCGTCGTGGCCACGTGGCGCAATGATTCGGTGACCGACATCGTTACGACCGTGGTTGCGGTGTCACTGGGACTCACCGTAGTCGGCCTGTTCTTGGATCGTCGCAATGGAACGAACTTCACGGTGCCCATCGAAGCTGCTGAGTAGTGCACAGGGAGGAGGCGACATGATCAACATGTCCCTAGCCACAGCCATCCACCACGCCAGGTCTGGAACCAGTCCTCACGACCACGCTGGCCACATTCGGCAAATCGAAACCATGCACGACCTCTTCGCTGGACGCTATGACTCCGTCACCACGGTCGCTGAAACGTTCGACGGGGCAGTCGTTGGATTGGGCGTAGCCGAAGGTGTGGATGGTGAAATCA
>CAYPSE010000046.1:0-10714 GCA_964413305.1 uncultured Rubrivirga sp. | reverse complement strand
CATCTGATGGTCGTGCTCGTGGACGAACGTCCCGAGGAAGTCACCGACATGCAGCGCTCGGTCAAGGGCGAGGTCATCGCCTCGACCTTCGATCGTCCCGCCGAGGATCACACGATCATCGCGGAATTATCCATCGAACGTGCGAAGCGCTTGGTCGAACTTGGCCACGACGTGGTCGTGCTACTGGACTCGATGACCCGTCTGGGTCGGGCTTACAACCTCGCGGCACCGGCTTCCGGGCGCATCCTGTCCGGTGGTGTGGACTCCACCGCGTTGTATCCACCGAAGAAGTTCTTCGGTGCTGCCCGCAACATCGAGAACGGTGGCTCGCTCACCATCTTGGCCACCGCGCTCGTCGAGACCGGCTCACGCATGGACGAGGTCATCTTCGAGGAGTTCAAGGGCACCGGAAACATGGAGCTCAAGCTCGATCGTCGCCTCGCCGACAAGCGGATATTCCCGGCCGTGGATGTCGATGCGTCCGGTACGCGCAAGGAAGAGCTGCTCATGTCCAGCGACGAGCTCAAGATCGTCTGGAAGCTGCGCAGGGTCCTGCACGCCTTGGATCAGCAGCAGTCAATCGAACTGCTGCTGGGCAAGTTGCGGGAGAACGAGACCAACTACGACTTCTTGCTGCAGGTCCAAAAGACCACCCCCTCCGCCCCGGGGTCCAGTGAGGACGACTGATCGGATCTCGTGGCATACTTCGGGGGCTCCGGTTCACGGTGATCAGCCCGAAGGCCGCTGACCGACCCGGACACTCAAGAAAAGGACGTGACGATCGTGAAGGCCGACATCCATCCCGAATACGTGGAAACCACGGTGACCTGCACCTGCGGGAGCACCTTCACCACGCGGAGCACCGCGAGGAATGGCGTGATTCACGCGGACGTCTGTTCGCAGTGCCACCCGTTCTACACTGGTAAGCAGAAGATCCTCGATACGGGCGGTCGCGTGGCGAAATTCGAAACCCGCTACGGGAAGGGCTCCGGCTCAGGATCCAAATAGTTCGACTTCCGGGCGCCGGCCCGGGATCGGCCGCGTGTCTCCCCCGTCGCGCGGTCGATCCCCGACCGGCGCCCGATTCTTTTGCTGATGTGAGTAGTTGCTGAGACTTCGGGCGTGGAGGGTGGCTGACGGTGTTCGAGAGTTGCGAGGAACTCGCGCGCGAACTCGACGACGTCGAGCGCGAGTTGGCCGATCCGGGGATCCATGCAGACCAAGCCAAGGCCCGAAAGTTCGGTCGCCGTTACGCCCAACTACGACCGGTGGTCGCGGCCTACCGCGAGTGGAGTGCGCTGCGTGATGATCATCAGGCGGCACTCGAGTTAGCCGAGATGGGCGATGCGGCATTCGCCGCAGAAGCGGCTAACTTGGCGGAGCGGGAGGCGAAGGCGGCCGAGCGTTTGCAGGAGCTGCTCTTGCCCCGCGATCCCATGGACGACAAGGACGTCATCGTCGAAATCAAGGCCGGTGAGGGTGGTGAGGAATCGGCCCTCTTCGCAGGCGACCTGTTGCGGATGTACTTGCGTTACGCGGAGCGGCGAGGATGGAGCACCGAGCTGATCGATGCGGTCGAATCCGATCTGGGCGGCTATAAGGACGTTTCGGTAGCGGTCAAAGCCAAGGGCGTGCCGGAACCCGGCGAGGCACCCTTCGCGCGCTTGAAGTTCGAAGGCGGAGTACACCGTGTCCAGCGCGTTCCGGTGACGGAATCCCAAGGGCGCATCCATACCTCCGCGGCGGGTGTGCTGGTGCTCCCGGAGGCAGAGGACGTCGACGTCACGATCGATCCGGGTGACCTTCGCATCGATGTGTATCGCTCATCCGGTCCAGGTGGCCAGAGCGTCAACACGACCGACTCCGCTGTTCGCATCACCCACCTGCCCACGGGCGTGGTTGTGTCCTGTCAAAACGAGAAGAGCCAGTTGCAAAACAGGGAGCAGGCCCTTCGCATCCTGCGCGCCAGGCTGCTGGCCATCGCGGAGGAGCAGGCCGCGCAGGAAGCCTCGGACGTCCGACGCAGTCAGGTGCGCACTGTGGATCGCAGCGAGCGCATCCGCACGTATAACTTCCCCGAGAATCGGATCAGCGATCATCGCGTCGGGTTTAAGTCGCACAATTTGGATCAGGTTCTCGATGGGGACTTGGACGCGATCGTCGATGCGTGTACGGCAGCCGATCGCGAGTCTCGACTCACGTCCGAGGGATGACGAACGATGACTTCGTCGGGGTTCTCCTTCGATGCAACCGGTGATGCGACATCCGGCGGACAGGCTCCGGGAACTCGAGTCACGATCCGTGACCTGATGTACGACGCCCAACGACGACTCACCACCGCCGGAGTTCCATCTCCGAAAGTCGATGCCGCCGTGTTGATGGCGTGGGTGCTGGATGTCCCGCGGTCGCGGTTGATCATGCAAGACGAGCCCACGGCCGCGCAGCGGCTGGCATTCGAGAAGGCCGTGTCGCGTCGCTTGAGTCGGGTCCCGCTGCAGCACATCACCGGCCGAGCGCCGTTCCGTCACATCGAATTGGCCGTCGGCCGGGGAGTCTTCATTCCCCGTCCGGAGACCGAGATAGTGGCCGAAGCCGCGATGCGTCACGCGCGTGAAATCGATCAGCCGGTAGTGGTGGACCTGTGTGCTGGCAGTGGTGCCGTCGGGTTGTCCATCGCTCTCGAGGTTGCCGGATCGCAGGTACATCTCGTGGAGTTGGACGAGGATGCCATCGAATGGACGATGCGCAACGTCCGCGATTACCGCGAGGAGATCACGGCCGCTGGATCGGACGTCCGGGTGATTCATGGCGACGCCACACAGATTGCCGACCCAGGTGGCGCACTCTCATGCCTCGTGGCCGCAGTCGATGTGGTGGTTGCCAACCCGCCGTACATTCCCGATGCCATGGTGCCTCGGGAAGTGGAAGTGCGCGATCACGATCCGTCACTTGCCCTGTTCGGTGGCCCCGATGGACTGCGAATCATCGCTGGAGTTGTCCGAACGGCGGCGCTGCTGCTGCGACCGGGTGGATCCTTGGTCATCGAACACGCGGACGTCCAAGGACCGGACGCGCCCGGCGGGGGAGTGGTGGGATTGGTCAGGGCCGCTGCACTGGATGACGAACTCGCCACGATGTTGCCAGGTCTTCCCGGTGCGCCGTTGTTCGAACGCGTCAGCGATCGCCTCGATCTCGCTGGTCTGCCACGCTTCACGATGGCTACGAGAAGCGCGGCCACTCGAAGCGTGGCCGGTAGGGGCGGGATCGAAACGTGAGCGCGGCCACCATCTGGGACTGCACTGATCCGGGCGAACGCGATAGGGCTGTTATCGCGGCCGCCGCTGCCATGCGTCGCGGCGGACTGGTGATCTTTCCGACGGAGAACTGCTACGTCGTTGCGACGGATGCCTTCTCCATCAAGGGCACGGCGTTGCTCAGGCGCGCGAAACTTCAGAATCCGAACACTCCGCTGGGACTGCTGGTGGCAGGCCCGGACACCGTCTCGGGCGTTGCGGCGCGTATTCCACCGGCGGCGCAGGCGCTGATGCGCGCCTTCTGGCCCGGGCTGCTGACCGTTCTCTTGCGCCCGCAGGCCACCTTGGCTTGGGATCACCCGCCGCAGGCTCCCGTTGCGGTGCGCATGCCTTTGCACCCGATCGCCCTGGCCGTGTGTCGGCGTGTGGGTCCGGTGGCCGCCAGCACGGCCTCGATCGCCGGGGGACCTGCGCCGCAGACCGTTCACGAGGCCATCGATTCGCTAGCCGACGATGTATCAGGTGCCCTCGATGCCGGCCCGGTGGGGGACGAGGCGTGGTCCACCGCGGAGGACCCCTCGTCGGCCAGCACCGTGGTGGATGCCCGCACCCGTCCGGCCACCATCGTGCGGCCGGGAGCCATCGCTGCCCCGCGCGTGGAGGGCGTGCTGCGTGAGGTGGCGGGGGATACAGTGGCGGACGACACTGCCGGTTGAACCGGCGCTGCGCGGAGCGGGAGTGGGGTTATGGGTTCATCTGCCGATCAGGGCATCTTCTGGGGACCGGACTTCGGTGCATTGCAGTCCGAGGATCCGCAGATCGCGGGCATCATCCTGAGCGAACTGGAGCGACTGCGCGGTGGTCTGCAGTTGATCGCCAGCGAGAACTTCACCTCCCCTGCAGTGCTAGCGGCGTTGGGTTCGACCCTGAGCAACAAGTACGCCGAGGGTTATCCGCGTCGGCGCTATTACGGCGGTTGCTCGGAGGTCGACTCGGCGGAGGAGATCGGCATCGAACGGGCCAAGGAGCTTTTCGGCGCTGAGCACGCGAACCTGCAGCCGCATAGCGGAGCGAGTGCGAACATCGCGGCATACGGTGCGTTCACGATGCCCGGCGACACCGTCTTGGCGATGAGCCTTCCGCACGGTGGCCACCTGACCCACGGTTCCCCGGTGAATTTCTCTGGCAAGTGGTTCAACGTCGTCTCCTACGGCGTTCGCCAGGACACCGAACTGATCGACTACGACCAGGTGCGTGATCTTGCGCGCCAGCATCGACCGAAGATGATCATCTGCGGCGCCACCGCTTATCCGCGTCTGATCGACTTCGCGGCGTTCCGTGAGATCGCCGATGAGGTCGGAGCGATTTTGATGGTCGATGCGGCTCACTTCATCGGCCTGGTGGCAGGCAAGGCGATTCCCAGCCCGGTTCCCTACGCCGACGTCGTCACCTTCACGACGCATAAGGTGCTCCGCGGACCACGCGGCGGAATGATGTTGTCCAAGGCCGAGCACGCCAAGGCGGTCGACAAGGCCGTCTTCCCGATGATGCAGGGCGGACCACTGATGCACGCCGTAGCTGCCAAGGCGGTCGCACTCAAGGAAGCAGCGAGTCCGGACTATCAGAGGTATGCAGCGCAGGTGATCCGCAACGCGCAGGCCCTGTGCGAAGGGCTCGCCGAACACGGTATGCGACCCACGAGCGGAGGAACCGACACCCACCTGGCGCTGATCGATCTTCAGCCGCTGGGGGTCACCGGTGCGCAGGCCGAGGAGCGGTGCGACGCCTCCCGCATCACGCTCAACAAGAACGCGATTCCCTACGACCCGCAGCCGCCGTCCATCGGCTCGGGTATCCGAGTCGGCACACCGGCGGTCACCACCCAAGGAATGCTCGAGTCCGATATGCGCGAGATCGCC
The DNA here is from genome assembly GCA_964413305.1 of uncultured Rubrivirga sp. GTDB lineage: Bacteria > Actinomycetota > Actinomycetes > S36-B12 > S36-B12 > S36-B12. The sequence continues at coordinate 5,541 of CAYPSE010000046.1, read as the reverse complement.
GACCTCATCGCCCGAGCGGTGGTCGATGCCGATGGTTCCGCCGCGGCGGACATCTCCGCCCAGGTGGGCAAACTGGTGACCCGGCATCCGGCCTATCCACGAGAAGGCGCCGGCGCCCAGTAGGCGCGATCCCGTGCGGGAGTACATCCTCAGCCTGCTGGCCGCTGCGGCGGTCACGTACTTGCTGACTCCGCTGGCACGCGAACTCGCCTTGAAGTGGCGAGTCGTCGCATCGGTCCGCGATCGCGACGTCCACGCCACCCCCACGCCGTTACTGGGCGGCCTGGCGATGGTCGGCGGTTTGCTTGCGGGCCTGATCCTGGCCAGCAAACTGCCCATGATGAGCGCGGTCTTCGAGGGCGGTCGCACTCCCATCGCCCTGCTGTCGGGTGTGGCCATCATCGTCGCTCTGGGAATCATCGACGACAAGTGGGGGTTGGACGCCCCCACCAAGCTCGCCGGACAGGTATTGGCTGCCGGGGTCATGGCCTTCCAGGGAATCGCGATCATCTGGTTGCCGATCGGTGGAACGTTCGTCCTCGATCCACTCACCAGTGTGCTGTTCACCGTGTTGATCGTGGTGATCAGCATCAACGCCATCAATTTCGTTGATGGTCTCGATGGTTTGGCGGCTGGAATCGTCCTGGTCGCGGCGGGTGCCTTCTTCGGCTACGCATACCTCTTGAGCGTGGAGTCCGGTCTCGAGCGCGCCACCTTGGCGACTTTGGTCAGCGTGCTGCTGGTGGGGATCACCGCCGGCTTCCTTCCCCACAATTACGCCCCGGCGAGGATCTTCATGGGCGATACCGGATCGATGCTTCTGGGGTTGTTGCTGGCGGCCGCCACCATCACGTTGTCCGGTCAGGTGGATCCGAGTGCCCTCGGCACCGGAGCGCTACTACCCACCTTGCTGCCGGTCCTCTTGCCGATCGCCGTGATGGCCATCCCGCTGATCGACCTGCTGTTGGCGGTGATCCGTCGAACCAAGGCGGGCCGAAACCCGTTCGCGCCGGACAAGCAGCACTTGCATCATCGACTTCTGGAAATGGGTCACTCCCATCGGCGGGCCGTGATGTTGATGTATGCCTGGACCGGCCTAGTGGCTGGAGCCGCGGTGGCGGTCGCATTCGTCCCGTGGCCATTCGCAATCGGTGGGTTCGTGGTGGGGCTGGCCGCATTGATCTGGTTGGTTCGCCGCCCCGGTCGTGAGCCTCGTGCCACCACGGCGGTGGTGCGCCCGCTGCGTGACGTTGGTCTCACGGACGCCGATTCTTCGGCAGGATGAGCGACTCTGGAATCGAGATCGTCCGGCTCGAGATGTGCCCTCAGCGCCTGGTGCGATAGCGTCGGAAGCGTCTTCGGCGGTCCAGCCGGAAACGCCCCAGGAAATGACAGACGTGACATGACAGACGCGACATGACAGACACAGCCAAGCCCGCACCCAGCATCGACGCGCTGGTACTGCGTCGCGCAGGTATCGCCACCGCCGTGGTGGGTCTGGTCGGCACCGTCGTGGGCTTCGCCGTGGATGAACTCCCCGGGGGTCTTGGCGGCATCTTCGCCACGCTATTGGTGGTCGTCTTCTTCAGCGTCGGGCAGTTCGTCCTGGGTTCGGTCCTGAAAAGCAACCCCCAGATGGCCATGACCGTGGCACTGATGACCTACTTGGTCAAGATCGGAGTTCTGTTCGTCTTGATCATCGCGTTCGCGAATACCACTCTGTTCAATACGCAGGTTTTCGCGGCCACGATCGTCGCCTGCACCCTGGCGTGGACCGTCGCGGAAGTCTGGGTTTTCGCCCGCACGAAGGTGCTGTACGTCGAGCCCGAGGCGCGGTCATGAGCGCTTCTGGGCCCTGGTACGGTTCCCGTCAACGTTCGACCTCGACGTCGTCCCTGCCGCCGCGCGCAACGCAGTCTCCCCCGGCAATGGACAACGCCGCGTGGACGATCTCCAGCCGCATGATTTCCGGCATCGTGTTGTACGCCGGGCTCGGGTGGCTGATCTCCTTGTGGTGGGGGAACCGCTCGGTACTGATCGCCGTCGGGGCCTTCGTCGGGCTCGGATTGTCGTACTACCTGATCTTCACGGGCCTCGCTCGTGAAAATCGCAGCGCGCAGGCAAGGCTCGAACCGAGTCGGGATGGCAAGGAGGACAGGGGTTGATCGTCACATCGGCCGGTTACGTTTCGGCTGCTGGCAGCCTCGACTGTCGTTTTCTGTCCGGATGCGGGTTCCCCGCGCCAGGTGCTGAGATCTTCTTCTTCGAGAACTTCATCGAATTCCAACTGTTCAGCATGGAAATCGGGATCTCGAAGGTCATCGTCTTGCTGTTCTTGGGTGTTGCGATCATCTCCGGGTTCTTCCTGTACGCATTCCGCAGTCCGAAGCTCGTTCCTCGCGGGGCGCAAAGCGTCGGCGAGATCGGCTACGTGTTCGTTCGGGACAGCATCGTCCGGGAAACCATCGGCAAGGGTGGAGAGAAATTCGTCCCCTTCTTGTTCAGCTTCTTCTTCCTCGTGTGGATATTGAACTTCTTCGGGATCCTCCCCGGGGCGCAACTGCCTGTGACGTCGATCTTTGCGATTCCGGTGGCGTTCGCACTCATCGTCTACTTCACCTGGGTGCCGCTCGGCATGATCAAGCAGGGACCTATCGGCTTCTTCAAGAACATGATGTTCCCGCCGGGCGTCCCCAAGCCCATGTACGTGCTCCTTGCGCCGATCGAGCTGATATCCAACATCCTGGTGCGCCCCTTCACGCACGCCGTGCGTCTATTCGCCAACATGTTCGCCGGTCACCTGCTGCTGGCCACGTTCAGCATCGCTGCCTTCTACCTCATCAGCGCCAGCGTGATCGGAATCCTCGGCTCGGTTGCCTCATTCGCCGTCACGGTTGCGCTGACGGCGTTCGAGGCCTTCATCCAGGCACTCCAGGCCTACATCTTCACGCTGCTCGCTGCCGTCTACATCGGGAGCGCGCTGCACGCGGAGCACTGACCATCGTGGCTTCGTAGACAACTGAATAGACCAAAGACCCCAGACCGGCGGAATCGGCCGCCGGCCAGGACAGCAAAGGAAACGACATGTCGCTCTACGCGGAACTCACCGGTTCCATCGGTTCGATCGGTTACGGCCTCGCGGCGATCGGTCCCGGCATCGGTATCGGCATCATCTTCGGCCAGGGCGTGCAAGCTATCGCTCGTCAACCCGAAGCCTACGGCGTGATCCGCCAGAACATGCTCCTCGGTTTCGCACTCGCCGAGGCGCTCGCCCTGATCGGCTTCGTCGTCCCCTTCGTCTTCGGTGCGTAACTCGTCTTCGGTGCATAACCCGATTTCGAAGAAGGCACGGCTCACGAGTCGGAACTTTGGAAGAAAGGTCGTCAGGTGAACGAAGTGCTCACACGGGTCCTCGCGGCAGCCGTCGAGGATGGCGAGCCCATGCCGAGTGTGCTGGCGGTTCCGATCGTGGAACTCGTGGCCGGAGGTATCGCCTTCCTCATCGTGTTCGGCCTGCTCGGCAAGTTCGCCCTACCGAAGATCAAGGCCACGTTGGATGAGCGTGCCGATGCCATCGAAGGTGGCCTCAAGCGTGCTGAGGATGCGCAGGTCGAAGCTCAGCAGTTGCTCGAGCAGTACCGGCAGCAACTGGCCCAGGCCCGCGAAGAGGCGTCCGCGATCAGGACCCAGGCCCAGTCGGACCGGGCCGCCATCGTCGAGGAGGCTCGAAGTGAGGCCCGGCAAGCCGCGGCCCAGGTGACCGCCGCCGCCGAGGCGCAGATGGCGGCGGATCGAGCTCAGGCGATGAGCACGCTCACGCGTCAGGTCGGCGAGCTCTCGGTCGAACTTGCGGGCAAGGTCGTGGGGGCGTCCCTGTCGGACGACGCTCGCGTGCGGGCCACCGTCGATGCCTTCCTCGATGATCTGGAGAGGCAGGCTGCTCGCTGATGCTCGGCTCTAGTCGCGAGTCCCTCGCTGCCTGCTCGGCGGCCCTCGACGCCAAGCGTCAGGCGCCTGGCTTCGGCGCGCTCGCAGCGGAGTTGTACGCGGTGGCGGCCGTGATGGACGACAATCCGCAACTTCGCTCCACCCTCGCCGATTCCGGGCAGCTATCGAGCGTGCGTCAGTCGCTCATCCGCGACGTGTTGGGCGGGAAGGTGTCGGACGTCACCCTCGACGTGGTCGCCGACGCCGTCGATCGACGCTGGTCTCAGGACATCGATCTCGTGATCGCCCTGGAGCAGCTCGCCGCCCAGGCCGCCTTCACCGAGTCCGAGCGCGACGGCAGTCTGGATGCCACGGAGGACGAGATCTTCCGCTTCGGCCGCGCGGTCGACTCCTCAGCGGCACTGCAGATGGCCCTGAACGATCCAGCCCAAAAGCCCGCCACGAAGGCCGCCATCGTGCGCGACCTCATGGCTGGTCGCGCAACGGCAGCGACCCAACTGGTACTCGAATCGACCGTGGGCCGGCTGCATGGTCAGCGACTCGATGCAGCCATCGACACCTTGTGTGAACTCGCCGCTCGCCAACGTGAACGGGTGGTGGCCGAGGTGCGGGTCGCAGCACCTCTCACCGAAGACCAGGGACGTCGGTTGGCGGCTGCGCTGACCTCGCTCAAGGGGCGCACGGTCCGACTCAACGTCGCTCTCGACCCCGCCGTCATGGGGGGCGTGCACGTCACCATCGGCGACGAAGTCATCGATGGCACCGTCGCGTCCCGACTCGAACAAGCCCGCCGGGCAGTACTCGGCTAGCCACACCAGAACACAGACTCAAGAAACAGATCAGGAAATCGCCCGCGCTGCGGGCCCGATGAAGGAAGCAGGACACCATGACGGAGCTGACGATCCGGCCGGAGGAGATCCGGGATGCGATCGAGCGGAACGTCGCGGCGTACTCGCCGTCCACCGCCCGTGAAGAGGTAGGCCGTGTCACCGAGATCGGCGACGGCATCGCACGCGTCGAAGGCCTGCATTCGGCCATGACCAACGAACTCTTGGAGTTCGAAGGTGGCCTGCTCGGCGTTGCCTTGAACCTCGACATCCGTGAGATCGGCGTCGTGTTGCTCGGTGATGGTGCGCACGTCGAAGAGGGCCAGTCGGTCCGCCGCACCGGCGAGGTGCTGTCGGTTCCGGTGGGCGATGCCTTCCTCGGTCGCGTGGTCGATCCCCTGGGCAATCCGATCGACGGGCTGGGTCCGATCGAGGCCGAAGGTCGCCGCGCCCTGGAGGTCCAGGCACCCACCGTGGTCCAAAGGCAGCCGGTCAAGGAGCCGATGCTCACCGGCATCAAGGCCATCGACGCCATGACCGCTATCGGTCGTGGACAGCGGCAGTTGATCATCGGCGACCGCCAAACCGGCAAGACCGCTGTGTGCTTGGACACCATCCTCAATCAGCGAGAGAACTGGAAGTCTGGCGATCCGAGCAAGCAGGTCCGCTGCATCTACGTCGCGATCGGCCAGAAGGGCTCCACCATCGCCTCGGTGAAGGGTGCGCTCGAGGAGTACGGCGCGATGGAGTACACGACGATCGTCGC
>CAYPSE010000045.1:0-10753 GCA_964413305.1 uncultured Rubrivirga sp. | reverse complement strand
GTCTGGGCCGGACGCCAGTGCGCGAAGCCCTGCGCGCACTGGCGTCCGAGCACCTGATCGAGGTCTATCCGCGGCGGGGCATGTTCGTCGCGGGCGTCGATCCGCGCGACCTTCGGGCGATCAGCGAGGTGCGCGAGCAGCTCGAACCGTTCGCGGCGTCGCTCGCAGCGGGTAGGCGAGAGGCCGACGATCTCCAGGTGATCGAAGCCCTGCTCGGCGATCTCGATGCGTTCGAGCGCAGTGGCATCGAGAAAAATCGCACCGTGCTGATGGAACTCGATGAGCGCATCCACCACTGCGTCTACCAAGCCAGCCACAACGCCTACTTGGCACACGATCTCGACAGGTATTACACGCACGCGCTGCGCATCTGGTTCCTCGGGCTGACCAAAGTCACGCACCTTCAGCAAGCGATCCTCGAGCACCGCGAGATCTTGGAAGCCATCCGCGATGGCGATCCCGAACGCGCAGCGGTGGTGATGAGCAAGCACATCGAAGGTTTCGAAGCTGAAATGCGTAAGGCCCTGTAGAAGCGAGCCCGTAAGGACACAGCCTCGCCCCCACGTAACTCATCGATCCAACGACAGAAGGAATCGGACAGAAGATGACAGAGGAAATGAAGGCTCCCGCCAGCGCGAAGTGCGTTGTGATCGGCGCGGGCATCGTCGGTAATTCCATCGTGTACCACCTCGCACGATTGGGCTGGACCGACATCGTGCAATTGGACAAGGGCCCGCTGCCCAATCCCGGCGGATCAACCGGGCACGCTTCTAACTTCATCTTCCCTACCGATCACAGCAAGGAGATCACCCAGCTCACCTTGGAGAGCATGAAGCAATACAAGGAAATGGGTGTCTTCACCGAGTGCGGTGGCATCGAGGTCGCGCGCACCGAGGATCGCATGCAGGAGTTGCACAGGCGCATGCAATCGGCCAAGTCATTCGATACCGGTGATACGGCGATTCTCACCCCCGAGCAGGTCAAGGAGAAGGTCCCCTATATCGACGAATCCATCATCCTCGGTGGCTTCTGGACCCCGTCGGTGGGTGTGGTGGATTCACTTCGCGCCGGTACGATCATGCGCGAGCGCGCCCAGGAACTCGGTGCGTTGACGAGCCTGCCCAACACCGAGGTACTGGATATCGAGGTTACCGATGGGCGAGTTTCCGCCGTGGTCACCGATCGCGGCATGATCCAGACCGAGTACGTGGTCATCGCGTGCGGTTGCTGGAGTCCGCGCATCGCGGCTATGGCCGGCGCCGCCATTCCTTTGACGCCGGCCGTTCATCAGATGAAGGACATCGGTCCGGTGCCGTTCTTCGCCGATGCCAAGGGCGATATCGAGTGGCCGATCATCCGCGACATGGACACGTTCATGTACGAGCGGCAGCACGGCACGGGTCTGGAAATCGGTTCGTATGCGCACCGCGCGATCTTGTACGAAGCGGATGAGATCCCCTCGAATGAGCAAGCAGCGCTTTCACCTACCGAGATGCCTTTCACTCAAGAAGATTTCGATCTGCAGGACGAGCATGCAATGGAACTGATGCCCGACATCGTGGGCGATGAGAGTGTGGGCGAGAAGTACGCCTGCAATGGTCTTTTGTCCCTCACTCCCGATGGTGCACCGATCTTGGGTGAGACGCCCGAGGTCAAGGGGCTGTGGTCGGCCGCTGCGGTCTGGATCAAGGAGGGTCCGGGCGTTGGCAAGTCGATCGCTGAATGGATGGTCCTCGGCGAACCGGAGATCGATTTGCACGGCGCGGACGTCTCGCGCTTCTATGAGCACCACAAGACGCGCGAGCACGTGGTTTCCCGCACATCCGAGGGCTTCATCAAGACTTACGGGATCATCCACCCGGGCGAGCAGTGGACCAGCAACCGCAACGTCCGGCTATCGCCGTACTACGAGCAGGAGAAGGCCTTGGGCGCCGTCTTCTACGAAGCCGTGGGTTGGGAACGCCCGTTCTGGTACGAGAGCAACGCCCACCTGGTGGAAAAGTTCGGCGATTCGGTGATGCCGCGCACGGCCGAATGGGATTCGCGGTGGTGGTCACCCACCATCAACGCCGAGCATCTGCAGATGCGCGAGACCGCCGGCATGATCGACCTCACGCCGTTCGCGATCTTCGACATCACCGGTCCAAGCGCTCTCGATGTGGTGCAGCGCGCGGCCGTCCGGCAGATGGACGTGGCCGTGGGCAAGGTGATCTACACGCCGGTCCTCAGCCCGCGCGGAGGTTTCAAGTCCGATCTCACGATCATGCGGTTGGGCACGAACCACTTCCGGGTGGTGACCGGTGGTGCGCACGGCATGGCGGACAGGAAATGGTTCGCCGATCTGCTCCCGACCGACGGCACTGCCCAGATCCAGGATCTGACGTCTTCGATAACCACGCTCGGTGTGTGGGGCCCGAACGCCCGCACCATCATCCAGTCACTGACCAAGGCGGACATGTCGAATGAAGGTCATCCTTTCGGCACCTGCCGAGTCATCGAGATGGGCTCGTTGCGCGTCCTGGCGTCGCGCATCTCCTACGTGGGAGAGCTCGGCTGGGAGTTGTACTTGCCGATCGAGCAGGGTGCCAAGTTGTGGGGCATGGTTTGGGAGGCTGGCCAGGAGCACGGCCTGATTCCCGTGGGCATCGGTGTATACGGCACCACGGGTCGTCTCGAGAAGGGCTATCGCGCATACGGGGCCGAACTCGATACCGAGTACAACGTGATCGAGGCCGGTATGTCATTGAAGAAGGTCAAGGATGCCGACTTCATCGGTAAGGAGGCCTACCTGAAGCAACGCGACGAGGACCCCATTGCGCTCATGTGCACCTTGTCGGTCAAGGATCACACGAGTTCCTCGGGCGAGAAGCGCTACATGCTCGGGATGGAACCGATCCTGACCCTCGATGGCGCACCGATCACCGACAAGCACGGACGTCGATCCTTCGTCACGAGTGCCGGATCCGCGCCCTCCCTCGGCAAGCACCTCCTGATGGCGTACCTGCCACCAGAGCACGCGGTGGAAGGAACCGATCTGCTCGTCGAATACCTCGGTGAGCACTACCCGGTGGTGGTGGATCGAGTGGGGTCAACCCCGCTCTTCGACCCCAACAACGAACGGATCCTGGGCTGATGGAGATCTGCGTTTGCATCAAGCGGTACCCGTCACTCGGGAGCGCCATCATGCTTACCGAGAACGCAATGGCGATCGACACCGACAAACTCGGTTTCACTCTCAGTCCGCACGAGGAATGCGCCGTGGAAGCCGCCGTGCAGCTCAAGGAGGAGTTCGGTGGCACGGTCACGTTGGTTTCCCTGGGGCCCGATGGCGTGGAGGAGCAGATCCGTGAGCAGTTCGCGATCGGTGCCGACCGGGCGATCTGGATCCACTCCGACACCACGGATGTGGATCCGCAGGCTGCTGCCAAGGCGCTGGCCGAGGCGATCGAAGCCGATGGAACTGCATTCGATCTGATCCTGCTGGGCTCGGAGAGCGCCGACAACGCCAACTCCCAGACCGGCGTCCGACTAGCCCATCGCTTGGGCCGCCCCGTCGTGACTGCGGTGAAGGGCATGAAGATCGATGACGGTGTGGCAACGTGTGAGCGCGCCGTAGGAACCATGCGCGAGGTCTACACGGTTCCGCTGCCGGCGGTTGTGACGGTTAAGGACGGACTGAATATCCCGCGCTATCCATCGGTTCCCGGCCGGATCAAGGCGCGGAAGAAGCCGATCGACGAGATTCCGGCAAATCTCGATGCACCGCGCATCGAACTGGTGGGACTCACCGCACCGATTCGGGAATCCAAGGGCGCGCAGAACCTCGGCGCCGGCGAGGAAGCAGCCGATGCTCTCGTCGATGTCATGAAGCAGATCGGAGTCTTGTCATGATCGTGATCTACGTCGACCACGATAGAGGTGAAATCGATCCGCTGGCTGCCCAAGTTGCGACCATGGCACGGTCGATCGACGACGACGTCCAGGCGGTCATCGTCGGCTCCAACGCGGAGAAGTGCGTCGACGAACTCGGTAAGTACGGCGTTCGTACCGTCCACCATGGAGTGGATGATCGCCTCGGCGACTACGTCCCGTTGGCGAGTGCGCGAGCAGTTATGGCAGTCATGGAGAAGTCCTCTCCGCGCGCCGTCCTGGCTGCCAGCACACCGCGTGGCAATGAGGTCTTGGCCCATGTGGCGGCGCTTCGTGATCTACCACTTGCCACCGAGTGCAGCCAGATCACGCTGACGGGTTCGGACAGTGCAGAGGTCACTCGTGCTCGGTGGGGTGGCAACCTGCTCGAGCGGAGCCGGGTGACCGGAGATCCTCTGCTCGCAAGCGTGCAGGCGCATGCCGTCGCGGTTCAGGAAGCCCCGGGCACGGCGGCGCTGGAGCCATTCGATGTCCCCCTCACCGATGCAGATCTCGTCGTCGGCATCACCGATCGCACCGGTGCGCAGGAAACCGGAGTCGGACTCGCGGAAGCCAAGGTCGTGATCTCCGGTGGTCGCGGTATGGATGGCCCCGAAGCCTTCGTGATGCTCGAGGAGCTTGCCGAAATCCTCGGCGGAGCCGTGGGTTGCTCGCGTGTGGTGACTGCAGCGGGGTGGCGTCCGCATGCGGAGCAGGTCGGCCAAACGGGCACCAAGGTCGCCCCGGAGTTGTATCTCGCATTCGGCATCAGTGGTGCCACGCAGCACATCGCTGGCTGCAAGTCCGCGAAGACGCTTATCGCGGTGAACACCGACGCCCAGGCGCCGATCATGACGCATGCCGACTACGCCGTAGTCGACAACCTGCACACGCTGCTGCCCGTCCTGATCGAAAAGGCGCGCGCCGCAAGAGGCGCATAGTTAGGGAGCCTTTATGCCGACCGATATCGAGATCGCACAGGCTGCGACCCTCAAGCCGATTGCGGACATAGCCGCGCTGGTGGGTATCCCCGAGGACGTCCTCGAGCCTTATGGCCGAACCAAGGCCAAGGTTCGACTGGAGTGGCTGTTGCGCCAGCCGATCCGACCTAGCGCGCGCATGATCCTGGTAACGGCGATCAGTCCCACACCGCCGGGTGAGGGGAAGACCACCACCACGGTCGGGTTGGGCGATGGACTTCGGCACATCGGCAAGGACGCGATGATCTGTCTGCGCGAGCCATCCCTGGGCCCGGTTTTCGGAATGAAGGGCGGCGCCGCCGGTGGCGGTAGGGCCCAGGTCGTGCCCATGGAAGACATCAACCTGCACTTCACCGGCGACTTCAACGCAATAGCTCTGGCGAACAACCTGCTCGCAGCCTTGATCGACAACCACATCCACCACGGCAATGCTCTGGGCATCGACGTCCGCAGAATCACCTGGAAGCGCGTGGTGGACATGAACGATCGGGCGCTGCGCGACATCACCATTGCCTTGGGGGGTCCGGGCAATGGATATCCGCGCGAAGACGGGTTCGACATCGTCGTCGCCTCGGAGATCATGGCGATCTTCTGCCTGGCGACCGACGTGGAAGACCTCAAGGACCGCATCGGACGAATCGTTATCGGCTATACGCGAGACAAGGAACCCATCCACGCGAGCGACTTGAACGCCCAGGGGGCCATGGCGGTTCTGCTGAAGGACGCGCTGTCGCCCAACCTCGTGCAAACCCTTGACGGAACACCGGCCTTCGTCCACGGCGGTCCCTTCGCGAATATCGCTCACGGCTGCAACAGCGTCATCGCAACCACCGGTGCCTTGCGTCTTGTGGACTACGTCGTCACGGAAGCTGGCTTCGGTGCGGATTTGGGTGCTGAGAAGTTCATCGACATCACCTGCCGGAGTGCAGGGCTTCGCCCGTCGGCTGCGGTGATCGTCGCGACGGTGCGGGCATTGAAGTTCCACGGAGGTGGTGATGCGAAGCAACTCACAACCGAGGATCTGGATGCGTTGAAGGCGGGCATGGTCAACCTCGAGCGTCACATCGCGAATGTCCGAGACCACTACGGCGTGCCACCGATCGTCTCCATCAATCAGTTCGTCACCGACACTCCTGCTGAGATCGATCTGCTCCATTCGCACGTCGAGTCGCTAGGGGTGCCGATCGTCCTGGCAACCCATTGGGCCGATGGCGGGGCCGGCGCGGCCGATCTGGCGCGAGCAGTCGTGGCCGTGTGCGATGCCGACGACCGGGCGGTCGACTCCGGACACGAGTCCTTCGTCTACGCCGACGACGCCACGTTGTGGGAGAAAGTGGAGGCGATCGCGACCAAGATCTACGGGGCTTCGGAGATCACCGCGGATTCGAAGGTCCGTGCTCGGATGCGTGAACTTGCGGCGGAGGGATTCGGGCACCTACCTGTGTGCATTGCCAAGACCCAATACTCCTTTTCCACCGACCCATCTCTACGGGGCGCGCCGTCGGGTCACTCCATGAACATCCGTGAAGTGCGATTGTCCGCTGGAGCCGGGTTCATCGTCGTCGTATGCGGCGACATCATGACGATGCCCGGTTTGCCGAAGGTTCCCTCGAGTGAGCGCATCGACATCGTCGATGGCCTCGTAGTAGGGCTGTTCTAGTAGTGGGGCACACCACTAGCCCACGGCCGACCATTCGGCTCGAGGATGTCTCGCGCCGTGGATCCAAGAGGATCGATCGCATCGATCGAGTGGTCGTCGAGTCTCCTCTCACGATCGTGGTCGAGGGGGAGGTGGTCGCCACCACTATGCGCACCCCGGGCCACGACTTGGATCTTGCTGCCGGTTGGCTCGTCAGTGAGGCTGGATTGCGTCGTGGTGACGACATCGTGGAAATGAAGTCGCTCGCGGCATCCACGCGGTCGGGGGCTCCGCATTCCGATGTATCGGATTCAACCGATGAGATCGACACCGTTCGAGTTCGCGTCGCGCCGGGTATCACGCCACCGCGGCCGCGCGCATACGTCACGTCGAGTTCATGCGGTGTGTGTAGCGCTGACGTGATCGACGAGGTACCCGAGCCGTACGCACCGTTGCACACCGGTGAGTGGCGACTCGAGCCGCAGCAGGCACTCGATTTGATCGAGCAGATGCGTGCTAGGCAAAAAATGTTCGACCTCACCGGTGCGCTTCACGCAGCGGCACTCGTGGGTCCTGACTCCGAAGTCCTGTTCGTTCGCGAGGACGTCGGTCGTCACAATGCGGTGGACAAAGTGATCGGTCGGGCTCTCATGGACGGCCTACTCCCTCTGACGAATCATGTGCTAGTCGTCAGCGGGAGGGTCTCGTACGAGATCGTCGCCAAAGCCTTGAGTGCATGCATCGGTTCGATCGTCGCAGTCTCCGGACCCACTACTCTCGCCGTGGAAGTGGCCCGACGATTCGATTTGGTGCTGATTGGCTTCGCCCGCGAGGACCGAATGAACGTCTACTCCGGAAGTGAGTGGGTGCGTACATGACAGCCGTTCTCGGATTCGATCAATGGTCCGTGGACGCAGCCCGGGACGTCGTCCGCGAGATCGCTCAGGAGCCAGGACCGGTGCTGCGTTGTCTTCAGGGAATCCAGGAACGATTCGGCTACGTGCCTGCTGAGGCTGTGACGCTCGTTGCCGAGGAGTGCAATGTCTCGCGGGCCGATGTGCACGGTGTGCTCACCTTCTACTCCGATCTTCGGACCACTCCACCGCCACCGGCACCTGTGCGTTTGTGCGCTGCGGAAGCTTGTCAAGCGGTGGGCGGTCGCGAACTCGTCCGTGACTGGCGCGATGCATGCGACCGCGATGCCGAACTCGCCGCCGCGACCGGGGTTGACGAGCCCATCTTCTGCCTGGGGAACTGCGCACTGGGGCCGGCGGCAATGGTCGGCGGAAGCTTGCTGGGTAGGGCGAGTGTCGAAGTGATCAAACACCGTGTTCGCCGGCACCTTGGGGAAGTCGACGCATGAGCGTCTGGTTCGTTCCTCGGGATTCGGCGGCTCGCTCGATGGGAGCCGACGACGTCGCGCAAGCCCTGATTGATCGCGGTGAGACCGTTGTCCGAACCGGAAGTCGCGGAATGCTCTGGCTCGAACCGCTCGTCGAGCGGATCGACGACGCAAGCGGTAGGCGTATCGGGTGGGGGAATGTGTCGGTTGGAGATGTCACCGGTGACACCCTTGGCGAGGAGTCGTCGTCGTTCGTGGGATTCGTGGAGGACGTCGACTTCTTGGCGCAACAGGAGCGATGGCTTTTCGCTCGGGTCGGGGTGATCGATCCCCTCGATCCCGGCGATTACGAAGCCCATGGTGGTCTGGCAGGACTGCGCGCATGTTTGGGCATGGAACCCGATCAGGTCGTGGACGAAGTCATCACGTCAGGTCTACGTGGGCGTGGGGGAGCTGGATTCCCCGCGGGTGTCAAGTGGCGAACGGTCGCCCAGGCTGCGGCGCGCCCACACAGGGGTGAGGGCCCCTCCGCGGCGTCGCATAAATATGTGTGCGTCAATGCCGACGAAGGGGACAGCGGTACTTTCGCTGACCGCATGCTCATGGAGGGCGACCCGTTCTGCCTGATCGAGGGCGTGCTGATCGCCGGCTATGCCGTAGGAGCCGACAAAGGAATTGTGTACATCCGCTCGGAGTACCCGGACGCCATCGAGACCATGCGGCGTGCGATCGAGGTCGCACGCGATAGAGGCTGGCTCGGGAAGTCGATCTTGGGCTCGACCCTTACCTTCGACATCGACGTGCGCGTCGGTGCTGGCTCCTACGTGTGTGGTGAGGAGACCGCGATGCTGGAAAGCATCGAGGGGAAGCGTGGGATGGTGCGCGCCAAGCCGCCGATCCCGGCGGTCCAAGGTCTGTTCGGCACACCCACCGTGATCAACAACGTACTGACGATGGCCAGCGTGCCGTCGATACTTGCCCGCGGTGCGCAGGAATATGCGGCACTCGGCATCGGTAGATCGCAGGGAACGCAGGTTTTCCAACTTGCCGGGAACATCGCTCGTGGTGGCATCGTGGAGAAGGCGTTCGGTGTGAGTGCAGCCGAACTCGTGAACGACTTCGGTGGGGGCACCCGATCGGGTCGACCGGTCAAGGCAGTCCAGATCGGCGGGCCCCTCGGTGCCTATCTGCCGGCGGATCGACTCGACGTACCTATGGGGTACGAGAGCCTGGCTGAAGCCGGCGGCATGCTGGGACACGGTGGACTGGTCGTCTTCGACGATACGGTCGACATGGCCCAGCAAGCCCACTTCGCCATGGAGTTCTGCGCTGAGGAATCGTGCGGAAAGTGCACCCCGTGCCGTATCGGTTCGGTTCGCGGGGCCGAGGTCATTGACCTGATCCGCCGTGGCGTGGATGCTGATTCCAATGAGGTGTTGCTGCGTGACCTGTGCGAGGTGATGACCGACGGTTCGCTGTGCGCCATGGGTGGGTTGACACCCATGCCGGTGCTCAGCGCGCTTGACCACTTCCCCGACGACTTTCGCTCCGATTCACGACAACGCGACCGAGGATTCCCCCCTCAGGAGGTGCGCTCATGACGGTTCTCGACGACCAGCAGGACCTCGGGACCCCGGCGGTCGATTCCGATGCCATCGTCACCGTGCTGATCGATGGTTCACCGGTGCAAGTTCCGGAGGGCACATCGGTCATGCGCGCGGCGGCCCTTGCCGGATCGCAGGTGCCCAAACTTTGCGCAACCGATTCGCTTGCAGCCTTCGGGTCCTGCCGCCTGTGTCTGGTGGAGATCGACGGCAAGCCCGGTACGCCCGCCTCCTGCACCACGCCTTGTAGCGACGGCATGTCCGTGCGCACTCAGACTCCGCGCTTGGACAAACTGCGCAAGGGGGTGATGGAGCTGTATATCTCCGACCACCCCTTGGACTGCCTCACCTGCCCCGCCAACGGCGACTGCGAACTACAGGACATGGCGGGGATTGTGGGCTTGCGGGACGTGCGCTACACCGATGGGGCCAACCATCTGGATGCACCCAAGGACGAATCCAATCCTTACTTCACCTTCGATGAGAGCAAGTGCATTGCCTGTAGTCGATGCGTGCGTGCGTGTTCGGAGGTTCAAGGAACCTTCGCCCTGACGATCGCCGGCCGGGGCTTCGGATCGAAGGTGTCGGCCAGCGACGGTGTCCCCTTCCTCGACAGCGAGTGCGTCTCGTGCGGAGCATGCGTGCAGGCGTGCCCCACCGCCACGCTGCAGGAGAAGACGGTCATCGATCTAGGCGTTCCGACGCGCAAGGTCAAGACCACCTGTGCCTACTGCGGTGTCGGTTGCTCATTCGTGGCGGAGCTTCGAGGTGATGAGCTCGTACGCATGGTCCCGGACAAGACCGGAGGGGCGAACGCCGGACATTCGTGCGTGAAGGGGCGTTTCGCGTGGGGATATGCAGGCCACGCGGATCGTGTGCTCGATCCGATGATCCGAGAGTCCATCGACGACGACTGGAAAGTCGTCACGTGGGACGAGGCGATCGCATTCGCCGCCGATCGACTGAAGTCGATACAGGCGGAGTACGGCATCGATGCCATCGGTGGCATCACCTCCTCGCGCTGCACCAATGAAGAGGTGTACGTGGTGCAGAAGATGGTTCGTGCAGCATTCGGAACGAACAACGTCGATACCTGCGCACGTGTATGCCACTCACCGACCGGTTACGGACTCAAGCAGACCTTCGGGACCAGTGCCGGAACCCAGGACTTCAAGTCGGTCGAGGAAGCCGACGTGATCGTGGTCATCGGCGCCAACCCCACGGATGCGCACCCGGTCTTCGCGTCACGCATGAAGCGAAGGCTCCGCGAGGGCGCCGA
>CAYPSE010000044.1:0-10803 GCA_964413305.1 uncultured Rubrivirga sp. | reverse complement strand
CCATTCAAGAAGATCGCCGCAACGAAGTCATGTACCACGTGGGTCGCCATGGTGAGGACGGCTTCATCGAACGCGTGCTCCTCACCTGGGGGGTTGATGGGAACAACACGCATACCAACATTTGCTCCGCCGGTGCGCGCTTCGGCTACACGATGTGGGGCGGTTACGACCGTCCGTCGCCGGATCATCAGAACGCCAACGTCATCCTGCTCATCTCCGCCCACTTGGAGTCAGGCCACTACTTCAACCCGCACGCGCAGCGCATCATGGACGCCAAGGTTCGAGGCAACGCCAAGCTCGTAGTGATGGATCCGCGGTTGTCGAACACCGCATCGCATGCCGATGAGTGGGTTTCGGCATGGCCCGGCACCGAAGCCGCACTGCTCCTGGCCACCGCGTCCTATTTGATGCGTACCGACCAGGTGGACTGGGATTACGTGCAGCGCTGGGTGAACTGGTCTACCTACATGACCGAGCTTCATCCGAATCAGCCCTCGAATGATTTCGAGGGCTTCAAGAGGGCGCTGACCGAGGACTACTCGCAGTACACCTTCGAGTTCGCCGCGCAGGAGTGCCGAATCCCGATCGAACAGGCGGAGCGTTTCGCCAAGATCGTCGCTACCGCGAACGGCAAGTTGGCCGCGCACACCTGGCGTGCTGCGTCGGCTGGCAACCTGGGTGGCTGGACCGTTGCTCGCGCCCTGTTCTTCTTGACCGTCTTGACGGGCAGCGTTGGGCAAAAGGGTGGCACCAGTCCGAACGGTTGGAACAAGTTCATCCCGCACGGCCCGTCGATGCCTGGCGGTCATAACTCGTGGAACGAGTTGCTGTGGCCGGCTGAGTTCCCGTTGTCCACCAACGAGCTCTCGATCCTGCTGCCACACTTCCTGCTCGATGGTCGCGGCAAGATCGACACGTACTTCTCGCGCGTGTACAACCCCGTGTGGACCAACCCCGATGGCTTCTCCTGGATCGAGGCGCTGTCCGACGAGGATCTCGTCGGATGTCACGTCGCGATGACCCCCACGTGGAACGAGACTGCCGTGTGGGCCGACTACGTCCTTCCCTTCGGTCACAGCACCGAGCGCCACGACACTCAGTCCTACGAGCAGTACGCAGGCAAGTGGCTTGGATTCCGGCAGCCGGTTCGACGCGTCGCTTTGGAGAAGATGGGCGAGAAGATCGGTGACACGCGCGACGCCAACCCCGGTGAAGTCTGGGAGGAGACCGAGTTCTGGATCGAACTCTCCTGGCGCATCGACCCCACCGGTGAGCTCGGTATCCGCAAATACTTCGAGGCTCCGGGTCGTCCGGGGGAGAAGGTGACCGTCGACGACTACTACGGCTGGATCTTCGACAACCAGGTTCCTGGTTTGCCGGAGAAGGCCGAGAAGCTCGGACTCACTCCGCTTGAGTACATGCGCAAGTACGGCGCGGTCGAGATCGCAACGGATCTGTACCGGCAAGACGAGCGCCCGCTCACCGAGGCCGAACTCGATGGTGCTGTGCCTGACGAGAACGGCGTGTTGCGCAAGCCGATCACCCCTGAAACACAAAAGCCGCTCGTCGGCGAGCCCGGTGCAGTCGGAGTGCAGTTGGAGGATGGCTCGAAGGTTGCCGGTTGGCTTACGCCATCGAGAAAACTCGAGTTGTTCTCGCCGTCCATGGCCGACTTCGGCTGGCGTGAGTACGCAACGCCGTGCTACATCACCTCGCACGTCTCGCAC
Organism: uncultured Rubrivirga sp.; assembly: GCA_964413305.1. Lineage (GTDB taxonomy): Bacteria > Actinomycetota > Actinomycetes > S36-B12 > S36-B12 > S36-B12. The sequence continues at coordinate 9,076 of CAYPSE010000044.1, read as the reverse complement.
CACGAACTCGATGAGGAGTCCGGGGAGATGGTGCTCGTGCCGACCTTCCGGTTGCCCACGCTGATCCACACGCGATCGGGTAACGCGAAGTACCTGAATGAGATCAGCAACAAGCACCCGCTGTGGATGAACCCGGTAGATGCGAACCGCTTGGGCCTGCAGACCGGCGACATGGTCCGGGTCACTACCGAGATCGGATACTTCGTGCCCCGCATTTGGGCCACCGAAGGCATCCGGCCGGGTGTCTCGGCACTGTCCCACCACATGGGCCGTTGGCGCACCACCGACGATGCCGGCAGCCGCTGGGTGACCGGCAAGGTCGATGTGGGCAAGCTCGAGGACGGCCGCTGGCGACTTCGCTACAAAGAGGGCATCAAGCCGTTCGTGAGCGACGATCCGGATTCCGCGCGCATCACCTGGGAGGACCCCGGTGTGCATCAGAACCTCGCATTCGCGGTGCACCCGGATACTTGGTCGGGCATGCACTGCTGGCATCAGAAGGTGCGAATCGAGCGAGCACACGATGAGGACAAGTACGGCGACGTCGTCGTCGATACTGCGAGATCCCGCGAGGTGTACCGCGAGTGGATGGCCAAGACCCGCCCCGGCCCCAACGCCGAAGGCCTGCGTCGACCGCTGTTCATGATGCGGCCGGTCATGCCTGAGGTGCGCGCGTACTACACCGACGACCGCGCCTAACCACCCCTCCCCGATGCGGCGTCAGTTGTCGGGCAGAAATTGAAAATCCTGCCCGACAACTGACGCCGCATCGGGGGTTTGGCAGGCTTCGCGAGTGACCGGTTTATGGCAGCCGCCGACTGATCGTGGGGCTGCTATGCGCCGATGGCTGGAAGTCAGCGGGACTCACGACTACGCACATGCGCACGCGGCGAGCATCGCGGACCTTGATCGCTTCTGGTCGTGGGCGTGGAATGAATGTGGCATCGTCGGCCACCAGGGCGAGGATGCATATGACGGTGGCGACGTCCTTCATGCACGTTTCTTTCCACAAGCTCGACTCAACGTGGTCGACACACTGCTGGCGGGTAATTCGGATCTCGAGGTCCTGGTTGGTGTCGAGGAGTCGGGGAATCGTCGCAGTTGGACGCGTGGGCAATTGCGCTCTCAGGTGGCGAGCGTGGCCGCTGCCATGCGGGAAGCGGGGCTCGAACCCGGGGACCGAGTAGCGGCCTGGGCGCCTAACGTGCCCGAAGTGGTGATCTGGGCGTTGGCTGCCCTGTCCATCGGTGCGGTGGTGAGTACGGCCTCGCCGGACTTCGCACCACCGGGAGTGTTGGAGAGGTTCGGTCAGATTGGTCCGCGGTTACTGCTGGTGGGCTCGAAGTACACCTACGGTGGACGCGAGTTCGATATGCGTCCTCGAATCCCCGAGGTGCTGGCTGGTTTGCCGAGTATTGATCGAGTAGTGGTGATCGGTGAGGTCGGCGACGGCGTGGGGGAGCCATGGGATGCGTGGGTCGGGCACGACGTCGAACTGACTACCACCGCTGTGCCGTTCGATCATCCGGGGTTCATCCTCTTCTCCAGCGGTACCACCGGAGCCCCAAAGTGCATCGTGCACAGCGCAGCTGGAATCTTGTTGAAGGATCTTGTGGAGCAACGCGTTCATCTGGACATCAACCCCGGTGATCGCGTCGCGTACTACACGACATGCGGCTGGATGATGTGGAACTGGCTCGTGATGGCGCTGGGCACTGGCGCGACGGTGGTGCTGTACGACGGCCAACCCATGTATCCAGAACCGGACCGGTTGCTGACCTTGGCGCAGCACGAGCGTTTGACGTTCCTGGGAGTCTCTGCAAAGTACATCGAATCTGTGCGGGAGAACTCCGTGCAGGGTGGACCGATGCCGGACCTTCGAACCATCGCCAGCACGGGATCACCCCTAGCTCCGGAGCTATTCGATTATGTCTATGAGCACGTTGCTGCCGACGTTCATCTTGCCTCCATCTCCGGCGGAACGGACATCTGCGGTTGTTTCGTATTGGGAGTCCCGACGCTCGCTGTTCACCGCGGTGAGATCCAGGGCGCCGCGCTCGGTCTGAACGTGCAGGCGTTCGGGGAGGAAGGTGAACCGCTTTCCGTCGGGGAGCGTGGCGAATTGGTGTGCACCACACCCTTTCCGTCTCGACCACTCGGGTTCTGGGGTGATGACGGTTCGAAGTATCGAGCCTCGTACTTCGAGCGTTTTCCTGGAGTGTGGGCGCACGGGGATTTCATCTCTCCGACGCAACATGGCGGTTTCGTCATCCATGGCAGATCGGACGCCACCTTGAACTCCGGTGGGATTCGTATTGGAACGGCGGAGATCTATCGTGTCGTGGATGCCCTCGATGAAGTCAGTGAGTCGATCGTCGTGGGGCAGCGGCGGGGATTCGATACGCGAATCGTGTTGTTCGTCGTTCTGATGCCAGGTGTCGAACTCGACGAACACTTGCAAGATCGCATCCGCACAAGCATCAGAACTCGGACCAGCCCCCGGCATGTGCCAGCTGATGTCGTTGCAGTCTCGGCTGTTCCCCGGACCATCACGGGCAAACTCGCCGAACTCGCCGTGACCGATGTGGTGAACGGAGATCCGGTTCGCAATACGTCTGGGTTGGCGAACCCCGAGTCCTTGATTGCTTTCGAGAACTGGCGGGTGGGAGCGAGCTAATCGCGGGGAAGCGCCGTGGTTCCACGCGTGAGGAGCTCTGGCTCGAGAACTATGGAGCGGTTCGCCACCTTGCGACCATCGAGACGATCGAACAATCGCTCGGCGCCAAGACGCCCCATCTCCGTCAGTGGCTGGGCGATCGTCGTCAAACTCAATGTCCGCAAGGCTCCGAGAGCCGCTCCGTCGTAGCCGATTATCGAAACGTCTTCCGGGACTCGTAGCCCGCGCTCTTGACACGCCGCCATGGCGCCTATCGCCGAGTTGTCATTGCTCGCGAAGATCGCGGTGGGGGCAGGGCCCTCGCTCAGCATCTGCCGTGCGCCTTCGAGGCCGCCCATGTTCGTCAGGTCACCGGCTGCAACACGAATCAGATCGGTGAGCCCGGCTGCGTCCATCTGTTCGCGGTACACCCGTTCACGCACGACGGCTGGTTCCAGTGTGCCGCCGGAGATGTGTGCGATACGAGTGTGCCCCAGATCGAACAAGTGCTGCATGGCTACACGTGCACCTGCTTCGTCGTCGGTTGTCACCGTGTCGATTCCCGGCCCTGTGATTCCTCTCAAGGTCAGGACCACAGTGGGGACTTCAGCAGCCAAGGACCGAACCGTGGCTGCCGGAAGGCGGTGGGAGATCAGCATCAAGCCTTCGACCTGGAACTCCAGCAGCTTCGCCAGTTCGGTGCTCTCGAGTTCGGGGTCCCGCTCGCCGGAGACGAGCATGGTGTTGTATCCGCGGGCACGAATCACGCTGTGTGCACCGCTGAGCATTTGCGGGAAGATCGGATTGTCGAGTTCGGCCATGTTGATGCCGATGGTCCGACTCCGTCGGTCGGCAAGGCTTCTGGCCTGCGCGTTGGGGCGATAGCCCAATTCGGCGGCCGCCTTCTCGATGGCCTCGCGACTGGATTCGCTCACCTTGGAGGAGCCACGCAGCGCTAGCGAGACGAGTGACTTGGAGACTCCCGCTCGTGCGGCGACGTCGTGGATCGTCGGTCGTTTTTCTCCGGAGCGGTCAGTCATCACGGACCTCGTTGACCGCTACCGCGCGGCCGGTGCCTGCGGATACTTCGCAGGCGACCGCAGCGCGCATCGCGTCCAAGGCTGCCTGGGGTGGGCACGGGTTCGGTCCGCCTTCGACGAGGTCCACGAATGCAGACGTCTCGGAACGGAATGCGTCACGAAAACGATCGACGAATCCGGCGTAGGGCTCACGGTCGATCGCAATGTCGACTCCGTCAACGGTGCGAAGGGGTGTGCGCGCGGTGATCCCAGCGCTGAGGGAATCCTTCGATCCGAACACTTCGAGGCGAACGTCGTGGCCGCGGGCGTTGTGCCGCGCGCCCGAGATGGAAGTGGGCACGCCCGATTCGGTGACCGCGATGATTCGGGTGATGTCTGCGTCGTCGAAGTCCGCGTAGTCGCCTTCGCCTCGAATCGCACGAGTTGCCTGCACTGTCGCAATCGGTGAACCGGTAAGCCACGCGACGAGGTCGAGGTCATGAACGTGGAGGTCACGGAAGATCCCGCCACTACCGGGGAGGAAGTCCCGCGAGGGGGGAGTGTGGTCGCGTGACGCGAGCACGAGGTCGTAGATCACACCGACGTCGCCGGCGCTTATCCGCCGCTGAGCTTCGGCGATCCCTGCGTCGAAACGCCTCTGGAAGCCGATCTGCATCTGAGTGCCTGTTTCCTCGGCGCGTGCGCAGATTCGCTCGGTGTCGGGGATCGTCAGGGCGATGGGCTTCTCGCACAGGATCGGCCTACCGGTGGCCAGCAGTGCATCGAGTAGATCACCGTGGGCGTCGGTGGCCAGTGCCATGACGTAGGCGTCCACCTCAGTTGAGTCAACTCGTTCCCAGTCGATCGCGTACCCACCGATTCGGTCGGCGAGATCGTTCGCACGGTGCCTGGTGCGGTTGGCGATGAGCACCTCGTCCACTCGGGGATCGACCGCCAGGTCGGTGGATCGAATGTCGCCCATACGTCCGGCACCGATCACCAACACGCGCATCGTCACATCCACCTTCGCTCGGGTGTTGCCTGCGTTATTGCTTCATGAGGGTTTCTTGCCCTCATGTGCCAAGTGTGACACGATCGCGGTGCATTTTGGACCGTTCCAAGGAGTCGGGATGAGCGCACCGGACACCCCCGAGGTCATCACCGTCGGGCGGGTCAGCGTCGACTTGTATGCCCAGGAGATCAATGCCGACTTCACCGAACCCCAGACGTTTCGCAAGTCGGTCGGCGGAAGCCCGACCAATGTCGCGGTTGCCGTTGCCAGGTACGGCCGCAGTGCAGCAGTGGTGACGAAGGTCGGCACGGATCCGCTTGGCGATTATGTGATCAGCCGACTAGCGGAGTGGGGGGTGGATACCCGCTACATCGGTCGCGACTCGGAAGCATTGACTCCGGTCGTGCTCGCGGCACTGGCGCCACCGGAGGATCCTCAGATCATCTTCTACCGGGGCGATGCCGCGCCGGACACGACGGTCGGCGTCGACGATGTACCGGCGTCGGCCATCCGTGATTGCCGGGTCTTCTGGATGAGCGTCGGTGCGCTAGCTCGGGGTAGCACCGCGCTTGCGTCGTTCTCCTGGCTTGAGGATCGTGGACGCCGGTCGGGTTACGACACCATCCTCGATCTGGACTATCGGCCTTCCCTGTGGCCAGATGTCGAGGTGGCACGGGAAGCGTCTCAACGAGCCATAGAGCACAGCACGGTCGTGGTGGGCAATCGTGCGGAATGCGACATGGCTTTGGGTTTGGAGGAGCCAGACGAGGTAGCGGATGAACTTTTGAGTCGAGGTGTTCGGGTCGCCATCGTGAAGCTCGGTGGTGGAGGAGTCCTCCTTGCCGACGCCAGCCAACGTGTTCGCGTGGCGCCGTTGGAGATCGAGGTCCTATGCGGGCTAGGGGCTGGTGACGCATTCGGCGGCGCCCTGGTTCACGGCCTGCTCTCGGGTTGGGACCTTGAACGCATCGGCGCCTTCGCCAATGGTGCCGGCGCCTACGTCGCGACACAATTGACGTGCGCCGATGCGATGCCCACCGCGGAGACAGTTGAACGGATCATCGGTCAACGTGGAACGAAAGGCACCGCGTGAATCAATTGGACCGAGCCGACTACGCGGCTCTCATCGAGGCTCGAATCAGGGAACCGGAATCCCTGCGGCGAGCACTGCAACACCGAAGGCGTCGAGATTTGGTCGGACCCGACGGCAATCTGCTGATCGTTGCCGTCGATCACACTGCGCGAGGCATGTTGGCGGCCGGTTCCGACCCTTTGGCAGTGGCCGACCGCTACACACTTCTGGACCGCGTGAAGCGGGCTCTGGCGGTTCCCGGCGTTGACGGTGTCATGGCTAGTGCCGACATCCTCGAGGAACTGGCTTGGTTGGGGGAGCTCGAGGGTGTGGTCGCCATCGGCACGATGAATCGCGGCGGAATCATCGGTGCACGATGGGAGCTAGACGACCGTCTCACTGCCTACGATGCCGAGCACATCGCTGAGTACGGACTCGATGGCGGCAAGACTTTGTTGCGGATCGAGGACACTGATGCGGGCGTTGCTCGCACGTTGGAAATGGTGGCCGCGATCTCGACCGAACTCGCGGATCGCAAACTCATGAACATGGTCGAGCCGCTGCCATACCTCATCGACGAATCGGGACGGGCTCGCCTCGATCTTTCGACCGAGCGCCTCATCAAGGTGGTTGCCATCGCCTCAGGCTTGGGATCGTCGTCGGCCTACACCTGGCTGAAACTGCCTGCGTCACCCGACATGGCGAAGGTCGCGGCCACCACCACCATGCCGATCGTGATGCTTGGCGGTGATCCCGGAGCCAACGCTGCCCAAACCTTCGCTGGATGGCAGGCTGCGATGGCCGAGCCCAATGTGCGCGGTTTGGTGGCGGGTCGGGCGCTGGTCTATCCCGAAGACGGTGACGTCGAAGGTGCGGTCACCGCGGCAGCGAAGATGGTTCACCCTGAAGGACGGTGGTTTTCATGAGTGAAGAGCGGCGATGGTTGATTCGTGCCGGCAGTGCCGCTCAAGGGCGAGCTGACCTTCGGATCACTCCGGAAACGGCGGGTTGGACCTATTGCGGGATGCACGTGTACACGATGCGCGCTGGCGACCCCGCCGAGTTCACGCTTGAGGGAGAGGAAGGGGTTCTCGTCTCCTTGTCGGCCCGCGACTTCGTGGTCTTTGTCGACGAGCGGGAATTTCCCATGCGCGGCCGAGACGGTGTCTTCGCTGCGGTGTCGGACTGGCTGTACCTGCCTGTCGGGTCCAAGGTCTCGATCAGCGGAGACGGCGGTGAGGTCGCCATCGTCACCGCTCGAGCCAGTGAGATCTTCCCGGTGCACTACGGCCCTGCTGAGTCTGTTCCCGTGGAGGTCCGTGGCGCTGGTCGATCAACCCGCCAGGTAACGAACTACGCCACGCCGGATTCATTCTCGGGAGCCCACAAGATCAACGTCTGCGAGGTGATCACACCAGGAGGCAACTGGTCATCGTGGCCACCCCATCGCCACGATGGCATTGGCGACTGCGTGACGATGAACGAGGAGATTTACTACTTCAGGATCGGACGCGAGGACGCCCCACACGGGGACTCCACCGGGTCGGGGCTGTTCCGGCTGTACACAGTCGATGGAAGCCACGACGAAACCATCAGCGTCTTCGATCAGGACACCTACCTGGTTCCCGAGGGCTACCACGGACCCACGGTCGCCAACCCGGAGTACCCGATGTACTTCCTGAATGTGCTCGCCGGACCAGGGGAGGATCGCACGATGGCGTTCTGCGACGATCCCGAGCAGCATTGGATCCGCGAATCCTGGGCAGGTCAAGATCCCGATCCCCGACTGCCGATGACCTCGGCGGCCGGACGAGTGAAGTAGGTCATCGATGAAGAAGTCCGTTGGTGTGGCGGTGTTGGGCTTGGGCTGGATGGGGCAAGCCCATAGCAGATCGATGCTTCGAATACCTTCGCTGTTCCCTGATAGGAACGTGACACCGCGACTCGTGGTGTGCGCTGACACCGAGGAGTCGCGACGGACCCGCGCGGTCGAGGACTTCGGTTTCCAACGTTCGGTCGCCGATTGGCAGGAAGCCGTCAATAGCGACGACGTCGACGCAGTGTGGGTGACCGCGCCGAACATGCTGCACGTGCCGATGATCGAAGCTGCGACGGCTGCAGGGAAAGCGGTCTTCAGCGAGAAGCCGATCGGTGGGAAGCCCGAGCAGGCCGTTGCCGCATTCGATGCGGCATCGGCTGCTGGCGTTGCTACAGGAGTCGGCTACAACTACCTCTGGGCACCGCTCGTGATCCATGCCAAGTCGCTCATCGAATCGGGTCACTTGGGTGAGATCACCCATTACCGAGGCCACTTCCTGTCCATGTACGGCAGTGACGAACTTGGTCTACTGACGTGGCGGTTCTTCTTGGATCAAGCAGGTTACGGCGTGACCAGCGACATCTTGAGTCACTCGGTATCGATGGCCCAATTCCTCGTGGGTCCGATCACCGAGGTAATCGGCATGAAGAACACGACCATCACCCACCGTCCGCTAGCTCAGGGGACGGCCGGTCACTACGGACGCGGCAAACCGGAGGATCCCAAGGGCGAAGTGGAGAACGAGGATTTCGCCTCGATGCTGTGCACCTTCGCAAATGGTGCCACCGGCACCTTCGAAGCCAGTCGCACCATGGTGGGTCCTGAGAGTCAGAACACCTTCGAGGTATACGGAACCAAGGGCGCGCTGGCATGGAACCTGGAGACGATGAACGAACTGCGTTACTACCGCCTCACCGATGATCCCAGTTCTGGCTACACGACCATCTACGGCGGCGACCGCTTCCCCTTCCATGGAGCGTTCGTACCCGGGCAAGCCAACGCGATCGGCTTCGAGGACCTCGTCGCAATCGAAGACCACGTGTTCTTGGAATCGTTGGACGGCGGCGACCGATTTAGTCCGAGCTTCCGGGAGGCGGTGGACGTCGTCAGCGTCCAGCAAGCGCTCATCGATTCATGGACATCCCGTCGCTGGGAGCCGGTGGTCGATCTCGCGCCCTGATGCGGGCGTTCTGGGCATCCCCGCCACACCCCCACTCGCGCGTTTCCCCCGGATTCCGGGGGATCCGGTCAGGTTGGCCCCGAAACGGGGGGAAATGGAACAGATCCCCCGGAATCCGGGGGAAACGCTGGTGGGGGTGTGGGGTAACGAGTTGGTAACTCATGTGTGGGAACTCTTCCCATCCTCCCTGTGACACACGACACTAGGCGCCATTGGAGCGTTCCAAAGTTTGGACTGGTAAGGAAAACCCGGACAAACGGCGAGCGCAACGCAGTGACGACGCGCCCACTGGGCGCCATAGGAGGTCATTCATGAAGG
>CAYPSE010000043.1:0-11162 GCA_964413305.1 uncultured Rubrivirga sp. | reverse complement strand
AGTCGATCGAGGGCATGTTGAGCGGAGTCCAATGCAAGGACCTCCACAGGAGAGGCGAGTGTGTGTCTTTGTGCCAAGGCAACCAGCTCGCCCAACTGCTCGCGGGTGCCCCACACGGACGTCATGAAGCGGGCTTCGTGGGGAACCACACCGAACCCGAAGGGAATCGTTCCACCATAGAGACCTACGACGACCGCGATTCCTTGGCGTGCGACGTGGCGGGCCGCCGATTCGAGGGTTGCCGCAGCGCCGACGAAGTCGACGACCGCGGTGAACGTTCCGTCCAGTTCCGAGGGGTCGCAAACGTCGTCTGCCCCCAGATCCGACGCTACCTGTCGCTTCGCCGGTGAAGAGTCGACAACGGTCACCGAGGCGTCGGTCATTATCTTGAGGAATTGGATACCGAACTGTCCCAATCCACCGGCCCCCAGGACGAGTGCGCGGGGCTTGGCTGCACCGGCCAGGGTGTCCAACGTGTGGGAGACCGCGCGGTAGGCGGTCAGACCTCCGCAGGCCAGCGGTGCCGTGCGGTACGGATCCAGGTCGCCGATGGGAACCAGGTAGGCGTCGTCGGGAACCGCGATCTTCTCGGCGTACCCACCGTCGCGGAACAACCCAGCTTCGGTTGCGTTCGGACAGATCATCTCCTGGCCAGACGCGCATGCCCAGCACTCCGGCTGGCGACATCCCCAGCACGCGTACACCAGCACCGGACCGAGGTCGGGGTGGATACCGACCACTTCGTGACCCAAGATGATCGGCAGATTGGTCGGGTAGTCGCCGGCGGCCGCATGCAGATCGGAGTGGCAGATTCCGCACGCCACGACGTCGATCACCGAGCCGGGTGCCTGGGCCACGGGGTCGGGCACCTGCCTAGGCTGAACGGGCTCGCCGGGACGGTCGAGGACTACTGCGTGCACGCGGACTCCTTACCTGGGAAAACGGGCGACGAAGGGGCTCCGACGCACTAGATTTATCAAGTATCCAAAATGATGGCCCGGGAAGCAAGGGAGTAGGGGAATGGCCGAGGCGAAGCAGGGCGGGACCTCTTGGGACGACGTCGCACGCATGTGCGAAGAGAACGACATCCACACCGTGGAGTGCATGTTCGTCGACACCTGGGGCGTGCCCCGGGGCAAGCGCATCCCGGTTCGACACTTCCTACGCGGCTCGGGATTCGCGATCGCGAACGTCGTCTACACCTGGGATCCGACCTGTTTCATCTTCGCGACCCCGTGGGTCGACGAGACCGATGGATTCCCCGACATGCACGCGGTTCCCGATCTGGACTCGTTCCGCATCGCTGGGTGGACCGATGGTGTTGCCGTAGTCATGTGCGACACGTACCACCCGGAGTCCGATCGATCGATCGAGATGGACGCTCGGGGCATGCTGAAGAGGCAACTCGCGCGGCTTACCGACATGGGGTTCGGGCTAGACGCAGCGACCGAACTCGAGTGTCACTTCTATACACACGACTGGCAACCGCTCTACACCGACATCAACTGCTATTCCATCCAGCGGGGTGCGGAGATGGAATCCTTCATGCTGGATATCCGAGAGTCGCTTCGCAAGACGGGTATCGAGGTCGAGGCCAGCAACGTCGAGTACGGACCAGGCCAAACGGAGATCAACCTTCGCTACGGACCGGTAATGGACATGGCCGACGCCACCGTCTTGTTCAAGTACATCGTCCGACTGGTGGCCAAGCGCCACGGCATCAATACGACGTTCATGGCCAAGCCGTATCTGACGGAAGCCGGTAACGGCCTCCACGTTCATCAATCGCTGACCAAGGACGGCAAGAACGTCTTCGCGGAATCGGACGAGGACTCGGTGCTGGGCAATTCGATGATGCGCAAGTACCTCAGTGGCCTCCTCGCCCACCACAAGGATCTTCAGTTGGTGATGACCCCGACCATCAGTGGTTACAAGCGAGTCGAGGACTACTCCTTCTCTCCCACCCAGGTGACCTGGGGGCTGGACCACCGTCTCGTGGGCGTTCGGTCGATCGTTGGCGCCGGACCAGCCAACCGACTCGAGGTCCGCTGGGCTGCCGCCGACGCGAATCCGTATCTGGTGTTGGCGGCCTGCGTTGCGGCGGGAATCGAAGGGCTGGAAGGCGACGGTGACCTGATGCCGCACGTGACCGGAGATCCCCATGCCGATGACCGGTGGGAGCGCTTGCCGTCGGATATCTCGGGGGCCATCGGCAATTTCGACACCCCGTTCACCCGGCAGGTGTTCGGCGACACCTTCGTCGACAATTTCCTGATCATGCAGCGGCGAGAGGCCGAGGAGTTCGCCGCCAATGCCGATCAACCCGAGGGTCGAGTCAGCGATTGGGAGATCGCCCGGTATCGGGCAACACTGTGACGATGCGCGTACTGCTCATCAGCCACGAACCGCAGGCGGCGCCTGGCCGAATCGGCCGGGTCCTCGCTGAACGTGGAATCGACACTCACCTTCATGTCGTGCTCGAGAACCCGAGCGAGCCGGATACCGATTTCCCCGATCCGCGTGAGTTCGACGCGGTGATCGCCTTCGGTTCCTTCGCCAACGCGCACGATCCGAAAGCGCGGGTCTGGGTGAAGCCGGAGGTCGACTACATCCGACAACTAGTAGATGCCGCCACTCCCTACCTGGGGGTGTGTTTCGGTGGGCAGCTGCTCGCCGAGGCTCTGGGAGGTTCGGTCGTTCCGGCCGGTGCCCAGGCAAGCGAAATCGGTCTGGTGACCTTCGACGACGAAGACACCGATTGCGGTGTTCCGAGTGGTCCGTGGTTCACCTGGCACGAGGATCGGATCGAACTTCCAGCCGAGGTGAACGTCCTCATGCGCAACGACAATGCGATCCAGTTGTTCCGATCGGGTTCGGTCGTTGGCACGCAGTTCCATCCAGAAGCAGACATGACACTCGTAAGCATGTGGACGGACGTCGGTGCCGACCACATTCCGGGGCACACCACGGCCAGGGAACTGCTCGCTGATCTGGGGAATGCCGAAGGCCACCTCGAACGAAACTGTCGGGACCTGATCGATTGGTTCATCACCGACGTCATGGGTAGGGCATGACGGTTTCGAGCGCACCGCTGACCGGCATGGTGGTCGTCTCGGTGGAACAAGCCATTTCCGCACCCTTCGCCAGTCGTCAGTTGGCCGATCTCGGTGCGACGGTGATCAAGGTCGAACGACCCGAGGGAGATTTCGCTCGGCACTACGACTCCGTCGTGAAGGGAAACTCGGCCTTCTTCGTCTGGGCGAACCGCGGCAAACAGTCGGTGGCGTTGGACCTGTCCTCGTCAACGGACCAAGCCATGCTCGAGGAATTGATCGCCGGAGCAGACGTCTTCTTGCACAACATCTCCGAAGAAGCTGCGCACCGACGAGGACTGGACGCACAGACGCTCCACGCGCGCTACCCGCATCTGATCGCCTGTGAGATCTCCGGCTACGGCCCCGGTGGACCGCGAGGTGGTGACAAGGCCTACGACCTCGCCATCCAGGCGGAGGCCGGAGTGTTCTCGCTCAACGGCAGTGCGGAGATGAGCAAGACGGGCTTCTCCGTCGCGGACATCTCCTCGGGCATGTACGCACTCACCTCGATCCTGGCGGCAATCGTCCGACGCCAGCGAACCGGTGAGGGGGCGGCCATCGTCGTATCGATGTTGGACAGCCTCGCCGAGTGGGTCTCGGCTCCGTTGTACGCAGCCGTCTATGGCTCGGGTCAGGCCCCGCGAACAGGACGCCGGCACCACGCCATCGCACCGTACGGCACCTTCGAGTTGTCCGACGGTCGATCGATTCTCATTGCGGTGCAAAGCGACGGAGAGTGGCGAGCGATGGCCGAGTACCTACTGGCTCAACCCGAGTTGGGAGACGACGTTCGCTTCGCTACGAACCCGGATCGCATACGCAATGTGGAGGAACTCGAGGAGATCATCAGCGGCGTCACGTCTTCCCTTCCGGTCGACGAATGCCTCGAACGGCTGGCGGCCGGCCGGACCGCATTCGCGTGGGTCAACGATCTGCCGGGCGTGTGGCGCCACGATCAACTGCGTGCGCGCGGTCGCTTCCACGACGTGCCAACCGAACATGGGCCGGTGGAACTGCTGGATCCTCCGTTCATGATCAGCGGGCTGGACACACCACTCGGGGCCATCCCAGCAATCGACGAGCATGACGTTCCGACGGTCGAAGCCATTCGACTGCGGGGGCGGCAGCGAAACTCGACTCAGTAGGACTTGGGCAGACCGAGCACGTGTTGGCCGAGATAGGCCAGCACCAGGTTGTTGTTGATCGGGGCCGTTTGGTAGAGGCGGGTCTCACGGAACTTGCGTTCGATGTCGTACTCGGTGGCGAAGCCGAATCCCCCGTGCGCATCCAGCGCAGCGTTGGCCGCCGCCCACGATGCCTCGGAGGCAAGCAGTTTGGCCATGTTCGCCTGGGCCGCACAGTTCTCACCGGCGTCGTATCGCGCTGCGGCATCGAAGCGAACCAGATCCGCGGCGCTCAACTGGGCGAATGCCTTGGCGAGCGGGAACTGGACGCCCTGATTCGCCCCGATCGGTCGACCGAACACCTCGCGCTGATTGGCGTAGGCCACTCCGCGTTCGAGCAGGAATCGACCGTCTCCTATGCATTCGGCAGCGATCAAGATTCGTTCGGCGTTCATTCCGTCGAGGATGTAGCGGAAACCCCTGCCAGCCTCGCCGATCAACGAGTCCTCGGGGATCACCACTTCGTCGAAGAAAACCTCGGTCGTGCTGTGGTTGATCATGGTGGGTATTGGCTTGATCGTCAGGCCGGGTAGGTCACGGATGTCGAACAAGAAGACCGACAGCCCCTCGGTCGCTCGCTGGCACTCCTCGAGCGGCGTGGTCCGTGCCAACAGCAGCATCAGATCGGAGTACAGGGCGCGGGAGGTCCAGATCTTCTGCCCGTCGATGCGCCAGCCTTCCGGCACCCGGGTGGCTTTGGTCCGGATACGGGTCGTTTCCGATCCGGCGCCGGGTTCGGTGACGCCGAAAGCCTGCAGGCGCAGTTCCCCGGAGGCGATCCGGGGCAAGTAGCGCAGCTTCTGCTCGTCGCTGCCGTGTCGAAGGACGGTGCCCATGACGTACATCTGTGCATGGCAGGCAGCCGGGTTGCCGCCCGACGCGGCGATCTCCTCCATGATGATCGACGCCTCCGTGAGCGTGGCACCGCCACCGCCGTACTCTTCGGGGATCAGTGCGGCAAGGAAGCCGGATTCGGTCAGCGCCTGGACGAATTCGCTCGGGTAGGTGTCGGGTTCCAACCCACGCCAGTACGCACCGTCGAAGGGCGAGCACACCTGGCGCACGCCATCGCGTAGGTCGTCGTACTCTGAAGGGGCAGCGAGTTTCACAGGGAATTTGTATCATTGATAAGAAATCAATGCTGAGGAAGAGGACATGTCCGACACCGCCTACGCCCCTAGCCCCGCATGGTTGGCCCGCAAAGACTCGTTGACCTTTCCGACGGCCAACCTCATTGCCGGACGGTGGACCGGCGGCCCCGATCGACTAGTGGTGACCAGCCCGATCGACGGACAGCCGATCGCGGAGGTCGCCGCCGGCGATGCCGCGACCATCGGCGAAGCGGTTGCGGCAGCACGCGTCGCCTTCGAGGACGGGCGCTGGTCGGGCCTGGCACCGAGTGCGCGTAAGGAGGTGCTGGTCCGCTGGGCGGATCTGTGTCACGAGCGACGCGAAGACCTGGCCCTGCTCCACGCACTGGAGATGGGCAAACCCGCGCGCGAGGCGCGCGACGTCGACATGCGCGCCGTGGTGCGCACCATCCGCTGGTTCGGCGAAGCCATCGACAAGATCCTCGACGAGATTCCCAACGTCGACGCGGACGTCGTTGCGTTGATCCAGCGTGAGCCGGCAGGGGTTGTCGGTGCCGTCGTGCCGTGGAACTTCCCGCTGACCATGGCGGCGTGGAAGTTGGCACCGGCTTTGGCGGCCGGATGCACCGTCGTCCTCAAGCCGGCCGAGCAGTCGCCGCTGTCGGCACTGCTCTTGGCAGAGCTCGGACAAGAAGCCGGCCTGCCCGATGGCGTACTGAACGTCGTCAATGGGCTCGGACACGTCGCGGGGCGTGCCCTCGGCGAACACCCCGACGTCGACGTCGTCACCTTCACGGGCTCCACCGCCGTGGGCCGCAAGTTCCTCGAATACTCGGCAGGCTCGAACATCAAGAGAGTGTGGCTCGAACTCGGTGGCAAGGGCGCGAACGTCATCTTCCCGGATGCCGATGTGGACAAGGCGGCGAGCACAGCGGCGTGGTCGATCTTCTACAACGCCGGGCAGATGTGCACTGCGGGATCGCGCTTACTGGTCCACGAGAGCATCCACGACGATGTCGTGGAGCGAGTTATGGCCATCGCTTCGGCCATGCAGCCGGCAAACCCGCTTGCCGAAGACGCACCGCTGGGTGCCGTTGTGAGCGCACAGCACCGAGACACGGTCCACGGCATGGTCGAGACAGGGTTGAGGGAAAGCGGTGACCTGTTGACCGGTGGTGCGCCGGTGCTGACCGAGACCGGCGGCGCCTATTACCCGCCGACGGTCGTCGACGCCGTTCGTGCGGATTCCCTCCTCGCCCAGCAGGAACTCTTCGGTCCGGTGCTCGCCGTCACGACGTTCTCCAGTGAGACCGAGGCCCTCGAGTTGGCCAACGGCACTCCCTACGGTCTGGCCTCTGCCGTGTGGACGAACGATCTCTCGCGGGCCCATCGCTTCTCCCGCAAGCTCAAGATGGGGGTGGTCTGGGTGAATTGCTACGAAGAAGGGGACCTCACCGTGCCGTTCGGAGGAGTCAAGCAGTCCGGCTTCGGTCGCGACAAGAGCTTGCATGCGTTGGATAAGTTCTTCGACATCAAGACCACATGGATGCAATTGGGGGAGGAGTAGCCATGGCGGTTCCCGGTGGTCCGGTTCGGCGGCGACGCAACCTCGCCGAAGATGCCGCGGAGCACATCCGCGCGGCCATCTTGTCCGGAGACCTCAAACCGGGTGAGCGGATCGACCAGGATGCCGTGGCTGAGCACCTGGGAGTGAGCAGGTTGCCTGTACGCGAAGCCCTCATCTCGCTGGACCAAGAGGGTCTGGTGAACAACATCCCTCGTCGCGGCGCGTACGTAGCATCGTTCAGCCGGGAGGACGTGATCGATCACTACCAACTCTTCGGTCAGGTTGCCGGTCTAGCCGCAGCCCGTGCGGTCGTGCGCATGGACGACGCCGAGGTTGCAAAGTTGATAGATGTGAATCGCCGGTTGAGCAACACCAAGGACGTCGCTGAGCAAGAGCGGCTCAATCACGAATTCCATCGGACGATCAACGTCGCGTGCGCGAGCCAGCGCATCTTGTCGATGCTCGGATTACTGTCCCGGTCCCTTCCCATGCCGTACGACAAACTTCCACCGGAGTGGCTGGCCGATGCCGAGCAGCAGCACGCCGACATCCTCGATGCCTTCACCCGGCGTGACACCCTTGCCGCGCAACGGTCGATGGAGCAGCACATCTCCGCCAGTGGCCGGCACGCCGTCGAGATCCTCGATCGCCTGGGGTTCTTCGCAGTGAGCGATGAGCAGGAGAGTGCATGAGTCGTCCCGTCGTCGGGCTTTCCACGTACTTCGAGCCAGCACAGTGGGGGCTGTGGAGCATCGAAGCGGCATTGGTCCCCCGCTGGTACCTAGACGTCTTCGGCGAGGCCGGCGCGGACATCCTGCTGATGCCCCCAGGCACATCTACCGACGCGCTGTCGAGGGTGGATGGACTCGTGATCGCTGGAGGCGCCGACGTCGATGCGCGACTGTACGGAGAATCCGCTCATGAAACCGCCGATGCCCCGCGTGAGTCTCGCGATGCCACCGAAGTCTCCTTGTACCGTGAAGCGCGCGAACGGGATCTGCCGTTCCTGGGCATCTGCCGCGGCGCTCAGATCATGGCGGTGGCGCACGGAGGTGCATTGCACCAGCATCTTCCGGAGATCACCGAGCTCGAACACAAGCGAGCCCCCCTGGTGTTCGTCGAACACGCCGCTCGCTTGGCCCCGGATTCTCGGATCTCCGGCATCTTCGACAGTGATCAGATCACCGTGAATTCCTTCCACCATCAATCGATCAAGGATGCAGGTGACCTGACCATCACCGGTTGGGCGCCGGACGACACCGTGGAAGTGGTCGAGGTTCCCGAGGCGCGATTCGCCGTGGGTGTGCAGTGGCACCCCGAGCACCCGGATCGCCGGGTCGTCGATCGCCCCTTGATCGACGCCTTCCTCGAGGCCTGCCGCGCCTAGACCGGGGCGGGAATCGCCTCCGATGTCTCGGGAACGTCGATGGGTCGGTACTGCCCCACGTCCGTGAGCAGGAACAGGCTGGTTGCCGATATGGGATCGCCGTCGATGCTGGTCGATCGGTACTCGCGCAGGATTCGCACGATCATGCCGTCGGCGTCGATCCAGATGGTCGCGATCAGCGAAGCGTCGGCTCCCTCGGCAAAGACAGTCGTCTCCTCCTCACTGAAGCCCATGGTGCCGCGTGCCGCCACCGGATCGAGGTCGGCATCCAAGCGCACGGTGGGCTCGTCTCCGACATCCTCAACGCCCGCGTCCACCACGTCGGTGGCGTCGTTCAGACCGGCGAGCGGATCGAAGGCGACCGTGGTCGGAAGGCCACCGAGCCCATCGATCTCGAACCACGAACCGTCGAGTTCCAGGAAGTGCCCGGTCGATGTGATGACCTCCCGGGAGACCCCGAGATCGTCGGTCCAGACGATGTCCCCGTAGCGCTGCGCCATCTCGACGTATCCGATGCCCGAGAGGATCCGCTCGAAACCCTCGACGTTGGTGATCAGTTGCGCCTCGATGGTGGAAGCGTCGGCTTCCCGAGTCCGATCGAGTGCGTCCTTCCACACCTGCTGCGGGCGCGCCGACGGCGAAGGTGTCTCCTCAGCCGACGGCGGCGAAACTGTCGGCGAGTCGATGGGAGTGGCCGGTGACTCCTGGGGGGTGGTGGTCGTGCATCCCGCCACGACGAGCGCTAACGCTCCGAGCCCTAGCAGTACGCATCGCACGGCCTCAGTTCATCACACGATCAACTGTCCCGAAGGAGGCGCCGCAGGATCTTCCCGGACGCGGACTTGGGGATCGCGTCGGTGAAGACGACGTCGCGGATGACCTTGTAGGTGGCAACGTGCTGGGCGGTGAAGTCGGTGATCTCGCCTTCGGTCACGCTGTGGCCGTCCTTGACCACCACGAACGCCCGCGGACGCTCGCCTGCCTCGTCGTCGGGAACGCCCACGACTGCGGCATCGGCGATCGCGGGATGGGTGAGTAAGAGGGCTTCGAGTTCGGCGGGGGCTACTTGGAATCCCTTGTACTTGATGAGCTCCTTGACGCGGTCGACGATCGTCATGTGACCGTCTTCGTCGATGAAGGCTACGTCTCCCGTGTGTAGCCAACCGTCGGCGTCGATAGTTGCACTGGTGGCGTCGGGATTGTTCAGATAACCCTTCATGACCTGAGGTCCGCGCACCCACAGTTCGCCCACGGCACCGACGCCCTGATCCTCACCACCTTCTGCATCGACGATCCGACACTCGGTGTTGGCCACCGTGACACCGCAGGTTCCGGGTTTGAAGTCGCCCATACGCGTGACGTGAGACACCGGACTCATCTCGGTCATTCCGTAGCCTTGGACCACCTCGCAGTCGATCCGCGCGGATGCTTCCTGAGCGAGTTCGGCTCCAAGAGGCGCTGCCCCAGAGAAGACCTGACGCAGGCTCGAGAGGTCGAACTGATCCACGAGTGGGTGCTTGGCGAGCGCCAACACGATCGGTGGCACCGCGAACAGTCGGGTTATGCGATGTTGCTGGATAAGTTCCAGGCACTGCTGCAGATCGAAGCGCGGCACGGTGACGATGGTCGATCCACGGCTGAGGAAGAAGTTCATCAGCACCTGCATGCCGTAGATGTGGAAGAACGGCAGGACTGCCAGCACCACCTCGCCATCCTCGACGCTCAACGCGTCCTCGCACTGGACGAGGTTCGCGACGAGGTTCGTATGGGTAAGCATCACGCCCTTCGGAAAGCCCGTGGTGCCGGATGAATACGGCAACACGACGATTTGCTCACCTGGCTCGACGTCGACCTGCGTGATGGGATTGCCCATCAACGCCGTGAAGGGGGAAAGGCCCTCGGGTGGGTCCCCGATGATGAGCACCTCCTCGACCCCGGAATCCTCGGCCGCCTGGAGTGCGGTTTCGGCGAACATGGCGATGGTGATCAGCAAGGTCGAACCGGAGTCCCTCAGTTGGAAGGCGACTTCCTCGGCGGTGTAGGTCGGGTTGACGGTACTGACGGCAACACCGGCCACGGCTGCCCCGTGGAAGACGATCGCGAACTCCGGAATGTTCGGGGACATCAGAGAGATGGTCGATCCGGGCCCGAGGCCGCGTGCCTGCAAGCCGCCAGCGAACGCATGGATCGCTCCGGACAGTTGGGCGTACGTGTACGTCCGTCCACTCGGTCCATCGATGAGTGCTGGACGATCCGGAACTCGAGTCGCTTCTCGAAGGACGAACTCGGTAATGGTGACGTCGGGAATCTCGACATCGGGAAGTGGGCTGCGGTGGATGATCATCGGGCCTCCATTCGGCAGACCCAGTGTGGCAACGGTGCAACGTGCTGGCATGGCTTTGGGCAAAAAAGTGTGGGGCCCCGAAGACCGGGACCCCACACATGAGATGTACTGCGATTACACGCTGGCGCCCGTGCCCTCCAGCCAGGCGTTGACTCGATCCTTGTTGGCGTCGATCCAGGCAGCTGCCGCCTCCTCGGGGGTGGCGCCGCCTTCGATGGCCGCGGCAACCTGGTTCTGGTCGGCGTTGGTCCACTCGAAGTTGCCCACGAGTGTTGCGAACGGCGAACCGGACTCCATCAGCTCGGTGGTGGCGAGCTTCTGCAGCGGGGTCTCCGGGTAATCCGTCAAGCCGCTGGCCTCGGCCGGATCGGCCCAATCGTTGGCCGGGAAGTTGATGCGGCACAACTCGACCTGAGCCAGGAAGTTCTGCGGCTCGTAGAAGTAGCCCAGCCCTGGCTCTTGGTTCTCTGCAGCCTGGGTGAACATCTCGATCA
>CAYPSE010000042.1:0-11392 GCA_964413305.1 uncultured Rubrivirga sp. | reverse complement strand
AACTCAACAGGGGGTGACAGGTTTCGACGGACAGTCGTTCTGCCCGGAGAAGCGTGCCGAGAAGCTCAGGTGATCTCGTTAAACATCCTGGGAAACAAATAACTGCCAAAAAGACGCAGTCTGCAGACGCCTACGCCCTCGCGGCCTAGGAACTAAATCTGCCGTCAGCCCAATGCGTCCCCGAATTGGGGTCTGACGTCGCTAGGGGACTCACCAATCGCTCCGGTCACGGGAGCGGGCGGAAAACCACACAGTGACTGGGCCGCCACCGCGAAGTGCCGTACAAAGCGCGGGGGCCGAGACAGCGACAGCACGGCTACGCACGTAGAAGAACGGAAAGATCCTGCACGGACCCGGGTTCGATTCCCGGCACCTCCACCACGGCGCGCTAACTGCATGCCGTTAGCAAAGCCGGCACGTGACCCGCCAGGAAATTCGTCCTAGCGGGTCACGTCGCGTTTGGGTGATCGCAATCAATCGATCATTCGAAAAGTTATCTTCCACCAGTTGTCCCCCAGCGCTTCGGCCAACCGTGTGCCACGGGATCCGAAGAATGCACCCGTTCCTCCATAGATCACGCTGGTGCCGACGCTCTTGTTGATGTCCCGGTCGAATGTCCAGATACCGCCTGTTTGAATTTCGCCTCGCTTCAAGACATAGAGAACAACGTCATCTCGAGTTTCCATTCCCGTGCTTGGATCAACCATGACAACGCAATTCAAGCCGGTACCGAATCCAATGGGTGTGCCAAATTCAGGTTTGGCGTACACGGACCCCTTGAAAGGACGACAGTCTCCAGTGCTTGGACCCGCAGGCCCGACGTCGCTGGCTCCTTCTCGTGTCTCCGTGTGCACGTAGACGGAGAACTCACGGACCTTTTCAGTTTTCGCATGTGCCGTCGATCCCGTCGCAACAGCAACGGCTGCCATCATCGATGCGACGAGGCCAACGGCAATTCTTCGTGTACGGATGTGCATGGGTTCCTCTCATCGGGATCGTCAGTGCTACGCGAACGAAATGCAGACGGTAGGTCACTTCGCACCTGTGAGCCCGCTGATGTTCGGAGAACTCACGCACGGGAATGCAGCGTGCCCTTCTTCACCCGTGTGCTTGAGTGTGGGGGCCCACATGAGTCGAAGGAGAGCGCAGTGGCAGGTTCGGTGCAGGTGGTCGCGCCAGGCGTCGACTACCGCCTGACCTTCGCACCGTTGGCCATGCTGGCGGGGGATCCGACGATTCGGCTGGAGCGGAACGCGATGACGCGCTCAACCATCACTCCCGAAGGTCCGGGGGCAATTCAAGCCCGCTGGCAACCAGATTCCGGGGAAGTGATCCTTACGGCGTGGGGCGACGGTGCTTCCTGGCTTCTTGATAACGGGTCAGACCTGTTGGGCGCGAGCGACGATGCCACTTCCTTCGCTCCTACCGATCCGATCGTGCGGCGCTTGTGGGCGCGCTTTCGAGGCGATCGAGTCGCGCGTACGGGAACGCTGTGGCACGACATTGCGTGGATCATCGTGCAGCAACGAGTGCACCGTCGTGACGCAGCGATGCAGTGGCGGACACTCGTACAAGGAATGGGCACTCCTATTGACGGTGTCGAAGGATTGCTGGCACCGCCGGATTCGGCACGCGTAGCGCGCACCCATCCCACTGAATTTCGTCGATATGGCATCGATTCCCAGCGAGCTCAAGCACTCGTCAACGTGGCTGTCGTGGCTACACGTCTCCAGTCCTTTGTCGACGGACCCGTCGAAGAGGCTCGGAGCCCACTGATATCGATCTCCGGGATCGGACCTTGGACCGTCAGTTGTCTCAGTGCGTTCACCTGGGGCGATCCGGACACCGTGATCGTGGGGGATTCAGGGATTCCATCGCTACTGTCCTCAACGCTGGTGGGTGAACGCCGCGCGAACGATGAACGGATGCTCGAGCTACTCGAGCCGTACCGCCCTCATCGGTACCGCATCTTGAAGCTGGCCTTCGCGGCGCGGACCCGTCGTCACGAGCCGTGACCGGCTTACTCGAGCGATCGGCTAGGCGTCGTGTGACAATGACGAGGTGACGACGACTCGGCAGGAGAGCCCACTGTGGCAGCGCCTCCTGCTGGCCGTGACAGTGGCGCTTTCGGTGGTGGGTATGCACCATCTGACGTCGATAGTTTGCAATCAGCCGGTCGCACACCACGAGGTCGTGCACGTGGTCGCTGCTGAACCGTCAACGGATTCACCTCAACAAGCACCGGACTCCGATGCCGCTGTTCAGGACTGGACTCCGGGACTTGCCTGCTTGGCGCTTCTCATTGCAGTGGGTGCGGTCCTTCGCACCACGCGTGGTGTGGCTGCCCGTAGGCGAGATCTCCTGGAACGCAAACATGAGGTGAGGGTCAGCCCTCGAATCGAAGACCCACCAGACCTTCACATCCTGTCGATAAGTCGAACGTAACGGGCCACTCAACGAGTGAGTCTCGTTGAAGGCGCACGTTCCCATTCGACAATCAACAGGAGTAGTGATGAGTGTTCGTTCCGCAATAAGAATCACGACTTTCGTGAGCCTCGCGTGTGCTGTGGTGCTATCCGTCGGCGCCTGCGCGAGTGAGCCAAGTAGTCAAGCCCCGACGTCCAACGGCATCGACATGATGGATGTCGCCGAAGGAGCCAATCCCGACGATGTCATGTTCGCTCAAATGATGATTCCGCATCATGAGCAGGCGGTCGTGATGGCCGACCTCGCGGCTGGTCGAGCCGAAGATTCCCAGTTACTCGCCTTGGCTGCCGAAATCAAGGCAGCGCAAGACCCGGAGATCGAACTCATGGCCTCTTGGCTTGATCAGTGGGGTGTGCCCCGCATGTCTGGGGCCGACGCAATGATGTCGCACGGCTCGCACGGAATGGAAGGCATGCTCTCTGACGCCCAATTGGATGCTTTGGCGTCCGCTCAGGGTCCGACTTTCGATGCCTTGTTCGCTCAATACATGATCGAGCATCACGAAGGTGCAGTTTCGATGGCTGAGGATGTCTTGGCTCGCGGATCGCATCCAGCGGTGGCCGCTCTGGCGCGGGAAATCATCGTGACCCAGGAGAAGGAGATCGTGCAGTTGCGGGCTTTCCTCTCCGGTGATAGCACGGCCGCCCTCGTTGAGATAAGTCCTGCGTTGGGACACGTTCACGGGGTTGTGGTGGACGGAGATGGACTCCTATTCGGCACGCATGATGGTGTCCATCGGGTCAATCCCAAGACCGGTGAATCCGAGCCCGTTGGGTCCTCTCGTGACGACTTCATGGGATTCGCGGGTGGGGCTGACGCCACACTGGTGGCCAGCGGCCACCCCGGCCCCGGGTCTACTTTGCCCAACCCATTGGGGCTGCTGACGAGTGAAGATGGAGGGCGGACTTGGGAGTCCGTCAGTTTGTTAGGGCAGGTGGACTTCCACGGATTGGCGGTACGCGAGGATGAGGTCGTCGGCTGGGACACGCGCGGGCCATTGCAGTGGTCCACCGACGCTGGTGTTTCCTGGCAGGCCGGCCCGCTCGTCACGCCAACGTCGGTGGCTTGGTTCGGCGACCGAGTGTGGCTCGGAACACCTGATCGTGGGCTGCTTGCCTGGGAACCCGGTGACGATGGAGTCGAGGAGATCGGCGTTCCTGGGATCCTCGTTTCCGCGTCACCGAGCGGCAACTTCCTATGGCGGCTCGATGGAGACGGCACCGTTCATCGGAGCGAGGACGGCGCGCAATGGCGCGAGGCGGGGCGAGTGAGTCGGGTCGAAGCGTTCGCAGCGAATGACGATGCCGCCTATGTGGCTACCGGAAATTCGATTGGGACCATCAACCTTCGATAGTGGGGCGCATGTGTGTCCTTGAGGCGTCCGCGGTGTTGGTATTCGCCACCCTTAGTGTTTCGGCGTGAGAGTCGAATCCCTGACCGTAGGTCGTGGACGCGCGCTTACGCTCGTCATCTTGGGGTTGCTCACCACGTTCGGGCCGATGGCGATCGACCTGTACCTTCCTGCGTTCCCTGACGTGGCCGTCGATCTCGGGGTTCCTGTCACGACGGTTCCGCTGACACTGACCACTTCGATGATCGGTATGGGTGTCGGACAGATTCTCTATGGCCCGTTGTCCGACCGATTCGGACGCAAGAAACCCCTGCTTGCGGGACTGGTCCTGTTCAGCGTTGCGTCCTTGGCGTGCGCGCTCGCACCCACCTTTGAGGTACTCCTGGGATTCCGATTCCTGCAGTCCCTCGGAGGAGCGGCAGGCGTGGTTATCGCTCGAGCGATAGTGCGGGATCTGTATCAGGGCAAGGAACTCGCGAAAGCGCTCTCCATCGTCGTGATGGTCTTCGGCCTCGCGCCGGTATTGGCGCCCACGCTGGGAGCCGCTCTCCTTGGGTTGGGTGGTTGGAGGACGCTGTTCTACTTCCTAGCCGTGTTCGGTATCGCGTGCATCGCCGTGTCAACGCGAATTCCGGAAACCTTGACGGTCGATCGACGCAATGACAACGGATTCGTATCAGCCGCTCGGGTATACGCAGTGTTGGTCACGGATCCACGATTCCTGGCCCCGGCCCTGATCATCGGATTCTCCTATGTAACTTTGTTTGGCTTCATCTCCACGGCACCGGCGATACTCATGGACTTCTTCGGATTGGGTGAAGTGCAGTTCGCACTGCTGTTCGGCTTCCTGTCCTTGTGCTTCGCGCTGGGCGCTCCGATCAACCGTCGACTGCTCAGGAACCTGTCGATGCAGCGCTTGATCGTGGGAGCGGTCGTTCTACAGGTCATCTCCTCCGGGATCCTCCTTGCGTCCGGGCTGCTCGGTCCCCTTCTTGGTGTATTCGTGCTCGCTGTTGGCTTGGCGATGCTGACCGTTGCGATGGTCAGTGCGAATGGCACGGCGCTCGCGCTCGATCCCTTCCCGAACTCAGCGGGATCAGCCGCAGCACTCGTGGGTCTCTTCGGCATGGTGGTCGGGGCGAGTGTCTCCGCGCTTCTCGTCGTCTTGAACTTCCCGGTTGTGACCGAACTTGCCAGCGGCATGTTCATCGGAGGCGTGGCCGGACTCGCGATGCTGCCCTTCATCTCGGGACGGCGCCGCAGCAGCGACGCTTCCATCACTCGAGCGCGACTCGCGCCCTAGGGGGCGAGTGTGGGCCGAATCTTTCGCCGAGCTAGCAGCGTGGGAATCCAGGCGGCAACGAGGACGAGTACGGCAGCGCCAGCGGTGGCGAGCAAGCGTGCGTCCATTGTTGAGATGACAGGATCACCCACCATCGCAAACAAAGAAACCACCCAAATAGTGACACCCATCACTGCGATGGCGTAGTTGGCCCAGATGAACGCAATCGCAAAAGCGACACCGAAGAGTGCGATGGGCAGGAAGGTGCTTCCGGACGGCCGGAAGAGAACGACTACAAGGAATGCGATGAGCAGGCCTGCGACCGTGCCTACCATGCGGTGCAGGACCCGCACCACGGTCCCATCGCGGTCCGGCTTACTCATCCAGGCAACCGACATCGGCAGCCAATAGGGGTGCGGAATGGACACACTTTCGGAAATGGTTGTGGCGATGGCCATGACGATCGCCAGCCTGATGCCGTGCGCTAGGAAAGTGTGATCACCCCGCCACAGATCGGTAACGGCAGGAAGTGGCTCGAGTTGCGATTGCGGAAGGCGGTGCTTGCCGCGCACCATGCTCATCCCGACGCTCGCGATCGCTTGAACGAGGCCACCGAGCCCGACTAGTGCTGCCGACGTGAGTGCGTCATCGAGGGGGACCGGAACTCCCACGTAAATGGCGAACAGCACGAGTGAGAGCAGGCCGCCCACGGCGAAACGCGGACCAAGGAACCCGATCGCACCGCAGACGAACGCAACCACTGCCGTTAATGCGATCGCAAGAAAGTAGACGTTCGAAAGCGTCGAGCCTAGGCCGACTGCGACCATAAGCGCTGCGGTGGTCCACAGCATCGCGCGCCAACGCCGGGAAAACTCCTGTCCAGACTCACTGACTGCAATGAACGCAGCACCAATGGACAGCGGGATCGCCTTCTCAAGGTCTCCCATGACCACCGGGATCGTGGTGGCGATGGCCGTGACGATCGTGCCCCGGACGGCGTCGGGCCAATCGGCGCGGGAGAAGTCGAAGGAGATCAACGTCGCGAGTCGGGAGGCGATCGTCGTCATGGCTCCTCCAGCATGTCGCCCTCAATCCGCCCGTGAGTCTAAGGTGATCGGCTATGGAGCCCCTTCGCATTGGAGTACTCGGAGCAGCCCGGATCAGCGACAAGGCGATCGTCGTTCCGGCACGACTCACCGGCCATCGGCTAGTCGCCGTCGCCGCCCGGGATCGGGGGCGGGCCGAGCAATTCGCAGCGGATGGCGACGTGGAGCGCGTTTTGGACTCCTACCAGGCCGTGATCGACGATCCCGAAGTCGAAGCGATCTACAACCCCCTGCCCAACGGGCTTCATGGCCCGTGGAACCTGCGGGCGATCGCTGCCGGCAAGCACGTGTTGAGTGAGAAGCCGTCGGCGAGCAACGCCGCAGAAGCCCGCGCCGTCCGTGATGCTGTTGCGAATTCGAACGTGAAGTTCATGGAGGCATTCCATTACCGCTACCACCCCGTCATTGCCCGCATGCTGGAGATTGCGGCTTCGGGGGAACTCGGTGAACTGCAGAACATCGATGTCCACATGTCCTTCCCGCTCCGGGACCATAGCGATCCACGTCTCAATCTTGCCCTTGCCGGTGGAGCGACCATGGATGTCGGTTGCTACGCGATCCACGGCCTACGCACCCTCGGCGCCGTGGGGGGTGGAGAACCGTCTGTCGTCTCGGCGTCGGCGATAGAACACGCGGGAAATCCCGGAATGGATGAGACGATGGAAGCGAATCTTGTGTATCCGTCAGGACTCACCGCGCATTTCATCACTAGTTTCACCGTGCCGGAGATGGACTTCACAATGCGCATCACCGGTAGTAATGGTGAAGCATTCGCCCACAATTTCTGCGTAGCAGCGTTGGATGATCGCATCGAAGTGACCGTCAACGGGGAGCCGCGCACTGAAGAGATGGGCAAGAAGTCTACATACACCTATCAACTCGAGGCATTTGCCGACCACGTGCGGAACGATGCGCCCATCTACTCCGATGCTGAGGACGCGCTCGTGCAAGCGGAGTTCATTGACTCGGTATATCAGGCAGCAGGTCTGCCGCTTCGCCCCACATCGGCCATCTAGCGCACTCACTCAGCCCACGCAGTGCCGACGATCCTCGCCCTACACGCCTTCACTCGAGGCCCGGTACATTTGGCGGCCTTCTGCGAAGCGTGTGAACGGCGTGGCTGGACATGCTTTCGACCCGCCATTGCGCCGCGGTGGCTTCCGATACTGATGAACGATCGCCGTAACCTCGATCGGCTGGCCGAACGGCTGGTGCAGTCGAATCGTCTTGCCGGGCCGGTCGTGATCGTGGGTCACTCCGCCGGTGCAGCAGCGGGATCGTGGATGGCGCGCACATTCGTTAAGTCGGGCGTTCAACTTGCTGGGCTGGTGTTCGTCGACGGCAACGACAGCCCGAACCACCTCATCGAGCGGGCGTGGAGCGAGCTCCAATCTGTGCCGATTCGCGCCGTGATGGCACCACCCAATCCGTGCAATCGTCACGGCCGATTGACGTCTTTCCTGGATGCGCGGCGACCGGGGAGTGTCGTGGTCGTCCCTGGCGCCGGACACGGTGATATCGAAATGTCAGGAGCCGGGATCTACCGTCGTGCCTGCAAGGATCGCAGTGGTCCAACCGACTGGATGCGCGTGCAATCGGCGGTGGTCGCGTGCATCGAGGAATGTCTCGAGAGCACCCGGTGATGGTGGCTTTGGGACTTCCGACCACGCCCGGGTTCTGCTCACGGCCATCTGTGGACTCGTCGATGCAGTGTGCTTCCTCGCGCTCGGAGGGGTGTTCGCCGAAATCATGACCGGCAACCTCATGTTCGCCGCGTTCGCGCTGGGTCAGGGCCGCTTCTCCGTGGACTTCGTGCAGTTTGCAATTCCGCTCGCGTGCTTCACGGTAGGTGCTGTCCTGGGCGCCGCATTGGGTGCGTTCCTGGTCCGGTTCGGGGCGGGCGTAGGACTCCTCGCTGCGGCTTCGGTGTACTTGGTGGCACTGGTGTGGTTGCTGCGTGGCAAGAGCCCATCTGCTGCTACGTCGTGACGTCGTCGCGAGTCCCGGCCACCGATGCCGCATCGATGAACCACGACTCATCCTCCAGCACCAGCCCGTAGAGCATGATCGTCACCGGCGACCCGGCAACCTCGACTCGGATGAGGGCTGAGTCACCACGACGCTGACAGTCCACGAAGGTCAGTGGTGGATCGTCCAGAAGAAACGAGTAACTGCCCTCGATGATGGTCTGGAACTGCTCGACCGACACACCCGAGCGGAAATTGTTCGAAGCGTAGGCCCGGGCTGCTGCGAAATCGGCCTTCGCGAGAGCTCTCTGCTGCGAGCGAATCGTCCCTTGAGCGCGTTGGGACATCACGTCTTCGCACGGCTCGGGGCGATCGCTCGGTGCGGGGGCCCGTTGCGTTTGCGTGGGAGCGGGCGACTGGGTGGTCGGATCCGCCGATGAAGGTTCCGCGCCACCGGTGCTGGTGTCGCTCGCGCAGCCGGCCAGCAGCAGCCCGGCCATGAGGATGCCGATAACCCGCATGCCTGGACGCTAGTTCACTTTCGGGTGAACCACATGTCGGTGATGGGGCGCCCCTCACGGAGTGCGCGTGATTCGAAGTGCGTCATCGGGCGCCATGAAGGTCGTTCGATCACGCCCCCACTCCAACGAGCATCGGCCCCAAACACCTCGATCATCGATTCTGCGTACTCACTCCAGTCCGTTGCCAGATGCCAGAAGCCACCGCTTTCGAGCACGGCAGACACCGCATCAAGCACGGCCGGCTGCACCAGACGCCGCTTGTGATGGCGCGCCTTGGGCCAGGGATCTGGGAAGAACGAACGGACCCCTGCCAATGCTCCCGGGAGTCGGGGGAGAACCTCCAGGGCATCGGCTTCCATCACGAACACGCCTGGAATCCGGTCGGTGACGATGCGATCGACGAGGTCACCGACGCCGGGGGTGTGGACGTCCACGGCGAGGATCGTCTGCTCGGGGAATGTCCGAGCCAGGTGCACGACCGGCTCGGCCGAGCCGAACCCGATGTCCATGACGACCGGACGCCCAGCAGTCCACACCGTCGCACCTTCATCACCCGAAATGAGTACTCCGGGGTAGTTTCCGGCGTTGTCGAGTGCTCGCTGCTGCCGAGGGGTGATGCGACTGCGCCTGGGCTTGAACGTGCGGACACCCGGACGCAGGACGGTGGACACCCGGCCAGTGTGGCCCATGCTCGGGCACTGGGGTGCAGTCCCGTCCTCGCGCGCCACCTACGGTGGTGGCGTGACTCGGATGCTCGCCCTCGCTGCGCTTGCGCTGGTTGCAGTGTCCGGTTGCGGCTCGACTGCACTGGAACCTGATGCAGCGATCGCCTGCGGTTGGGATGAACCGAACTCACCTGCCGTCTCGGCGCTTGAGGCCGATGCCAGTCAGCTCGCCGCCAACGTCGTGCGAGCGAACACCCGCTTGGATGCGGCGCGACGGGTGGCGCAGATCGATTCGCGATTCGAACCTCTGGCGGAGGCGCTGGCGGAGACTGCGAATTTCGCAGAAGAACTGGCCGCGTCTTCTCGGACCCAGATCGAGCAGATCCCCAACTCCCGCTGGGACTTCGCGAAATATGCGCAGGCGGCGGCCCGGGATCAGTGTGAGCAACTGGCGGCCGTGGTGGAGTCGCGGTGATGCACCTTGATCGATCGATGGTGTTGTTCGACGGACGCTGTGGCTTTTGCACTTGGAGCGTTGAGTTCGCACGAACGAAGGTTCACGCTGATGTCGATTTCATGCCGTACCAGTCGGTGGATGTCACCGAGTACGGGCTCACCGACGAGCAGTGCGCGCAAGCCGTGCAGCTCGTCGGGCCCGAAGGGCCGGTAGCCGGTGAACTAGCCGTTGCCGAGGTGTTGAAGAGCGGGCGAGGCGTGTGGAGACCAGTGGGGAGCCTGATCGCTTCGGCCCCCGTTCGTCCGGTGGCCGGCGTTGTCTATCGATTCGTTGCGCGGCACCGCGGACGACTGTGGGGAGTCGAGCCACCGCTTGGTTGACGGCACCTAGCCGAGTGCGACCGGCAAGCGCAACGGTGCGTTCACCCGATACTTGCGGTCCACTTCGATCCGCCAACACGATCCGCGACCCACGCCGCGAAACTCCCACGGTTCCTCAGGATCCGTGGGTGGTTCGGCCTGCAGGGAAGTCTGCTCGTCTATGCCCACCACCGTTGCACCCTGGGCTAGCAGCGGACGCATCACCAAGTCGGGTATCCATTTGGCATAGACGTCGAAGTGTGGAAGCACGCGCAGCGAGGGCACCAACCCCAGCCCATCCTGGCCGCCCTGACGGGGGTGACGGATATCGGGGACGTAGCCACCTAGTGCCATAGCGCCCGCCGAGCAGCCGGCGATTGATGAACCGTCTAACCAGGCGGTTCGTATCGCGTCCCACACAGGGGTGTCGATGAGTGTGCGCGCCAGATGTTGTGGGTTTCCACCCGACAGGTAGATCAATCCGGCGCCGGCGATGGCATCGACGTGCAGTTCGTCGAATGCGTCCTGCCGAACGCGAACGTCGATCACGATCTGCTCGGCACCGAGCCGCTCGGCCGCTTGGGCACCCAGCTCGTGCCATCGCTTGAGTGACGACTCCCCCTCGAGTGAAGCAGCGGTCGCCAGTTGGACGTAGCGACGCGGCCTTCCCTCGAGTAGCCAGGCCTCGGTGTCCTGCATAGCCGGCAGGTACTCGCCGCTGCCGACCAGTGCGATACGTCCGGGGGATGAGTGCTTCAGGATTGTTGTCCGTGCTGGGCGTCGTAGTACTCGCAGAAGGCGTCGAAGGCGCGGGGGCCGTAGACGGTGGCCGGGCCACCCTGCATCAAGAAAGTGACGCCGATCGCCTCGGCCGCCTCCTCCTTCGTCGCTCCAGCCCGGGCTGCCCCCCGGGCGTGTGCCGCGATGCAGCCGTCGCACTGCGCACCCACGGACAGCGCGAGCGCGATGAGCTCCTTCATCTTTGTCGGCAGCGCACCCTCGGCCATCGCGCTCGAGTGGAGTTCCTTGAATCCCGCGTACACCTCGGGAATCGCCTGGCGCAGATTGCGGGCCAGGGGAGCCAGGGGCTCCTGAACGGCTCTTCCATGCTCGTGTGCGCGCTCCTGTGGCATGTTGTCAAGGATACCCCAGAGGGTATTGGGGTATTGTGCGGTCATGGATATCGATCCGGTCATC
>CAYPSE010000041.1:0-11639 GCA_964413305.1 uncultured Rubrivirga sp. | reverse complement strand
CGAGGAGTACCTCATCCTCTCGGCGCGCGACGTTCTCGCCGTCGTCGAGAAGTAGGAATCCCTCCGAAATCCATGCCGTGAGCCCCGGTCCCCACGCGGGGCCGGGGCTCACGGTTTATCGAAGCCTCAGCTCACCACCCCTAGACCAAGGAAGAACATGTCCAAGATTTTGGAATTCGACGAAGCGGCCCGCCGCAGCCTCGAGCGCGGTGTCGATGCTCTCGCCGACGCCGTCCGCGTGACGTTGGGTCCGAAAGGCCGCAACGTCGTGATCGACAAGAAGTGGGGCGCTCCCACCATCACCAACGATGGGGTCACGATCGCTCGCGAAATCGAGATGGAAGATCCCTACGAGAATCTCGGCGCGCAGTTGGCGAAGGAAGTTGCCACCAAGACCAACGACATCGCGGGTGATGGCACCACCACCGCAACCGTTCTCGCCCAGGCAATGGTCCACGACGGCTTGAAGCAGGTCACGGCCGGCGCCAACCCCATGTCCTTGAAGCGCGGTATCGACCAAGCCGTCAAGGCCGTGACCGACAAACTCGTCGATATGGCGCGCGAGGTGAATGGCAAGGAGGAGATCGCACACGTCGCGACCATCTCCAGCCAAGACGCTGAGATCGGCGGCATGATCGCCGACGCCTTCGACAAGGTCGGTAAGGATGGTGTGATCTCCGTCGAGGAGTCCAGCACGACCGCAATGGAGATGGACTTCACCGAGGGCATGCAGTTCGACAAGGGCTACATCTCGCCGTACTTCGTCACCGACGCCGATCGCATGGAAGCGGTCCTCGAGGATGCGCGCATCCTGCTGGTGCAGGGCAAGATCTCCGCGGTGAGCGAGATCCTTCCGCTGTTGGAGAAGGTGGTGCAGGCCGGCAAGCAGTTGCTGATCATCGCTGAGGATGTCGAGGGCGAGGCACTGTCCACGCTCGTGGTGAACCGCATCCGCGGGACCTTCACCTCGTGCGCCGTCAAGGCTCCGGCCTTCGGTGATCGTCGCAAAGCGATCTTGCAGGACATCGCAATATTGACCGGCGCCCAGGTCGTCTCACCCGAGGTCGGCTTGAAGCTCGATCAGGTGGGCCTCGACGTCCTCGGTTCGGCACGTCGCATCGTGGTGACGAAGGACAACACGACCATCGTCGATGGTGGCGGTGACCACGCTGCCGTGGAGGAGCGCGTTGCTCAGATCAAGCGTGAGATCGAGAACTCCGATTCCGACTGGGACCGAGAAAAGTTGCAGGAACGTCTCGCGAAGCTCGCCGGCGGTGTGGTGGTTATCCGCGTGGGCGGTCACACCGAGGTCGAGCTCAAGGAGAAGAAGCATCGCATCGAGGACGCAGTGTCGGCGACTCGCGCGGCCATCGAGGAGGGCATCGTCTCCGGTGGCGGGACTGCACTCGTGCAGGCATCGAACGTGCTGAAGGACGACCTCGGACTCGAAGGTGACGAGGCGACGGGTGTGGGCATCGTGCGCCGGTCAACCTCCGAGCCGCTGCGCTGGATCGCCGAGAACGCCGGCGATCACGGCTATGTCGTGGTCTCGAAGGTTGCGGAGTTGCCAGCCGGACACGGCCTGAACGCCGCGACCGGCGAATACGGCGATTTGATCGCCCAGGGCGTGATCGATCCGGTGAAGGTCACTCGTTCAGCATTGGAGAACGCCGCATCCATCGCCGCCATGCTGCTGACCACCGAAGCGCTCGTCGTGGAGAAGCCGGAACAAGAAGACGAGCCGGCCGGGCACGGACACTCCCACCACGGGCACTCGCACTAGGCCCGCACGCGTTCCCCCAGAAGAAGCCACTACACAACGAAGGGCGCCGGGATCACCGGCGCCCTTCGTTTGTGTGAGGAGGGATGCAGAAAGTTTGTCGGCTGCGGGTGGTCCCTATGCGATCGTCAGACCGCAACCGGTAGACGGCGACGGCCCGCGTAGATCGCCTCGCGATCGTCTTCGGATAGACCACCCCATACCCCGTACGGCTCGCGGACCTCGAGGGCGTGCGCAGCGCATTGGGTAAGGACCGGGCAATTCGCGCAGATTGCCTTGGCGGCTGCCTCGCGAGCGGCCCGCGCCGGACCTCGTTCGCCTTCGGGGTGGAAGAAGATCCCCGGGTCCTCGCCACGGCAGGAGCCTTGGAGCTGCCAGTCCCAAATGTCGGCATTTGGTCCAGGGAGTCGTGAGACATCAGCCATGACGTGCCCTCTCTCAGTAGGTGGTGAAACGATAGCAATCGCGCCAGCACTTAGTCAATACCCCAAGTTGAACAATGTCCGAACCGGTCAGTGCCGCGATATTTGGCGACAAATGCCCCCATAACCCTCCGGATGCGCGATGGGCGTTTCACTCGCAGAATTGCCCGGTGGTCAGCGAGTTGAGCGATCCCCAGGGGGCGGACGGCCGACCCCAGGGTCCCGGGCTGACCGTCGCCGCCGTCGCGCGCCGATTGGGCGTCGCGCCGGCCACCTTGCGAACCTGGGACCGCCGTTACGGCCTGGGTCCCTCCGAACACCGCGCGGGCTCGCACCGGCGCTACACCGCGGTGGACCTCACCCGCCTGGAGCACATGCGCAAGTTGGTGCTCGCCGGCATCCCTCCTGGCGATGCAGCCAAGGAGGCGATAGCACTCGACGTCGATCCTTCGTCTCTTGCTCCCATCACCGACATCGCGACGAGCGTCGCGACCGGAGGTGAGATGCCGTCATGGGAATCGGGGGGAGTGGAGTCATCAGGTCGGACGGGTGGAGGCCAGGTCATCCCGATTCCGGGTGGTACTCCGGCTTCACGCGGACTCGCGCGCGCCGCGCTTGCGCTCGATGGTGCAGCGTGCCAGCGAATCATCCGTGAGTCGATCGATCGACGCGGCGTCATCTCTACGTGGGATCACCTGCTGGTTCCGGTCTTGACCGGCGTGGGTCAGCGGTGGGAGACGAGTGGTCGCGGTATCGACGTCGAGCACGTGCTCAGCGACGCAGTTCATTCGGTACTCGCCGAGCGCACCCGGGAACTGAAGGATCCGGTCAACGCGCGGCTGGTTCTCCTCTCGGCGACCAACGAAGAGACGCACTTCCTTCCGCTCTGGGCCGTCGCGGCGGCGCTGGCTGAGCGACGCATCGGTGTTCGCATGCTCGGTCCACGGGTTCCGCAGGAGACATTGACTCAGGCTGTACGTCGCACCGGACCCGCCGCGGTGTTCGTGTGGGCGCAGATCCCGGGCTCGGCCCAGGTTCACGTGCTCTCCGACCTCACCACCTTGCGCCCGAGCCCGACCGTCATCGCCGGTGGTCCGGGATGGAAAGGCTCTCCGCCTCCTGGGGTGAACGTGGCCGCCGATCTGACCGAGGCTGTGACACGACTCTCCCGCGCCCTCGGCATGTGAGTAGCCTGGCTCCGTGGCAGGTACTGCTCGTCAGGCGAATGAAAGCGGCAAGGTCGCCCTCCAGGGGTTGACGTTCGACGACGTCCTGCTGCTTCCGGGGGAGTCGGACATCGTCCCCTCCAACGTCGACACAACGAGCTTGGTCACCCGGAACATCGCCGTGCGCATGCCCCTGGTCTCCAGCGCCATGGACACGGTCACCGAGGCGCGCATGGCCATCGCGATGGCCCGCCAGGGAGGTGTGGGTGTCCTCCATCGAAATTTGCCGCTCGATGAGCAGGCCGGCCAGGTTGATCTGGTCAAGCGGTCAGAGGCAGGCATGGTCGGTAACCCGATTACCTGTAGCCCGAACGATTCCCTCGCCGATGTCGATGCGATGTGTGGGCGCTACCGCATCTCCGGTGTTCCGGTGGTGGATGAGTCTGGAACGCTGCAGGGAATCGTGACCAACCGCGACATGCGCTTCGAAGAGGACATGTCACGCCCGGTGCACGAGGTCATGACCCGCATGCCGCTCATCACGGCACCATTCGGCATCGATCCCAACGATGCGCTCGCGCTTCTTGCCCGACACAAGGTCGAGAAACTGCCGATCGTGGATTCGGACAACAAGCTCAAGGGTCTGTTCACCGTCAAGGACTTCGTCAAGTCCGACAAGTACCCACACGCAACCAAAGACGCCGATGGCCGACTCGTGGTGGGCGCTGCAGTGGGTGTGGGGGAAGACGCCGAGAAGCGAGCGAGCGCGCTCGTCGAGGCCGGCGTGGACTTCCTCGTCGTAGACACCGCGCACGGTCACTCGCAGGCGGTCCTGGACATGGTTCGCCGGCTGAAGAAGGAAACCAGCATCGACATCGTGGGTGGAAACGTCGCCACCTTCGAGGGCGCGAAGGCACTCGTCGATGCCGGGGCCGACGGCGTGAAGGTGGGCGTGG
The DNA here is from genome assembly GCA_964413305.1 of uncultured Rubrivirga sp. Taxonomy (GTDB): domain Bacteria; phylum Actinomycetota; class Actinomycetes; order S36-B12; family S36-B12; genus S36-B12. The sequence goes on along the minus strand of CAYPSE010000041.1, from coordinate 7,315 downwards.
GGCCCGGTTCGATCTGCACCACCCGCGTGGTGGCCGGCGTCGGCGTTCCGCAGATCACCGCCATCAATGAGGCGTACCGCGCGTGTTCCTCCGCCGGTGTTCCGGTGATCGGCGACGGCGGCATTCAGTACTCAGGCGACATCGCCAAGGCGATCGTGGCCGGCGCAAGCACCGTGATGCTCGGCTCGCTGCTCGCCGGTTGCGAGGAAGCACCCGGCGACGTCGTATTCGTGAACGGCAAGCAGTTCAAGTCCTACCGCGGGATGGGTTCCCTCGGTGCGATGCAGTCTCGGGGTCAGGCCCGCTCGTACAGCAAGGATCGCTATTTCCAGGATGACGTCCTTAGCGACGACAAACTCGTACCAGAGGGCATCGAAGGCATGGTCGCCTACCGCGGACCGCTAGCGGCAGTCGGTCACCAACTCGTCGGCGGCCTTCGCGCGGCCATGGGCTATGCCGGCACCGCCACTATCGCCGAACTCATCGAGCGCGGCCGTTTCGTGCAGATCACCGCAGCCGGCCTTCGCGAGAGTCACCCGCACGATGTGCAGATGATGCTCGAAGCCCCCAACTACTCAGGGCGGTAGCCATGGCCGAGGTCCTCATCGGCGGCTCCAAACAGGCCGCCCGCTCCTACTCCTTCGATGAAGTTGCGATCGCCCCGAGCCGGCGCACCCGCAACACCGAAGATGTTTCCACCACCTGGAATATCGACGCGTACTCGTTTCCCACCCCGCTGCTGGTCGCGCCCATGGACTCGGTGGTCTCCCCAGCCAGTGCCATCGAACTCGCTCGACTCGGTGCGCTGGCATCCTTGAATATCGAAGGACTGTGGACCCGCTACACCGATCCGCTCCCGTTGCTGTCGAAGATCGCCGAACAAGACTCCGCTACCGCAACTGCCCACCTGCAGCGCGTATATGCGGATGCTTCCGTCGATCGTGGACTGATCAAGCAGCGCATCGATGAGATGAAGGAAGCCGCCATCACCGTGTCGGTTGCCGTCTCCCCGCAACGCACAGCTGAACTTGCGCCTATCGCGGCGAAGGCAGGTGCGGACATCATCGTGATCCGTGGTACCACGGTCTCTGCCGAACACGTGACCAGCAATGGAGAAGAACTCAACCTCAAGGAATTCATCCACGACCTAGACGTACCGGTGATCGTCGGCGGCTGCAGTACACGCCAGGCAGCGCTGCACCTCATGCGCACCGGCGCAGCCGGTGTGCTCGTCGGTTTCGGCGGCGGTGCCAGCCACACCACGGCCGACGTGATCGGCGTGCGTGTACCGATGGCTACGGCGGTCGCGGAGGTCGCGGCTGCCCGGCGCGATTATCTCGATGAGTCCGGTGGACGCTACGTGCACGTGATCGCCGACGGCTCTATGGGTTCCAGCGGCGACATCGTCAAGGCATTCGCCTGTGGAGCTGACGCTGCGATGGTGGGATCGGTGTTCGCGCGTGCAACCAATGCACCTGGCCACGGAGCCCACTGGGGAGCTGAAGCCTGGCATGCAGATCTGCCGCGCGGGGAGCGACACATCATGGATCAGGTGGGTACGTTCGCCGAGATCATGAACGGTCCGTCCCAGCGCGCGGACGGCACCGTCAACATCGTGGGAGCGCTGCGTAAAGCGATGGCCACCACCGGTTACTCGGACCTCAAGGAGTTCCAGCGGGTCGACATGGTCATCACGTCCTAACCCCCCCAGACGTTTCCCCCGGATTCCGGGGGATTCGCTTCGCTTCCCCCGGAATCGGTCCCGATCGGCACGTTTCCCCCGGAATCCGGGGGAAACGTCGAACGGGATACATTTCAGGATCTGTCCGTAGGACGCGAGTGAGGTTGATCGTGGATTCATCTCTACTGACGCGACTGAGAGCCACCGGCCCAACCCGCGATGTGGTGGAGCCGTTCACAGGGGACCTGCTGTATCCCCTACCAACCAGCACCGAGGCCGACGTCGATGCTGCCTTCGCGCTAGCACGCGATGTGCAATCCGCCTGGGCTGCGCAGTCCTTGACGTCCCGATGCGCCGTGATGCTGCGCTTCCACGATCTGATCCTGGCGAGCCGGCATGCCGGGCTCGATCTGGTGCAGCGGGAAACGGGCAAGGCGCGCAAGGATGCAAACGAGGAAGTCCTGGACGTTTGCATCACGGCACGGCACTACTCCCGCGACGCGCGCCGCCTGCTGCGGCCACGAAAGCACCTCGGCGCTCTTCCGGGTGCGGTCGGGGTGGTCGAACGACGCGTGCCCAAGGGTGTGGTGGGAGTGATCGCCCCGTGGAACTACCCGATCACCCTGGCGATCAGCGATGCCATTCCGGCGATGATCGCCGGCAACACCGTCGTGCTGAAGCCCGATGTCCAGACCACGCTCTCCGCGCTGTGGATCGCTGATCTGCTCGCGCAGGCGGGGCTGCCGGAGGGTGTGTTCTCGGTCGTTTCGGGCGAGGGCCCGGTGGTCGGTCCGATGGTGATCGATAGGTCCGACTACGTCATGTTCACCGGTTCCACTGCGGTGGGGCGCGAGGTTGCGGCGCGCTGCGGGCAGCGGCTGATCGGCTGCTCCATGGAGCTCGGTGGGAAGAACGCGATGATCGTGCGCGCCGACGCCGATCCTGAGTTCGCGGCATCGGTGGCGCTGCGTGGCAGCTTCTCCAACTCCGGACAGTTGTGCATATCGATGGAGCGCATCTACGTCCACGAATCGATATTCGACGAGTTCCTCGCTGCCTTCGCTCGCCGAACATACGCACTGCGGCTGTCCGCCCACGTGGGTTGGGGGTCGGATATCGGTTCGCTCATTTCCGACAGGCAGTTGCAGCGCGTGGCGGCACACGTCGACGACGCGGTGGCTGGCGGAGCGAACGTAGTTGTCGGAGGGAAAGCCAGACCGGACATCGGGCCGTACTTTTACGAACCCACCGTGCTCACGGATGTAGACGATTCCATGACGCTATGTTCGGTCGAGACATTCGGCCCGGTGGTGGCCGTCTATCCCGTCGGCTCGGATGCCGAAGCGGTTCGCCGAGCGAACGAAAGCGAGTATGGGCTGAACGCCTCGGTGGTGAGCCGTGACAATCGGGCAGCCCAGATGATCGCCCGACAACTGCGCGCTGGGACCGTCAACGTGAACGAGGGGTACGCCGCGGCCTGGGCGAGTAAGCGCGCACCTATGGGCGGCATGGGGGCCTCCGGTCTTGGTAGGCGGCATGGCGATGAGGGAATGCTCAAGTACACCGAGGCGCAGACCATCGCCACCCAGCGGGCCTTGGGATTCGGTCCGCAATTCGGGTGGTCTGATGAGCGTTGGGGTGACACCCTTGCGGGGGCGATGGGTCTGATGAAGAAGTTGGGCTTGAAGTAGGAGGTTTCGTGGCTGCACCGAAGAGCGATCCGGTGAGGTTCGATTTGGACGTTGCCGTGATCGGCTCCGGCTTCGGCGGTTCGGTCTCCGCTTTGCGGTTGACCGAGAAGGGCTACCGGGTCGGGGTCTTCGAGGCTGGGCGCCGTTACCGCGATCAGGACTTCGCGAAGTCTTCGTGGGACCTGCGCAAGTTCCTATGGGCACCAGCGCTGGGGTTGTTCGGTATTCAGCGCATTCACGTGATGAAGGACGTCGCGATCCTGGCCGGCGCCGGAGTGGGTGGGGGATCGCTCGTCTACGCGAACACGCTGTACGTACCAGGCCCTACTTTCTTCAAGGATCCTCAGTGGGCGCTCATCACCGACTGGGCGAGCGAACTCGCGCCCTACTACGACCAAGCCGGACGCATGCTGGGCATCGCCGACAACCCGACCATGACGCCCTCGGACATCGTGATGAAGCAGGTGGCCGACGATATGGGGGTCGGTCATACCTTCCGGATGACTCCGGTAGGTGTGTACTTCGGAACACCGGGCGTGACTGCACCCGATCCGTACTTCGGGGGACGCGGCCCATCGCGCACCGGTTGCATCGAGTGCGGGGAGTGCATGACCGGTTGCCGATGGGGTGCGAAGAACACGCTGCCGAAGAACTACCTCCACCTCGCCGAACTCGCCGGTGCGCGGATCTATCCGATGACCACCGTGGTGGGCATCGACCCACTTCCGAATGGCGGATACCGCATTGAAACCCAGGCGACGGGATCGCTCGGTAATCGCATTAGGCGTTGGTGCACCGCTGAGCAGGTCATCGTCGCTGCCGGCACGTACAACACGCAAAAGCTCCTGCATCGCATGAAGGACGAGGGTCGGTTGCCACGCTTGTCGCGCATGTTGGGCCGACTCTCGCGCACGAACTCCGAATCGATCCTTGGTGCAGTAGCGCGCACGGTCTCGACTACCGGCGAGGACTTCACCAAGGGTGTGGCGATCACCTCGAGCTGGTACCCCGATGAGAGTACGCACGTTGAGCCGGTCCGCTACGGCAAGGGTTCGAACTCGATGGGGTTGTTGCAGTCCGTGCTCACGAAGCCGCGTCCGGGGATCCCCCGCTGGCGGGTATGGGTCGAAGAGCTCCTCCGCCAACCGGGTGTCGCCGGGCAACTGCTCAACGTTCACCGGTGGTCGGAACGGACGGTCATCTCGCTGATCATGCAGCCGGTCGATAACTCCCTGACCTTGATCGGCAAGCGCGGCCGGCTCGGTAGGTGGCGCCTGACCACCGACCAGAGTCAATCCACACCGGCACCTACCTACATGCCGGTTGCGCAGGACGTGGTGCGCCGCGTAGCGGACAAGATCGGGGGCACCCCGGGAGCGAGCGTCTTCGAAAACTTCGATGCTGCGCTCACCGCGCATTTCGTCGGTGGGTGCGTGATCGGTGCGGATGCCGAGACGGGAGTCGTGGATGCGTACCACCGGGTCTTCGGCCACGAGGGTCTGCACATCGTGGACGGTTCGGCCATCACCGCGAATCTCGGTGTGAATCCGTCGCTGACGATCACCGCGCAGGCGGAGCGGGCCATGGCGCTCTGGCCGAACAAGGGACAGGCCGACCAGCGCCCACCGTTGGGCTCGGAATATCAGCCGGTGCCGGCGGTCGCACCCACGTCTCCTGTGGTACCGGAGGGTGCATCGGGGGCATTGCGGCTGCCGATCGTCAAGGGCCGAGTTCGAAAAGGATGAAGGGGCGAGCCCGAAGGCCCGCCCCTTCAATCGTTCAATCCGTTACGAGATTCCAGCAGCCTTCGCGACCGCGCGCTTGGTGAGGACGCGGGCGAGATGCTTGCGGAACTCGACATCGGCGTCCTCGTCCGCGAACGGATCGATGCCGTCTGACACCTTGTCCGCAGCTGCGGCGATCTCCTCCATGGAGCTCGCGCCCACGAGCGCTTGCTCTACCTCGGTGGCGCGGACCGGAGTGCCCCCGACATTGGTCAGGCCGATGCGAGCCTCGGCGATCTTGCCGCCGTCCATGCGGACTGCGGCGGCAACTCCGACGATGCTCCACGCCTGCGCGGTGCGGTTGAACTTCTCGTAGTGGGTTCCCCAACCGTCGTACTTGGGGAAGGCCACACTCACCAGAAGTTCGTCCTCACCCACCGCCGTCTCGAAGGGTCCGATGAAGAACTCCGAGGCCGGCACGGTGCGCTTGCCACCGGGGCCGGCGATCGTGAATTCCGCGTCGAGGGCGAGTGCTACCGGCGGTTGGTCGGCGCGCGGATCGGCGTGGGCGAGCGAACCTCCCACCGTGCCGCGGTGCCGGATCTGTGGATCGGCCACCGTCGCGGTCGCCTTCGCCAGCAACTCCACCGACGCCTTGACCGCCGGATCGTTCATCACCGTGTAGTGGGTTGCACCCGCACCGATCGTCACCTTGTCTCCGCTGGCGTCGATTCCCTTGATTTCGTCGATCGCCGAGCAGTCGACGATCAATTCGGGGGCGTTGAGCCGCTGGCGAAGCACCGGCAGAAGTGATTGACCGCCACCGAGGATCTTGGCATCGTCGCTACTAGCAAGAGCGGCGAGAGCTTCGTCGACGGTGGTTGCCCGCTTGTAGTCGAATGCTGCGGGGATCATGCCTGGCCTCCCTTCGCCGCCTGGTTCGCGGATTGGATGGTCTTCCAGACGGTCATCGGTGTAGCGGGCATCGCCACGTCGGTGACGCCCATCGGGCGCAGAGCATCGACGATGCCGTTGATGATGGCGGGTGTGGATGCGATGGCTCCAGCCTCACCGACACCCTTCGTTCCCAACGGGTGGGTGGTGGACGGGGTGGTGGTGCGATCGGTGATGAACGACGGCAAGTCCGGTGCTGCCGGGATCAGATAGGTCGACAGATTCGCGTTGAGTGGCAGACCGTCCTCGTCGTAGAACGCACCCTCGTACAGTGCTTGACCGATGCCTTGGGCCAGACCGCCGTGCACCTGGCCTTCCACGATCATCGGGTTCACCTGGATGCCAACGTCGTCGACCGCCACGTACTTGCGAAGCGTCACCTTGCCGGTCTCGGTATCGACCTCCATCGCCGCCAGGTGCGTCCCGTGTGGGTAGGAGAAGTCCTCCGGGTCCACGGTGGCCTCACCTTGCAGGGTCGGCTCGACACCGTCGGGCAGGTTGTGCGCGGTGAATGCCTCGAAGGCCACCGCGGCAAGCGGCTGGGCCTTCTCCGGATCGCCCTTGACCGTGAACTGGCCGTCGGCGAAGTCGAGGTCGCCCGGAGAGCACTCGAGTTGGTGCGCAGCGATGACGCGCGCCTTCTCGATCAAGTTCTCCGCGGCCTTCTTGATGGCCTGACCACCCACTGCGAGGGAACGCGAGCCGTAGGTGTCCATGCCATACGGCGCGCGACCAGTATCGCCGTGCACCACTTCGATGTCCTCCACGCCGATGCCCAGGATGCTGGCCGCAATCTGGCTCCACGCCGTCTCGTGGCCCTGTCCGTGCGGTGACGTGCCGGTGATCAACTCGACTTTGCCGGTAGGCAGCATGCGGATGGTTGCGTGCTCCCAGCCGCCCGCCACGTACTTCAACGCCCCGAGGGTGCGCGATGGTGCCAGTCCGCACATCTCGGTGAAGGTTGAGATGCCGATGCCCAACTGGACGGGATCGCCCGACTCCCGACGACGTTTCTGCTCGGCACGCAGTTCATCCATGCCGAACAGATCGAGTGCCTTCGCCGTAGCAGCCTCGTAATTACCGGTGTCGTAGGTGAGGCCGGCCACCGTGGTGTAGGGGAATTCCTCGTGCTTGATCCAGTTCTTCTCGCGAAGTTCCATCGGATCCATGCCGAGTTCCGCCGCGAGTTCATCGACGATGCGCTCGATGGCGTAGGTGGCCTCCGGACGACCAGCACCGCGGTAGGCGTCCGTGGGCGTGGTGTT
>CAYPSE010000040.1:0-11747 GCA_964413305.1 uncultured Rubrivirga sp. | reverse complement strand
CGAGGTAAAGCCAACGGGCGTAGACGAAGACCGCGAAGGCAGCGAATATCCACCATTGGATCGCGTAGAAGAAGTTCTGCAAAGGAAACGGCACATCCTCGACCTGCACGGTGGGTGGAACGATCACCGGGGCCGCTGCATCGGCGGCGAGCAGGGTCGGGTCCTGGTCCTGCAGCATCACATAGCCATCGATGAGCGGCGTGCTCCATTCGCGGGCCAGTGCGCTCGCATCGACGGTGATGATCTGCTCTTGGTTCGCACCTTCGTAGAAGGCTTCGTTCGGGTGCAAGACGCCTTGGATAGTGGTCGGTTCAATTCTGATTGGGGGGCTTACTTGCCCGGTCGGTAGCCAGCCTCGAACCACAGCAATGTTGGATTGATTGTCGAGTTCGAATCGTGTGACCGTCCACGTTCCCGCTTGTCCCTGGTATTCACGGTTCGGCAGCAGTACTTCGTCGCCTGAGAATTCACCGTTGAGGATCACGGTTCTTCCGATGTCGGAGTTACTCCACACGCCGTCGTCATTGACAAGGTCCGCGAGCTGAGTTGGTTCAGATGCCGCAGCACGTTCTGCGGCGAGGATGTCTTGGGTTCGATCCCACTGCCATCGTCCAAGCACAATGCTCACCGCGATGAACGCGATGAGCGCCACGAGTGCGATCAGCCAGCGTGGGGTGATGGCGGTGCGCCAGATGTCTTGAGCGGACGGGCGCACCTTGGTGTCAGGCGCGCTGCTCATCCTCATCGCGCTCTTCCTCACCGCGAATCACTGCTTCTTCGGTGAAGTGCTCGTCCTCGGCGATGCGTTCATCCTGCGGACCCGGCGGCAAGTCGACATTGATCTTCTTGATCTGACGATTCATCGACTTCCATAACAAGAAGACCGCAATGCCCAGGATGAGGACGATGATTCCCACGGTTTGAAGTCCACCATCGATAACAAGGCTCACGTTGCTATTCATGCCTGTCCTCACTTCTCAATCCGGCGAACAGATCATCCTCGGGCGTTTCGACTTCGATGGCTGACCACGCGAGTTCGAAATCCTCCGTGGGCCACAACTCTTGCTGCATGGCGAGCGGAACCGCGAACCACATGCCGTTCGGGTCGATCTGCGTGGCGTGGGCAAGGAGTGCCTGATCTCGGATCGGGAAATAGTCGGCAGCGTGAACGCGTGTGGTCACGCGACGAAAGTTGTCGTCGCGGTCCTTCCAGTTCTCCAGCCACTCGGCATACGGGGATTCCAGGCCAGCGTCGTGCATCGCCTGGTGGAAGGTCTGGATGCGAGTCTTCGAGAACTGGTGGTTGAAGTAGATCTTCGAGACCTGGTGGGGATCGCCCAGGTGCTGATGTTGACCGATGTCCGCTGCCTCCTTCACCGCAGCCATGGTGATCTCGTGGGTGCGGATGTGATCGGGATGGGGATAACCGCCGTTTTCGTCGTAGGTGGTGATGACGTGCGGGCGAAACTCGCGGATGTGACGCACCAGCGCCGGGGTGAGCTCGTGCAGAGGTCGGGCGGCGAATGAATTCGGAGGCAACGGCGGCTTGGGGTCGCCCTCAGGGAAACCGGAATCCTCGAAGCCCAACCAGGCGTGCTTGACCTTGAGAATCCGTGCCGCTTGGGCCATCTCACGCTCACGGACGGCGTGAATGCCTTCCTCGTCGACGATCTCCTGCATCGCAGGGTTCAAAATGTCGCCGCGCTCACCTCCGGTGCAGGTGACGACCATCACCTCGACGCCCTCATCTACGTACTTGGCTGTGGTGGCCGCACCCTTGCTGGCTTCGTCATCGGGATGAGCATGCACCGCCATCAGGCGGAGTGGTTCACGGCTGGGCTCTTGGAACGGCACTGACCTAGTCTCGCACCTATGTCCTCACCCTTCCCTCCAGACCGACTCTCCCCGATGATGCGGGCTCGCTACGGGCTCGATCGACGACGACTGTCTCCGGTGGTGGTTGCGGTGGTCGTCGTCATCGTCTTCCTGGCGGGGGTGGCTTTCGCCGGCCTCATGGCGGTGCGGGATAACGTGGAATTCCAGTTGATCCGCTGGAGCGTGGTGGCTCCGGACCGAGCAGACGCCACGTTCGATGTGTCTCGCGACGGTGGTGACGAGGTGATCTGCATCCTGCGGGCGCAGGATTCCAAGCGCATCGACGTGGGTTACGCGGAAATCACCATTCCCCCGGGTGAGGATGTGGTGACGATCGACTACTCGCTACGAACTGTTGCGCCGGCATACGCAGTGGAGGTTCTCGCCTGCGAGCGGCCCGGGGAGCTTCGAGTTCCCGGTCCGCAGTTCCCCCCGGGAATCGCGGTTCCCGAACAACCGTGGAGCCCCTCCTAGCGGTGTCCCTCCTGGACTAGGCCCGATTTGCCAGGGGACTTACAGTGGTGCGTTATGACTGACGTGACCTGGCTTACTCAAGAGGCCCACGACCGACTCGTCGACGAGCTCGCCGAGCGCGAGGGACCCAGGCGGGTGGAGATCACCAAGCGGATCGAAGCTGCCCGGGAAGAAGGAGACCTCAAGGAAAACGGTGGCTACCACGCAGCCAAGGAGGAGCAGGGCAAGAACGAGGCGCGCATCCGCCAGTTGAAGCAGCTCCTGGAGAGCGCCCAGATCGGTGCGCCCGAAGCCGCCGACGACGAAGTCGCTGCCGGCAAGGTTGTCACGATCAAGTTCGTGGAGTTCGGCGATGAGGAGACGTTCCTGCTCGGTTCCCGCGAGGAGGCCGCGCACGCCTCCGTCGAGGTCTACTCCCCCACATCCCCACTCGGTTCAGCGGTGAACGGCAAGAAGGTTGGCGATGTGGCGACATACGAACTGGCCAATGGCAAGTCGATGAGCGTGGAGATCTTGAAGGTCGAAACGTACGGCGGCTGATTGGCGCCGACATTCGTCTTGGTTCACCGCTACTTTCTGGCGGCGGTGCGGTACTTACGCACCGCCAGCGGCGCGAAGATCGCGATGACGACCGCGCACGAAATCACGGTGTACAGGGCAGCGTTGTTGAGCGTCCAGAAGTCGGTGGGGGCGCCGGTGGGGTTGCCGAATAGTTCACGCGTTGCCTGCACCAGACTGGATACCGGGTTGAACGCAGCGAACCACTGAAGCCACCCTGGCAACGATGTGATGGGGACGAATGCGTTCGACAGGAACGTGAGCGGGAAGATCCAGATCAAGCCGGCAGTATTTGCCGTCTCGGTATTGGGAACCGAAAGACCGACGAACGCACCCACCCACGTGACAGTGTAGGCGAATAGCAGCAACAGCAAATAGGCGTAGATCGCGTTGAGGATGCCGTCGTTGATTCGCCAGCCGACGATGAATCCGGTGATCGACAGAACGGTGAGCACCAGAATCTGGCGCAGGGCGTTGGCGAGTGTGTTGCCGAGAAGCACTGCGGGTTGCGACATCGGCAGCGCCCGGTATCGATCGATGATGCCGCGTTGCATCGCCTCAGCCAGACCGACCGTGCTCGCTGCGGCCGCGAAGGCAACCGTCTGGCCGAAGATGCCCGGCATCAGGTACTGCCGGTAGAGCGATGCGTCGGCGGCACTTCCCGGTTCGGCACCGGGAATGGGAATGGCGCCGCCGAACACGTACGCGAACAACAAGACGAAGATCACCGGTTGGATCAACTGGAAGAACAGCGCCTCGGGGATGCGGAACGAGGCGGTGACGGTCGCACGGGCGATGATCAAGGCGTCGTGAACAGTCCAGCCGAGAGCCGGACGATTGGCTTGAATCACTGGGCTGCTCATCGCCTGCCTCCTCGTCGCCCGCGCCTGGATGTACTGGGTTCAGGTTGCTGATCCTCTGCACCGTGCCCGGTGAGGGAGAGGAATACATCGTCCAAGGTTGGGCGACGTAGGGCGATATCCGCGATGACGATGTTTTCTGCATCCAGGGCCCGGACAGCCTCGATGAGGACCGGTGACCCACCGCTCACCGGAGCGGAATAGTGGGTGTCGTCGATAGTCGCCTCACCCGAGACGATCGACGATAGTGCGGAGATCGCTTGCGTGACCTGGTCCGCATTGCCGAGGGTGATCTCGAGTCGATCACCGCCGATCTGATCCTTGAGTTCGCTCGATGTGCCATGCGCGATGACCTTGCCGTGATCGATGACCACTATGTCGTCGGCTAGCTGGTCGGCCTCGTCGAGGTACTGCGTGGTGAGAAGGACGGTTGTGCCCTCGGCGATCAACTCGGTGATGACATTCCACAAACCGATACGCGAACGTGGGTCCAGCCCTGTCGTGGGCTCATCTAGGAAAAGGATGCCCGGCTTGGCGATCAAGCTGGCAGCAAGGTCTAAGCGCCGACGCATGCCGCCCGAGTAAGTCTTCGCCGGGCGGTTCGCTGCATCCGTGAGGTCGAACTTCTCGAGCAGCTCCTCAGCACGTCGCGCCACGTAGGTCCTGTCGAGGTGGAACAGCCCTCCGAACATCGCCAGGTTTTCACGACCGGTGAGGAACTCATCCACTGCCGCGTACTGACCGGTGAGCCCGATGGAACGGCGAACGTCATCCGCCTGCTTAACGACGTCGAAGCCGGCAACCTTGGCACTCCCAGCGGTCGCCTTCAGCAAGGTTGCCAGGATGCGCACGGTCGTGGTCTTGCCTGAACCGTTGGGGCCGAGGAGTCCCACTACCTTGCCTCGGGGCACCGTGAGGTCGATTCCATCGAGGGCGGTGACGTCGCCGAATTTCTTGACCAAACCGTGGGCTTCGACGGCGTACTCGGAGGTCACAACCGGGAAGGGTACGCCTGAGTCGTTTCACAGTGCACAGACGGGTTAAGTCCGTAGACGTGGCTGCGATTCCCCAGCAAGACGACCGTGACGAAGAGGACGCCATCGTGGGTTGCGTAGGTGGTCCGATGGTCGCCCACCCGAATCCGAAAAGCATGTCGACCGCTAAGTGCGCGAGCCGCTGGGGTCCTGGATCGCGGGCGAGAGGCACTATCACCTCACGGATGCGATCGTGCTGCGCCCGATCGATCCTTCTACGTGCTCGAAGTACCGCCGGGCAGCACCTACCGCCCTTTCATTCCCGTCCAAGCTGTTATCCGTCCAGGACCTCCACCTGGTAGCCCGCAGCCAGTAGAGCAGCGATGATCCGGTCCCGCTGCTCGGCACTACGGGTCTCCATCTGAATGTCGATGCGGACGTCGCCGATCGATACCCGCGGGTCCGTGCGGTCATGGAACACATCCACCACATTGGCCTTGTGCTGCTTCAACACGTCCAGCAGTCCGGACAGGGATCCCGGGAAGTCCGGGGTGTGGACGCTGATGGACAGGTAGCGCCCCGCCGCAGCCATACCGTGACGGATGATGCGAAGCAGGACAAGTGAATCGACGTTGCCGCCCGAGATCGTGATGGCAACCGGTGGTTCGAAGTCGCGTGGGGCATTCATCACAGCCGCGGTGGCTGCCGCACCCGATGGTTCCACCACGAGCTTGGCGCGCTCGAGCAGCATCAATACGGCTCGTGACAGTTCATCTTCAGTCACGGTTCGGAATTCATCGACGTGCTGCTGAATGAGTTGGAACGGGATATCCCCCGGGCGCGCGATCGCAATGCCATCGGCCATCGTGTTCATCTGGGATCGAGTTACGGGCTGACCCTCTGCGATGCTTTGCGGGTAGGTCGCGGCCCCCTCGGCTTGCACACCAATGACTTTCACGTCGGGCTTGACCCGCTTGATCGCATAGGCCACCCCGGCGAGCAGTCCACCACCACCTGTGCACACCACCACGGTCTTGACGTCGGGAATCTTCTCGATGATCTCCAGCCCGAGCGTGCCCTGACCCGCCACCACGTGTTCGTGGTCGAAGGGGTGGATCAAGATCGCCCCAGTCTGGTCGGCGAATGCTCGGGCCTCGACCAGTGCTTCGTCGACGGTGGTGCCATGGAAGCGGACATCAGCGCCGTATCCGCGCGTTGCCTCGATCTTCGGTATCGACGCATCGACCGGCATGAAGACGGTCACCTTCACTCCCAGTAGCTGACCGGCAAGTGCAACGCCCTGGGCATGGTTGCCGGCGCTGGCGGCCACCACGCCCTGGGAACGCTCATCGTCCGTCAACTGCGCGATGCGGTTGTACGCGCCGCGGATCTTGAACGAACCCGCACGCTGGAGATTCTCAGGAATCAAGTAGACCGGACCACCGACCTGGTCACTCAACCAACGGGCACCCTGGACGGGGAGGTCTCGGATGACTCCCGTGATCCGCTGCTGCGCCTGCTGGACGTCACCGATTTCCACCGGTGCATCCTGACAGTCATTCGGGCAGTGCGCGAGGCCCTCCGGGCAACTCCTGCGAAGCCTTGAGGCGGGCCCGCTGCGCTGCCGCGCGCCCCGCTCCCGCGGCAGAGCCCGAACGACCGTCGGCAGCACCTCGGTAACCACCCCATCGGCCCCGGGCATCGGAAGTTTGCCGATGGAAGGCCTTCACCTCCTTCTCGGTGTTCCTCAGAACGAGGGCAGCTGAGCTCCCGCTCGAGCGGTTTCGCGAATTCTGATCGTGCTGCTTGATTGCCTCAGCACGAGCCTTCTGCAGCCGATCGTCGATCGTGTCCACGTAGGCTCGGTAGAACGCTGCGCGGGCAGTTTGCTTCGTGAACCGCTTGGTGACGAGGAGACCGGTGGATCGGGAGCGGCTGCGGTAGGACTCGGACTTCCACGTGCCGGCTTCCAAGTATTTGTGCGCCGAGGTGGCCATCTGTACCGACAAGGACGCGAAGAGCGTGTGGGCCGCATCGAGATCCTGAGGCATGCCGAAAGCGACTACGTACGTGGAATTCGCGGCGACGTCGACCATCGTGAAGTTGTTGTGGGCGATAACGACGAACAGGGCAACCAGGTGCGTGTTGGCGCGCTTCCCCTTGTCCCCGATCGTGACGGTTCGGGTGATCGGATCTTGCGGAACTTCGGTTGTGAGCCTCTGGGCACGGGCCGAAGCCAGATCGATGCTCGCCATCGTCGCCAGACTCTGTGCCTTCATCAAGTACGCAGCAGCCTCGTGTTCATTGTCGGTGCGTTCGGCTTTGATGAGGAGCGCGCTGATGCGCTCGATGGTCACACTCATGCGGGAACACCCGCGGAGTGATAGCCGGTACGCAATAGCAACTCCGCTTCCAACCCCAATTGCACTTTCACGATAGAGAGCATGGTCGTTGCAAATTGAACATCGTGATCTCTCGTTCCATTTCGTGAGACACACGCGTGGTGGGTGATCTCATGGAGGACTACGGATTCACGCATGGCCCAGGGCTCGTCCGCTGGGATCGCGATCACCGGCGCCTCCTCCTGCACTTCGTAGTGCGCCCGCGATCCACCCTTTCGGTGACGGACGCCAGGCTCGCGAATGCCCTGGGATCGACACACCTGGGCCACATACCGCTGCACGTGGCCCAGGGAACTGAACTTCAACTGAACGGGAACCGTGATGGTCGAGCCGAAGAAGTCCACTGTTCCGCCGCGGTCGAGGATCGCCGACCACTGATCCTCGGCGCGGTACACCGCCTGGCGGTATCGATCTGACGCACTCATGCGGGTCCGGACTACGGCCGATCCGGCCATCGCGGTGTTTGGTCGGCGCCGGGCCTTCGCATGGCTCCTGCGGCTATCGCGCCGAACATGGCTGCACCGAGGGCTCCAGCCTCATCCACCTCACTGACCTCGAAGTGACCCATCGCCTCCCGCTTCGCAGTCATGACCATGGGATCGTGCACCCATCCGCCCGCGAGCACAGTACGTCGCCTCGGGGCACTCGTGGCTTCCATGAAGTCCAACAGTTCGGTGCCGATCGCCACTAAGTCCGTCACACTTACGCGCCACAGCGCTTCGGGGCTGGCATCGTCGTCCACGCCCTCAATCGTCAACCCCGTGTGATCCACATTCGATAGGTGGAGATCGCCGCTAACGGCAGCCATCGCCTTATTCGCCAATTCGATGCGCTGTTCTCGACTCTCTGCACCCAGCAGACGACGGATGCGCTCCAGGCTCAACCCCGTCACCAAAGCTCCCAGGACGCACACGTGATCGGGAATCACACTCCACAGCACTGCGACATCGCGTTCGGCTAGACGGACCAGTTCCTCCCGCGACAACGGACCCGGGGTGAAACGCAAGAGCGCTTCGGCAGTCCCCATCGAATCGAAGAGGGCACCGGTCGTGGCTGCTCCGCATGCGAAGGCAGCCGACTGATGATCCATTCCGGTCGCAGTCAATACCGCCCCGCGCATGGCATCCGGAACATGCGTGGCCACACCGCAGTGATCACCGGCCACGGTGATCGACCCTGGAAGCAGTGGACCGACCAGGTCGAGCGTGGCCTGCCATGGAGCACGCTCGACGACGTCGAAGAGTCCGGTTCGCGACACCAGTGAGATCTCACTGACCCGCTCGCCCCCGAGTCTGTGCACGATCCACTCAGCGACACTGAGGTAGCAGGTGGCGGTGGCGGCACCAGGAACGTTCTCCTGCAGCCACAAGATCTTGGCGACGGACGGCTTGTTGTTGAGCCGCATACCCACATGTCCGTGGAATGTCTCCTTGCCTATCGACTCTTTGAGCAGTTCGGCTCGACCTCGCGGATCGTGGAAGGCGATGATGGGTGCGACGGCTTGGTCGCTCTTCCCGATGAGTACTCCAGCTTCGGCCATGCTCGTGACACCGATGCCCGCAACCCGAGCGTCCGTCGGCCAGTTGCCCGACTGCGTGAGTTGCGTCAGAACTTGGCCGACCACGTCGATCAAGTGATCGGCGTCCATCTGAGCTTCGGCGCCAGAGCGTTTCCAGGGCGTCGGTTGCGCAGCCTCGGCCAGAACCGTGCCCGCTAGATCCACCGCGAGTGCCTTGACCCGGGTGGTTCCAGCGTCGATCCCCACTACCAACTCGCGCATGCTCATCCCCCTCCGCCTCAGCGTCGAAGTTCGTCACCGCGAGGATAGGCTGGAAGACACGGGGGTGCGTGACGAGTCGCGTGAAGAGTCGCGTGAAGAGCCGCTTCGAGCCCGCTCAGAACAAGAGGGAGTCCACGTGTCCGATGTCCGTTATCGCTTGAACAGGCTGTTCAACCCCGAGTCGGGTCGCTGCCTTGACGTAGCCATCGATCATGGGTTCTTCGGCGAACGCCACTTCCTGAACGGCATCGAGGACCTCGCCTCGGCCATCGACACCCTCGTAGACGCCGCGCCCGATGCCATCCAGCTCACCCCAGGGCAGGCTCCGAAACTGCAAATGCACAAAGGTCGGCAGCGCCCAGCTCTCGTGATGCGCACGGATGTGGCGAATGTCTACGGCGCTCCTCTGCCCGACCACATGTTCTCGCTGATGATCCCCGAGCCGGCCAAGCGCGGCGTACAACTCGATGCGGCGATCATCGTCGTCAATCTGCTCGACCTGCCCGGTCGCCCGGAGGTGCGCGAAGCGTGTGTTCAGAACGTCCTGGATGCGAAGGTGGACTGCGAGAAGTACGGCATGCCACTCATGGTCGAGCCCTTGGTCATGAAGCCGGTCACGGCCGACGGTTCGACCGGATACACCGTGAACGGCGATCTCGACCTCATCCTGCCCATCGTGCGTCAAGCCGTGGAACTCGGTGCCGACGTGATCAAGGCCGATCCCACGGATGATCCGTCCGATTACCACCAGGTCATTCGTATCGCCGGGGACGTGCCGGTGCTGGTACGCGGCGGAGGCCGAGTGCCGGACCGTCAGCTCCTCGAACGCACCGCTGCCGTCCTCGGCCAAGGCGCCGCAGGCATCGTCTACGGACGAAACATCGTCCAACATGACAATCCGGCGGGAATCACACGCGCCCTCATGGCCATGCTGCACCAAGGTTTTTCGGTCGATGAAGCGGAAAAACTGATCGCATGACGAACGTGCGCATCGGGGTCATCGGCGGGGGGTTGATGGGACGGGAGTTGGCTGCCGTCTGCGGCCGTTGGCTGCATCTGGTCGATCATCCCGTGCGTCCATCCGTGGTCGCGGTGGCGGACGTCAATCCGTCAGCACTCGAATGGTTTCGGCAGGTTCCCACCATCGAGACCCTCACCGACTCCTGGCGACAGCTGGTAGAGGATCCATCCTTGGATGTCCTTTACATCGCGGTGCCGCATAACCTTCACGAGGAGATCTACACCGCCGCCGCAAGTGCGGGCAAGGACTTCCTAGCGGAAAAGCCGTTCGGTATCGATCTGGGGGCAGCTGAGCGAATCGCCGACAGCATCGACACCTCCGGGGTCTTCGTGCGAGTCAGCAGCGAGATGCCTTTCTTCCCTGGGGCCCTGCGCACCTACGACATTGCGCGTAGCGGTGCGCTGGGAGAGATCATCGAGGCGCGGTCGGCTTTCCTGCACTCATCAGATATCGATCGCAACAAACCGATCAACTGGAAGCGACGGCAGGAAACCTGTGGCGCCATCGGCGTCATGGGAGACCTGGGGCTGCACGTTGCGCATGTTCCCTTGCGATTGGGGTACCAACCCTCGTCGATCTACGCCCTGCTCGAGAACATCGTCACGGAACGCCCGTCGAACGCCGGCTCATCGGACATGGTCCGATGCGATACCTGGGACAACGCCCTCATCACCATGCGGGGACGCGTGACCGGAGCCGAGCGCGCGTTCCCGATGATCTGGGAAACCAAGCGCATCGCTCCGGGCAACATGAATACCTGGATTTTCGAAGCGCAGGGGATGGACGGTGGAGTCCGATTCAGCACCCGGACTCCGGCCTACTTCGAACGCTTCCGCCGCAACGGCGGAGAGCAGATCTGGGAGCAGGTTCAACCGGGCAACGTCTCCGCATGGCCGATGGTCAGTGGCGCGATTTTCGAATTCGGCTTCGCGGATGCGCTGCTTCAGATGTGGGCGAGCTACCTAGCCGAGCGAGCCGGAGAGCTCGGCGATCGCTTCGCCACCGCAACCGTCGACGAAGTTGTCACGTCGCATCGTGTCTTCGATGCGGCCGCCCGATCCCAAGCGGAACTTCGGGCGATCGACTGAAGATGAACAAGTAAGGATGCGCACACTCGGCAGGGCCCTACGCAAGACGCCACTCCTCGCGGACCTTCCACGCGAAGTGGCCGTCTTGGCAATCATTGCGTTCTTCGTGGCACTCGGTTTCGGCATCCTGATTCCTTCCCTACCGATCTTCGCTAGCACGTTCGGTGTCAATGCCTTCCAGGCCGGCATAGTCATCTCAGTTTTCGCGCTCGTGCGTTTCGTGACATCCCCACTCGCCGGCGGCATGGTCAACAGATTCGGTGAGCGCCTGGTCCTCAGCAGCGGACTGCTGATCGTTGCGCTCTCCTCGCTGGCAGCGGGGTTCTCACAGAGCTACGGCCAATTACTCATTCTCCGGGGCGCCGGCGGTTTGGGATCGTCGATGTTCACGGTATCGGCGATGGCACTTCTGCTGCGTGTGGTGTCTTCGCAGCAACGCGGGCGCGCGTCGAGTGCGTTCCAAGGCGGGTTCCTGTTCGGTGGTGTCGCGGGGCCGGCCGTAGGCGGACTCGTGGTCGCGTGGTCGATCCGAGCTCCTTTCTTCGTGTACGCCGCCACCCTTCTCGTAGCTACTGCCGTCTCGATGGTCTTCCTGTCCAGGGTTCGACTGCACGATCTCGAAGAGCAGGTCTCCGGTGGGAAGGCGGGCAAACTCGAGGAACTGCGAGCCGCCCTGAAGGACAAGGCGTATCAAGCGGCCATCGGCAGCAACCTC
>CAYPSE010000039.1:0-11801 GCA_964413305.1 uncultured Rubrivirga sp. | reverse complement strand
TTCGACGGGGCAGTCGTTGGATTGGGCGTAGCCGAAGGTGTGGATGGTGAAATCATCCACGTTGACGGCACCACGTGGCGTATCCCCGCGAACGGAACTCCGCACGTTGCCCCCGGTAATTTGGGAATGCCTTTTGCAGTTGCCGCATTCGGCGGAACGCCGGTTACTCGTGAAGTGCCGGAGGGATCAACTTTCGCGGAGATCGCCGCGCTCGTCGATACGGTGCTTGCCGCCGAGTCGATGCACCACGACTACCTTGTTGCGGCCGTGAAGTTGGTGGGTGAGTTCTCGCATGTGCTTCTGCGCAGTGAACATGGACAGACACCGCCCTATCAACCGCTGGGAAGCCCCGGGGCCGTAACCGGCGAAGTTCGATTCGAGTTCGCGCCCTGGTCCGGCACTCTCGCGGGCTTCCGCTTCCCGGACGTCGCCGACGACATAGTCATCCCCGGATTGCACCTGCATGGAATATCGCGCGATCACGCGAGCGGCGGCCACTGCCACGAATTCACAGTTGAACACGCACGTGTGTCCGTGTGGGTGGACGATGTGGAAGTTGAAGTTCCGGGACTTCCGCTAGCGGCGTGATCTGAACGAAACACGCTCGCTCTAGGGTTCGCGTTTGGTAACCAACCGGGCGGTGCGCAGAAAAGGGGCAAGGATGAGCAGTCCAGTAGCGTCCCCACGTTCGCCGGCAGCCTCGGACCCCTACGACGAAATGGTCGAGGGCCAGACACCGAGACCATCACACCGCGCCCTTCATGAGATTTTGACCAATCTGGGGCCAACTGACCTCAACGAGCGGGCACGCCAGCGCGATGCCTACCTGGACCGCCACGGCATCACCTTCTCCCTGGCTGGCCGGGAGAGACCTCTGCCACTGGACCTGGTCCCCCGACTCATCACCACTGATGAGTGGGCAGTCATCGAGGCCGGAATCGTCCAACGCATCCGAGCGCTTGAGGCCTTCTTGGCTGATGTCTACTCCGAGGGCGCCATCATGCGTGAGGGCATCATCCCCCGGGCCTTAGTCACGAGTTCAACACACTTCCACCGACAGGCGTGGGGAATCGAACCGGCGAACGGCGTGCGGATTCACGTGTCCGGTAGTGACTTGATTCGGGATGAAAACGGTCAATTCCGGGTCCTCGAGGACAATCTGCGAAATCCTTCTGGTGTTTCGTATGTTCTGGAAAACCGGCGAACTCTGGCGCACGTGCTGCCCGAAATCTTCATCAAGCATCGGGTCAAGTCCGTCAATGAATACCCCGAAAGACTCTTGGAAGCTCTACGTGCTGCTGCACCGGCTCACGTCGATGAGCCAACGGTCGTAGTCCTGACACCCGGCGTCCACAACTCCGCCCACTACGAACACGCGTTCCTGGCTCGAAGGATGGGTGTCGAACTCGTCGAAGGGCGAGACCTGTACTGCCGTGATCAAGCAGTCTGGATGCGCACCACAGCCGGCCCCCGGCCGGTGCACGTCATCTATCGCCGTATCGACGACGACTTTCTCGATCCGTTGCACATGCGTGCGGATAGCGTCCTCGGCGTTCCGGGCCTACTCAATGTGGCTCGAGCGCAGCGGGTATCGATTGCCAACGGAATCGGGAATGGAGTCGCAGACGACAAGGCGATCTATCCATACGTCCCGGAGTTCGTCCGCTATTACCTCGGCCAGGAACCAATCTTGGACAACGTCGACACCTTCGACCTTTCGCATCCGGATCAACGCGCACACGTATTCGAACATATGGATCGAATGGTGATCAAGCCGTCCGATGCCTCTGGTGGATATGGGTTGGTGATGGGACCCGATGCAAGTGACGAGCAACTTGAAGCCGTACGACGGGACATCGAAACCGATCCGCGTGGATGGATCGCTCAACCCGTCGTCAATTTCTCGACATGTCCCACCGTCGTCGATGAAGGTGCAGTCGAGCCGCGACATGTCGACCTACGACCCTTCGCGGTAAATGACGGCGAGAACGTCTATGTCCTCCCTGGGGGATTGAGTCGCGTGGCTCTGCCGCGTGGCAGTTTGGTGGTCAACTCCTCTCAAGGGGGAGGGTCCAAGGACACGTGGGTGCTCGACGAACACGGTCCACAGGTGGTGGCACCTCCGGCAGTGCCGCGTGCGGTGATCCCCGAGACCGATGCGCCTGCTCGACTCGACGCACCGAATCAGCACGAAGACCGTCTGGTGCAGCAGGAGCGACAACAGCAACAGCAACGGGGTGGTCCGTGTTGAGCCGGATCGCCGAGTCCTACTTCTGGCTCGGTCGATACCTGGAGCGGGCCGAAGCGACCACCCGCCTGCTCGCCGAACACCATCAGTTACTCGTCGAAGATCAGTCCGTCTCGGAACGTTTGGCGTGTGCGGTGCTGCTGGAGGCATTGGCGCTTCCACACGAGGAGGTCGCTACTCCCGATGAGCTTGTTCGCGCCGTAGTTGGCAGCGAGGAGACACCTTCGACGATCATCGGATCGGTGGCGGCTGCCCGGGATAACGCACGTGCGGTGCGTGACTCTCTGTCTGGTGAGACGTTCGAGGCGCTCAACAGCGCCTACCTCTCGCTCGTGCGAGGAGTGGTGATCACATCCGCGCCCGGTGTCACGATGCATCGTTTGATGGAACGGCTCTTGACGGTGAACGGCGTTATCGACTGGACGATGCCAAGGGATGAGGCCTACCACTTCCTGGTGCTCGGTCGGGAACTTGAACGCATCGACATGGTCGGACGCCTTCTCGCAGTCCGGCATGACCAGTTGTGGCCATCAGCTGGACCATCGGCCACCCTGCGAGCGGCGGGAGCTCAGACTGCATTCCTCCGCTCCGGCGCCTCCCTCACGGGACCGCAGGTGCGCACTTACCTGGTCTTGGACCCGGTCTTTCCGCGCTCCATGTTGAATTGCGCGGCCGATGCTGAGGAAGGTGTTCGCGCCCTTGCTCGCCTGGGTGTTACGGACAGGGGCGTACTCCTTAGGGAAGTGGGCATGCTGCGATCCGCGCTCGAGTATGAAACGAGAAGCGACCCAGACGCCGTCGATCAACTGGCCGAACAGGCCCGACAAGCTGCACATCGGGCCTCTGATCACGTGAATTCCGTCTTCTTCCGTCAACATGGCACCGTCGTTTGGAGTCACTAGTGAGTGGCCGACGTCTGCGAATCGTGCACCACACGGCTTACGAGTACGCCGACCCCGTTGAAGTGAGCTTCAATGAGGTCCGAATGACTCCCCTCAATAGCGAGGGCCAGCACCTGATCGGACACGAACTCTCGGTTCATCCGGCGGCGCCTATCCAGACCTATACGGACTACTGGGGCGCGCTAGTGGAGGCATTCGAGGTGCACACGCCGCACCGCGTACTTGAGATCACGGCAACGAGCACCGTGGACACCCCGCCACTTCCAAAAGATCAACCCCGGGGATCCTGGTTGGACGTCTCGTCTAGCAGCGTTCGAGATGCATTCTGTGAATTCTTGTCGTTCAGTGACTATGTGGATCACGCCGATGAGGACGATGATCGATCAGACCTCGTTGGAAGACTGCGAAACTTGCGCGATCCTTACGAAGCCGCAGTCACCGCGATGCAAGCTGTCCGGGATCAGATGACGTATACCCCCGGTGTCACGAGCGTGTACACGACAGCAGCCGAAGCGTGGTCCGCCGGCCATGGCGTGTGTCAGGACTTCACGCACGCGTTGTTGTCGATACTGCGCTCACTGGGGATCCCGGCGAGGTATGTGAGTGGCTATCTACACACCGAACATGAGGCACCCGGGGAAACGGTCGTGGGAGAGTCGCACGCCTGGGTTGAATATTGGGACGGCACATGGCGCGCTCTCGATCCCACGAACGATCGCGCGGTGGGATCTGCTCATGTTCTCGTGTCACGGGGCCGGGACTACTCCGACGTTGCGCCCGTTGCCGGTCTGTATGCCGGTGGACGAAGCGCCGGGTTCATCGTGAGTGTCTCCATCACGCAGCTCCCCAGGTGATGCCCACGGGTGAGGATATTCACAGGCTGGCGTACTAGCGTTGGCCCCTCAGGCGAGGTGGCAGAGCGGCCGATTGCAGGCGCCTTGAAAGCGCCCGAGGGGAAACCCTCCGGGGGTTCAAATCCCTCCCTCGCCGCGTGGATGGAACACTGGGCCGCTTCGTGCTGCTCGGTGTCATCGACATCGCGATCATCGCCGGGCTGTCGATCCTGATCGGCGCGACGGCGCCGCGGTGGCCCGATCGCTGGTTCCGTCGTGATTCCGGGTTCATCCGCCCGCGGTCATGGGAGACGCCCGGCTTCTACCGCCGCCTGGGTGCGACTCGCCTTGCCGTGCGGCTCCCGGAGTTCGGCGCAGCCTTCGGAGGCAGAAGCAAGCGGGTCGTTCCCGGACGGGACCGGGAAGCGCTCGAGGCTTACCTGATCGAGGTGCGCCGTGCCACCTGGGTGCACGTGCTCTCGATGCTCACCTGGTTGCCACTGCTGTTTTTCAACCCATGGTGGCTGACACTCGCCGGCGCGGTGATCGCGGTTGTCGTGAACGTGCCGTTCCTGGTCATTTTGCGGGGCAACCACGTTCGGCTATCTCGTATGGTCGCATCTCTACGGACGCGTGAACAGGAGAACGAGTAGTGAACTTCGGCGTTACTTCGATGATCGGTGAGTTGTCCTCCGTAGCCGTGCGCCCGCCATCCATGCGAGGGGATTACGCCGCAGCGCACTGGTCCCAGCCCCTTGATCTGGATCGACTGGCCGAACAGCATGCACAGTTCGTAACGCTGCTCGAGCGGTTGGGCTGCGGTGTTATCCACTTGGATCCGGTCGACGACATGCCCGATGCGATCTTCACGTACGACCCCTGCTTCGTGGTGGGTGATGGCTTCGTCGAATTCCAGGGTGGCAAGACGGTGCGCATGGGTGAGTCACCGCTACTGTCAAGCGAGTTGCAGGACCTGGGTATCCCCTTGCTCGGTCGCCTGACGGGTGAGGCAACCGCCGATGGTGGCGACATGTTCTGGCTCGACGCGAACACTCTCGCCGTGGGTCGCTCCTATCGGACCAACGATGCTGCGATCAAGCAACTTCGATCGATGCTCGAACCGAAGGTGACGATCGAGGCCTTCGACCTGCCGCATGACATGGGGCCGGAGTACTGCCTGCACCTGATGAGTGTTGTGTCACCGATTCGCGAGGACCTCGCGGTGGTCTATGAACGCTTGGCGCCTATTCGGTTGCTCGAAGCGCTGTGGGCGCGGGGTGTGGAGTTGCTCGCGCTGCCCGAAGAGGACTACGCGACCTTGGGCTGCAATGTGCTGACCATCCGCCCCGGGGTGGTGGTGATCGCATCGGGTAACGATGCAACCGTGGAGTTGCTCCGTAACCATGGTGTGGAGGTCTATGTGTACGAGGCTAGTGAGATCACCAAGGGTGAGGGTGGCCCCACGTGCTTGACCCGCCCGCTGCTGCGTCGTTAGCTCGCGGGCACCCACCCACGCGTTTCCCCCGGAATCCGGGGGAAACAGCGCGTTTCCCCCGGTATCCGGGGGGAAACGGCGCGAATCCCCCGGATTCCGGGGGAAACGACTAGATGGTGGAGGCGTCGATCACGAACCGGTAGCGAACGTCGCTCTTGACAACTCGCTCCCAGGCGTCGTTGATCTGGTCGGCACTGATCACCTCGATATCGGCGGCGTAACCGTGCTCGGCGCAAAAGTCGAGCATCTCCTGAGTCTCGCGGATACCACCGATATTGGACCCGGCGATGCGCCGGCGCTGCATATTGAGCGGGAAGATGCTCATCTCCAGTGGCTTGTCCGGCAGGCCCACGTACGCCATGGTGCCATCGGTAGCTAGCAGGTTGATGACCGGATTGAGGTCGATCGGTGCTGAGACGGTGTTCACGATGAGGTCGAAGGTCATCGCGTGTTCCTTCATCGCCTGCTTATCGGTCAACAGCAGGAAGTAATCAGCACCCAAGCGCTTGGCGTCTTCTTCCTTGCTCGGTGAGTGGGAGATGAGCGTGACTTCGGCGCCCATGGCATGCGCGTGCTTCACACCCATATGGCCGAGTCCGCCCAGGCCCATGATGCCCACCTTCTTTCCGGGACCGGCTCCCCATTCACGCAGGGGTGAGTAGGTGGTGATGCCTGCGCACAACAGCGGTGCGGCGACGTCGAGCTCCATGTTGTCCGGGATGCGCAGGACGTAGTGGTCCTCCACGACGATCGCCGATGAGTAACCGCCGTACATGACTTCGCCGTCGTAATCCTTGCCGTTGTAGGTGGGCACAAAACCCTTGAAGCAATAGTTCTCCAGACCGCGCTTGCAGTTGTCGCATTCCATGCATGCACCAACGAACACACCCACGCCTACGCGATCACCGGGCTTGAAGTTCGTGACATCGCTGCCTACCTCGCGAACGATGCCGGCGATCTCGTGACCGGGAACCATCGGAAAGATCGAGGTGAACCATTCCTCGCGCGCCTGGTGGATGTCCGAGTGGCAGATCCCGGAGTACTTGATGTCGATCAACACATCGTGTGGGCGCAGTTCGCGACGCTCGATTGTGTGTGCAACGAGCGGCGCTCCGGCGGTCATTGCGGCGTAGGCGGGGGTTTCCACGGTGTGATTCTCCTTGATTTGTCTACTTGATGCCGAGCGCTTGCTCGAGCGAGGAACGCATAACGGATGCGTTCAGGGTTCGTCCGGTCCACAGCCGAGCATTCACCAGTGCCTGGTTCACAAGCATCCCCAAACCGGTCAGGGGTGTGCAGCCGGCTGCTTGAGCCGCCTGAAGCCACCTGGTCATGGGTGGATTGGCGACAACATCCGCAACGACCATGTCCGAGGTAAATGAGGATGTATCCACGTCCAGCGTTTGATCGGCGTTGGGATGAAAACCGATCGACGTTGCATTGATGACGATGTTGGTGCCTTCGGGAATCGCGAACCCTGGGGTCCACGGCATGAAGCGGCCGTTGGACGGTGTGTGGCTGTCGACCACCATCGCCAGTTCCTGACCATGTTCGGGTGTCCGATTGACGATCGTGATGTTGCGTGCGCCAGCCAAGGCTGATTCCACTGCGATCGCTCGCGCTGCACCGCCGGCACCGAAGATCACGATCTCCTTGCCCTGCGGGTCGCTCACCGGGCGAAGGGCCTCTACGAATCCCTGTCCATCGGTGTTCTCGCCGATCAAGTGACCGTCCTTGTTGATCACGGTGTTGACTGCACCGATGATGCGTGCACTCGGCGCAAGTTCGTCTAGGTAGTCCAAGATCGCCTGTTTGTGCGGGATCGAGCAGTTGAAGCCCAACCAGCCCATTCCGATCGCGCCACGAACCGCGTCGGCGAGGTGCGCCGGCGACACTTCGCAGTTGATGTAACGAATATCCAGATCGGCATCGGCGTACGCCGCTTCCATGATCGCAACAGTCGGATTCTGCGCGGAGGAAGTGGAGAATGAACCGGTGAGCTCACTAAGAAATCCTGGCACTGGGCAAGGGTAGTGCGATTTGTGATTGATGCCGACCTCGGTGCTGCACAATGCGCTCCATGTCCATTCGGGTTGGAATCATCGGCACGGGAAACATCGGATCCGCACACGCAATTTCGCTAGCGCGGAACGTGTCGGGAAGTGTGGTCTCCGCGGTCTTCGACGTTGCCTCCGAACGCGCGCAGTCCTTGGCCGACGACCTCGCCGCCCGCTCACTGCCCTCGGCGCAGTCGGTCATCGAAGACGATCAGGTGGATGCGGTGGTGATCGCCAGCCCCGATGACCTCCACGCCGAGCAAGCACTCGCCTGCCTGGCCGCTGATAAGCCGGTGATGCTGGAGAAGCCGCTCGCGTCGAGCCTTGCCGATGCGCAGCGGATCCTGGACGCTGAGGTGTCCCGGGGGAAGCGCCTCATCATGCTCGGCTTCATGCGGCGCTTCGACCCCGGATACGTCGCGTTGAAGAGGTCCTTGGATGCCGGTGAGATCGGCGACGCTCTCGTGGTGCACAACGTGCACCGCAACGCCTACGCCCCCTACGGGCTCGACACCGCGTTGAGCCTGAGGAACTCTGCCGTGCACGAGGTGGACATCAACCGCTGGCTGCTCGATGAGGACTACTCATGGGTGCAGGTCATGTCCGGTAAGCCGGGTCCTGATGTGCCCACCGGGCAGAAGGATCCGCTACTGGTCACGTTCGGTACCCGGTCCGGCGTGCTGGTCACGATCGAGATGTTCATGACTGCCCGGTACGGATACGAAGTCACCTGCCAGGTAGTGGGCAGCGACGGCATCTTGGACTTGGGCGATGGAGCCTTCGTCACCCGCACCAGTAATCGGCTGCGCTCCCAGGACATCCCCGAGTTGTGGCTTGGCCGATTCGGTGGGGCGTACCGCGCGGAACTGCAAGCGTGGATCGATTCGATCCGTGAAGTGAGCGAACCGGCTGGTGCGAGCACCTGGGATGGGTACGCCTCGGCAGTATCGTCGTTAGCGGCCATCGAGGCCCTAACGAGCAACGGGACGGTGGGAATCGAACTTCCCACGCGCCCCGCGCTCTACGACTGAGAGTGCGGTCAGTGCTCAGCTGGCCCCATCTAGACCGGCACGTTCACCGGAGTGAGCGTCTGCTCGCTCTCAGGTACTTCCAGCGCGCCAGTCATGATCGCCACCGCATCGTTCATCGAATGCGTTCGCGGAGTGATGACGGCAGCGCGTTGACCGAGGCGCTGCACGTGAACCCGATCGGCAACCTCGAAAACCTGCGGCATGTTGTGGGAGATCAAGATCACCGACAGTCCACGGTTGCGCAGGTCTTGAATCAGGTTGAGCACTTTCGCTGACTCGCGAACCCCGAGCGCCGCGGTGGGCTCGTCGAGGATGATCACCTGGCTACCGAAAGCGGCGGCACGGGCGACCGACACCGCCTGACGCTGGCCGCCGGAGAGAGTCTCTACGGCCTGCGAGATGTTCTGCACGGTCATGATGCCGAGGTCCTGCAGATGCTCGCCGGCTTCGCGCTTCATCCGCTTCTTATCAAGTTGGCGGAACACCTTGCCGAAGATCCCGGGCTTACGGATCTCGCGGCCTAAGTAGAGGTTCGCCGAGATGTCGAGTGCGGGGGCCACGGCGAGGGTCTGGAAAACGGTCTCCACGCCGTGTTCACGGGCTTCGTGTGTGCTGCGGAAGGACACCTGCTTGCCGTTGACCCACATCTCACCCTCGTCGGGCGTATGCGCACCGGCAAAGCACTTGATCAACGTTGACTTGCCCGCGCCGTTGTCGCCGATCACGGCAAGCACCTCACCGGGGAAGAGGTCGAAGTTCGCGTGGTTCAAGCCAACGACGCTGCCGAAGCGCTTGACGAGGTTGCGACCCTTGACGATGGGCTCTACCTGGGTGGTGGCACTCATGCCTTCACCTTCCTGATCCATTGATCGATTCCGACTGCCAAGATGACGAGGATGCCGATTGCGGTAATGCGGTACGCCTGATCGACGCCGGCAAGCGACAGGCCCATCTCGACGGCGTTGACGATGAGAGCACCGAGTAGTGATCCGATCACGGCACCGCGCCCACCGAACAGGGACGTACCACCGATCACCACGGCGGTGATTGTCTGCAGGTTGAGCATCGGATCGACGTTCGGACTTGCTGACCCCACGCGACCAATCGTGATCCAGGCAGCGATACCCATGATCACACCGGCCACGAGGTAAACGCTGAACAGCACTCGCTTGGTGCTGATGCCCGTGAGTTGTGCCGCCACCGGATCATCGCCTACGGCGTAGACGTGTGTGCCCCACGCGGTGTTCTTGAGCACCCAGGCGAAGATCAGGTACATAACGAACATGACCACGACGCCCAGGGTGAGATTGAATGGCCCGAGCGGGAAACTTGTCCCCATCAACTTCATCTGCTCGGGCATTTCCGGGCCCTGGATTGTGCGGGCCTTGAACAGGATCAACGTCAGACCCATGAACACACTCCAGGTGCCCAGGGTGACGATGAACGGTGGGAGGTTGAACCGAACTATCAGAAAGCCATTCACGGCTCCGGCGGCCGTCGCCGCCAAGATGCCCAACAAGATCGCGACCCACGGGTTCTGGCCGGCTATGGGGAGGACGTTCGAGGCCGTTGTGTAGACGGCGAAGTTCGCCATCAACATCTGGCCGAAGATCATGATCGAACCGATCGACAGATCGATGCCAGCCGTCAAGATGATGAGTGTCTGCGCGATCGCGAGCGTGCCGACGATCACGGTCTGCTGGATCATCAGTGAGATCGTGGAGGGCAACAGGAACCGCTCGTTGATCAAACCGAAGATGATGATGACGACGATCAGGACGATGAGTGAACTCAGCCACGGGTAGCGATGCAGTGTCATCTGCAGGCGCTGAATCGGCGTGCGCCTGAGGGCGAATTCCTCGTCGAGGTTGTAGTCCGGGGTGGCAGGTGCGCTCACCGGGATCCTCCAGGTTCGGTTCTAGGGAGTTCGGGTTTCAGGCACTTCGGGTTTCAGGCAGTTCGGATTTCAGGGAGTGTAGAGCGGATTTCCTTGGTGTGCTGGGGTAATGCCCCGTACTGCGCTAAGCCGAGGGGGCAGCAGCGTCTCGCTGCTGCCCCCTCGCTGGTTATGCGATCGAATCGCGTGAGGTTTAGCCCCAGGCGTTGTCGATGCAGTACTGAGCCGACTCCTGCGGGGCTGAGGTCACGGTGTCCATCGGATCGTCCGTGCACAGCACCACGCCGGTGTCGAAGAACTGCCCATTAGCCGAGGTGTTCTCCGGCGGCGCACCACCGTCGGCGATCGTCTTGATCGCCTCGACACCCAGCTTGGCCATCAGCAGCGGGTACTGCTGCGAGGTGGCCTGGATGGTTCCGGCCTTGACGGCCTCAACACCCGCGAGTCCTCCATCGACCGACACCATGATGACGTCCTCACCGACGGTCTTGCCTGCAGCCTCGAGGGCAACGGCAGCACCGAAGGCGGTGGGCTCATTGATGGTGTAGACGACGTTGATGTCGGGGTTAGCAGCAAGGCAGTTCTCCATGCCCTTGCGGCCGCCTTCCTCGTTGGCACCTGTGGCCTCGAGGCACGCGATCTCGTACTCGCCACCGGCTCCGGTGGTGTACGAGCCGGTCTTCGCCGGGCTCAGCATGTCCTCAAGCACGGGAACGTCGATGCCCATACCGATGAGGAAGCCGTTCGCGCGGCAGTAGTCGACGGACACGACGCGATCATCGAAGATCACGAGCTCGGCGATGACAGCCTTCTCACCGTTGAGCTTGCCCGCGGCCCACTGACCGATGGCCTCACCTGCGAGACAGTTGTCGGTCGCGAACGTGATGTCCACGACATCCGGCGGATCGGTCGGGGTGTCCAGCGCGATGACGTACAGACCGGCCTCGCGGGCGCGGCTGATGGCGTCGTTCACGTTGACGGACATCGGGGTAATGAGGATGCCGGCCTGACCCTGCGCAATGGCGTTCTCGATCAGGTCGATTTGACCCTGGTCGTCGCCTTCTGACTGGCCCGAGCCGATGGTGAGCTCGACACCGACCTCGTCGGCGGCCTGCTGCGCACCCTGCTGCATGGCGACGAAGAACGGGTTGGTGGAGTCCTTGGTGATCAAGGAGACCGCAACCGTGCCACCTTCGGTACCAGCTTCTTCGGTGGCCTCGCCACCCGCATCGCCGCTGCCGGAGTCGTCGGACCCACCGCAGGCGGCCAGAACAACGGAAAGCGCACCGGCCGCCGCAACGACGGTGAATGCCTTTCCGCGCCGTGAGCGCTTGAACA
>CAYPSE010000038.1:0-11924 GCA_964413305.1 uncultured Rubrivirga sp. | reverse complement strand
GAGCAGCTGACTCTTAATCAGCGGGTTGTAGGTTCAAGTCCTACGCGGCGTACTCTTATTTTTTCCCCGTCTCTTCGACGTCGTCGTTCTCATTCGCCTCGTTCACGTTTCACTCGTTCACGTTTGACTCGTACTTATTCGACTTGAGGGAGCGCGATGGGTCAGATCCCCCCGCGCTCCCTCGAAGTTGTCGCGCTGAACGAGGTCGTCTAGCGACGAATCGTCGGCACTCTTTGCACCTTGGTCGCCAACGTTCCGTCCGCAGCCGACCCCCATACGTACACGATCGTGTTGAAGGGGCGCGAGACCGCAATGACGTCCGGGCCAAGAACCGGATCCCCATTGGACGCGAGGATGACG
This sequence comes from uncultured Rubrivirga sp., assembly GCA_964413305.1. Lineage (GTDB taxonomy): Bacteria > Actinomycetota > Actinomycetes > S36-B12 > S36-B12 > S36-B12. The sequence goes on along the minus strand of CAYPSE010000038.1, from coordinate 11,564 downwards.
GCCACCGAGTACGGCTGAGCCGGCACACGTGTCGTAGCCGCGGCCCCGTTGGTCACGTTGCCGAACAAGGTCTCACCGTTGGCGAGTACATCCACGGCGGGAGCAGCCGCGATGTGGCGAACGGTCACCCGCCCCTCACCCTTGGGGTTGCGCGAAACGCAGTTGGCGAACACGTTGGTTGTCGGTGCACCGGTTGCGTTCAGGTTTGCCGTGACCGTCGAACATGTCCCAGCGAGAAACGTGACGTTGTCGATCGACAGAGCCGGATCGTCGTTTCGAGGTGTTTGTCCGTCAACGAAGATCTCGATGTCGTAGGTGCCTTGAGGCACTTTGACGTTCGTCAGTTGACCTGATTTCAAGTTGTTGATGATTCGTGCGCCATCGGCGTATACGTCAACCACGTCTACACCCAGGCCGGTGGGAATCGCGTGGAACACCGCGACCGACGCCTTCTTGACAGCGGCTTCAGCCGTGCTGGCCGAGGCGACCACTCCACTTGAGACGACCAAGGCGGTCGCTGCCATGGGAATGGCCCATCGCACCCATGATGAATTTCCTGCTCGCATGTGCACCTACTTCGACTAGACGGACAACTGGTGTCGCCACCATGCAGCCGGAGGGATGGCTTCTCGATGGTTCATGACGACAATGACCGAACACCGTCAGGACCTCGCGGCGAACTCCCGCTCCACGATCAGGTGACCCATCACGGAAAAGGACGATCCGGGTTCGAAGGGAGGGGAGCGCAGCCGTGGACTGGACGTTGGTTCCGGCATATGCATACCTCGCTGGGGTGAGCGCGGTTCTTGCCGTGATCGATATTCGCCAACATCTCCTACCGAATGTCTTGACGTTGACGAGCTACCCGATCCTCATGGTTCTTCTTGCGCTTCCCGCATTCGTCGACGACAACTGGGGTGCATGGACTAGATCTGTCACGGCATCGATGCTCACTCTTGCGATTTTCACCTCGTTGGCAGTCTTCTCCTCCGGCTCCTTCGGGATGGGCGACGCCAAGCTCGCAGGCTTCCTGGCGATGCCGCTGGCTTGGTCGTCGTGGGCGCACACCCTGATGGCGATGGCCGGTGCTTTCGTGTTGTCGGCCTTGGTCAGTGTGGCTCTTCTGCTTTTACATCGCGCAACTCGTCACTCACTCATCCCCTTCGGACCCTTCTTGATCGCCGCCACCTGGATAGTCACTGTCCTCGGCTGGACGTCCATTGCCGACGTCGGACTCTTGTTCTGATCTCGACGCGACATTCAATGGGGACTCCGCCGGCGACCGTCGGTGGATCGAATGAGGAGGCATGGATGAAGCAGCGACTTCTGAGTTTCGCGGCGATCCTGAGGCAGGATCGTGGCGCAACCGCCGTTGAATACGGCTTGATCGTGGCGCTGATCGCAGCGGTAATCGTAGGAACCGTCCTGACGCTCGGTACGCAGATCGAAGGCGCATTCGACACGGTCGTTAACTCACTTCCCTAGGGATGCACCAACGTCCCCGCAGGGCCGACGAGCAAGGGGCGGCGGCAGTGGAGTTCGCGATCGTGCTTCCACTGCTGCTGCTCCTGCTCTTCGGCTTGGTCGATTTCGGTCGGCTCTTCTTCATCCAGATCGGACTTAATTCCGCGAGCATCGAAGGTGCTCGGGCGAGTGCCCTCGGGCGTTCCGCAGCCGATGTCACCGCGATCGTGCAGGCCTCGGCTCCCCGGGTACCACAGATGAGCGGAGTGCAAGGAGCTCAGATCGAAGTCATCCAGAACCCATGCCCGAACCCCGGGAACGGCGCGACCACCGAAGTGACTGCCAGCGCGCCGTTCACCTGGATCACTCCCTTGACGTTCTTCCCCGGCGCGCAAGACCGGACGCTCACCGCGACCTCTCGATTGGTGTGTTTCGGATGAACAGACTCCGGGATGACAGTGGCGCCGTTTCGATCCTCGTCACTTTCCTCATCGTCGGGGGCGTGGTCATCGGTCTTCTGGCGATGGTCATCGACGTCGGACGCCTTTTCAACGAACGGCGAGTCTTGGTGAACGGTTCGGACGCGGCGGCTCTCGCGGTAGCCCGTGAATGCGCCCTCGACGAAACCCAGTGCGATACCTCCGTACTACCCCTCGCCAGTAACTTGGCCGATGCAAACGCCGGCCCCGACGCAGTGAGCGACCTGGAGGAACTATGCGGTTCCGGTGACCTGGGCGCGTGCCGCACGCTGCGAGATCATCCGTGGGAATGTCTCAGCGCCGAGGGGTACCCGAACTATGTGCGCGTCAGAACGACTACTCGGGAATCCGACGGGAGTTCACTGGTGCCGAGCGTCTTCGCCCGCGCTTTCAGCTTCGACGGTCAGGGCATGTGGTCGTGCAGCCAGGCCATCTGGGGCACCGCCCGAGGCGCCAACGTCACCTTTCCCTTGGCTCTGTCGGCGTGCGACTACGTGAGCAATGCGAGTGCTGTCATCCAGATCTTCGAACCATCCAACTTCAATCCAGGCCAAGGACCCACGTGCACCATCATCGACAACGACGGTAACGAGATCACGCTTTCGGACATGATCAATGGATTCTTCTACGTCCAACTCGACGATGACCGCCGCGACTGTCTAACTCCGGTGGCGGTGAGCGTCGGTGACATCCTGCCTCGCTCTGACAACATCGTGCAGCTTTGTGGACCTCGTTACGAACAGGCCTTCCAGTCCTTCGTCGGAGTTCAGACTCCCCTACCGGTGTTCGATCAACTTCCCAGTGACCAGGGCATCGGAACCACCACCATGCGGGTTGCCAGTTTCGTCGCGTTCACCTTGCGTGGCTACCGCCTCGGCGGTGGCCGGACTTTCGGTGCCCCACCCGGCGGCTGGCCACCGGAATGCCGTGCGAACAACCGCTGTTTCTTCGGGGACTTCGGAAGTGCAGTGACCGGCGACACCGGCGTGGATCCGAATGCCCCCAACCTCGGTCTGCAGTCGGTGCAACTCATCCCCTAGGAGCCACATGCGAACAACCATCGTCACCTTCGTCACCGCGATCATCTTGGGCCTGGTGGTCGCCCTCGGCGTCTTCACCTACACCTCCGGCGCCAAAGATCGCGCCCTCGCGGACCAGCAAGTGGTGGAAGTGGTGGTCAGCACACAGGAGATCCTCCCCGGGACACCGCTGGCGCAAGCGTGGGACGAAGGTTCCTTGGAACGCAGCCAGGTTCCCATTCCCAACGCTCCCCGGGACTATCTTCCGGCCGACGCCGACCGAGATCTCGTTGCGCAATTCGACATTCCCGCAGGGCAGATCGTGCTAGGTGCTGCATTCGGCGCTGTGCTGCCTGTTGCGGAAACTGTCTTCCTCGAATCAGGGCAGGTGGCGGTCACGGTCGAATTAGGTGACCCGCAACGGGTCGGCACGTTCCTTCGGCCCGGCTCCTTGATCGCGATCTTCAACACCAGCGAGAACCTTGACCGGGAAAGACAGACGAGACTGCTGCTGTCTGGAGTGCAGGTGCTCGCTGTTGGCGATGCCACTGTCAACCAATCCGAGGATGCGCAGATGGCAGGAGCCCAAACGGCGCTCGTGACCATCGCTGTTACCGCCCAGCAAGCCGAAAGGATCGTTCACGCGGCTCAAACCGGATCCATCTACCTGGCCCTCCTGGGTGCCGACGACTCCTCTCTGACGACAACAGGCGTCAGCGATTCGACCCTCTATGGACAGGAGACACCATGACCACCGTGTTCGCGCCGACAGTCAAGGACGCCGAGCGTTTCGGATTCACCATCGCCTCGGCCATCACACCGGTCTCGTCGGTGACCGAGTTGGAGGATTCTCTCAACGAACACCCCGAAGAGGAATTGGTGATCGTCCATCCGGACGTTGATTGGAAGTCTGTTCTGGCCGTCGCGGAACGCTACCGAACCACCCGACCGTCCCTCGGGTTCGTCGTCCTACGTCGCCGCATGGATGTCGCGTCCCTGTCTCAGGCTCTGCGATCGGGAATACGCGAAGTGGTGGATGCCGACGATGCAGCCGCCCTCGTGGATGCCTGCGGACGGTCGCGCCAACTTTCACAGCGAATCATGTCCTCTGCCGAACAGATCCAACGTCCTGCCTCGCGTAACACGGTCATGACCGTCTTCTCACCCAAGGGTGGGACCGGCAAGACAATGCTGGCAACGAATCTGGCTGTTGCCTTTGCGAAGAAGCATCTGCGGACCTGCCTGGTCGACTTGGATCTGCAATTCGGTGATGTGGCTATCGCACTCCGGCTGGAACCTACGCGAACTACCTCCGACGCGCTGGGGTTGCGCGACGCTATCGATGAGCACGCACTCTCCTCGCTGCTTCTCCCCTACCGCCCGAACCTCAGCGTGCTTCCTGGACCGACCCGTCCGGCAGACGCCGAGTTCATCTCCCCGGATCTCGTATCGACCTTGCTTGAAGGACTGCGAACTATGCACGACGTAGTGATTGTCGACACACCACCCGCCTTCAACGACGTCGTGCTGCGCGCATTGGACGCCTCCGACGTCCATCTTCTTGTGACCACCCCCGATCTCGCCTCGCTCAAGAGCCTCCGGGTCGCGCTCGACACCCTCAATGCCTTGGGTTACCCGGCGAGCAAGCGGCAGATCATCGTCAACCGCGACGAAGCCAACATCGGCCTCACCCATGGGGACATTCGGCAGATCCTGCAGATGCCCGTCGCCGCTCGCCTCCCGGCGGATCGTGACGTGGTGATCGCCTTGAACCACGGCACACCCGTGCTCGAAGAGGATCCCAGGAGTCCGGTAAGTCGCGCGATCACCAAGTTCGCCGATCAACTTGCAGCCTGGAACATCGACGAGAATGAGGGGCGGAGTTCCTCTCATCCCATGGGTGAGACGATGCGTGAATCGGTGACGGTCGGATGAGTCTGGCGCACCGATTGGGCACCTCCGCCCCACAACGGACACCACGAGGCGCAACCGAATCCTCCCTCACCAGCGCCGTTCATGAGCAGCTCCTGGCCACCTTGGGCGACCAGCTATACGGCGACGTCTTGGACTCCCGCACTCTCAAAGGGGCGGTCTTCGATGCCATCTCCACGGTCTTGGAGACCCAGGACGAACCTGTCACGGCCGGTGATCGCGCCCGGATTGCGCAGGAAGTAACCGACGACATTCTGGGCCATGGTCCGCTCGAGCCGCTCCTGCGCGATCCGGAGATCACCGAGATCATGGTCAATAGCCACGATTTGATCTACATCGAACGCGACGGCCTCCTGCATCGAACCGACCTTCGTTTCCTCGACGAAGATCACCTTCGGCGAACGATCGACAGGATCGTCTCTGCCGTGGGTCGACGAGTAGACGAATCAAGTCCGATGGTTGACGCTCGCCTTCCCGACGGCAGCCGGGTGAACGCAGTGATTCCACCCGTGGCAATAGACGGCTGTTCATTGACGATCAGAAAATTCGCGGTGGAGCCGTACACGGCGCGCGACCTGATCTCGATGGGGACGATCACCCCGGAAGCCATGGACCTCATAAGCGCATGCGTTCGGGGTCGACTCAGCATCTTGATCAGCGGTGGAACGGGTTCGGGGAAAACCACCACGTTGAATGTTCTTTCCAGCTTCATCCCCCCTGGTGAGCGAATCGTCACCATCGAAGACGCTGCGGAACTGCAACTGCATCAACCTCACGTCGTACGTCTGGAATCACGACCACCCAACGTTGAGGGTAAGGGGGCGGTGACCATTCGCGATCTGGTGCGCAATGCGCTGCGGATGCGCCCCGACCGGATTGTCGTCGGTGAGGTACGTGACGCTGCCGCCGTCGACATGTTGCAGGCGATGAACACCGGTCACGATGGCTCCCTCACGACCGTGCACGCGAACAGTCCGCGCGATGCACTGTCACGAATCGAGACGATGGTGATGATGGCCGACCTGGACCTGCCTGTTCGCGTCATCCGCGAGCAGATCGCCGGCGCGCTCCATCTCCTCGTTCATGAGGCCCGGCTGCGGGATGGTTCCCGTCACATCACGAGCATCTCCGAGATCTCGGGTCTGGACGGCGAGACCATCGTCACCCAGGACCTCTTCAGCTTCGAGTACCGCACCAGCGCACCTAACGGTCACCTAGGACAACTCGTTGCAACCGGATTCCAGCCGGGTTTCACTGATGAACTGCGCGATCGAGGCGTCGTTCTGCCATGAAGCATGTACGAGGCGTGAATCGCGTGTCCATATCTGCCCTCATCGCACTCGTGGCAGTCACCGCGCTACTGCCGTGGCCGGCGGCGGGCGAGGTAGGCGCTCCCGTGCAAGTCCTCACTCAAGAACAAGGCGACGGCACGCTGGGCTTGATTGTGCAAGTACCGCAGGAGGCTCGTCTCACAGACGATTCATTATCAACAATTCAGGTGACGGTAGGTGGCAATCCTGTGGATGCCCAAGTGCTTGAGGCGCAAGGCGTCGTCGAGAACGACCGAGTGCTTCTGTTGGTGGACGCCAGCGGTTCCATGCAGGGTCCTCGACTACGTCAGGTGCGACAGGCAGTGCAGGAAGTCCTCGCCTCACTCGATCCGACCATCCTTGTCGGACTGGGCACCTTTGCAGACGAGTTCCGCTACCTCGTGCCCGCTACTACGGACCGGCAAGCGATCACGGACGCCCTGGATTCCGTGCGAGGGGACGGAGATACCGCCCTCTACGACGCCTTGACCTCGATCATCGAGGACGATGCTGCCGAGCGCATCGTGGTACTCACCGATGGCGAGGACACCGCGAGTTCGGTGGACGCAGCCGACGTCATAACCTCTCTTTCCGAATCCCCCATCCCCATTGATGTGCTCGCCCTTCAATCCCTGGGAGATTCCGCAGGGTCCCTTGAACAGATCGTCGATGCAAGCGGTGGATCGGCCGTCGTGACCGCTACGGATGTTGCGGCGAGTCTGCGCGAGTCCGTGGTTGCTACCGAAATCGAACTGCGCATGGGAACCGGCGTTTCATGGAACCGAGATCTCGACGGTCAGCAGATTGTCGTCAGCGTCACGGATTCGACCGGACGGACTTTCACCGGAGGAACGTCTGTCGTATTTCCTGCAGCGGCCATGACGCAGGCAGAGCAGGCCGTACCGATCGACCCGCCGCGGTGGATGCTGGCGTTGCTCGCACTTCTTTCCTTTGCATCTGTCACCATCGGCACGCTTGCGGCGGTGCGCCTCGCGCGGACGAGGAGGAGTCGAAGGGCGATTCGACGCGTCATGGCTCACTACTCGGCCTCCAGCCCCCGCAGGCACCAAGACACCGAGGAGGTCGACGAGCCGTCTTCCTTGGCCCTAGGGTTCCTTCCTCGGACGTGGATCGACGGGGTCCGTACCCAGGTAGAGAACGCGGGTCTGCCACTGACGCCCGCCGCCTGGATACTCGTTCATGCGACGGTGGCGGTTGGGGTTCTCGGACTTTTGCTCCTGGCAGATCTGCCCATCATCATCGCGGTCATCGGCATGGTCGTGAGCGTCGTGCTACTCCAGGCGATTGCGCGCAGCCGCATCGAATCGGCCCGACGGCAATTCAATGCTGAGCTCGCCGACTTCTTCACCCTTGTGGCAAGTGGATTGCGTTCCGGCCTTTCCCTCGCGCAAGCGGTCGCAGGCGCGGCTCACGGTGGCGGCGATGTCCTGGCCCGGCAAATGCGGCGGGTGACCGCCGAAGTGGCGCTAGGCATGGACCTCGCGGATGCACTCGAGGGAGTGGCTATTCGCATGTCCAGCGACGATCTCACGTTGGCGGTCCAGGCCGTACGCATCCAACGGGAATCCGGTGGGTCGCTGTCGAACATCCTCGACATCGCCGCAACCACGGTCCGTCAGCGCGGTCAGTTGCAGCGCGAGGTCCGTGCCCTATCCGCCGAGGGGCGAATCTCGGCGATCATCTTGATGGTCCTTCCCCTCTTCGTCTTTGGATTCTTCCTCATCACCCGGCGCGAGTACGTGGAAGTGTTCTGGACCGAACCCATCGGATGGGTGATGCTCGGCTCTCTCGTCGGGATCCTGGGTATCGGGGCGATCTGGATGCAAAGGATGACGAGAATTGATATCTGAATCGGTGGTTCCGTTCGTCCTGGCCCTGCTGGCCCTCGCCTGCGTGCTCGCATTGGGATACGTAGTTCTTCGAATGCGGCAACACAGCGCCACGTCCCAGGGCATGCACGTGATCTTCACCTCGTATACGAATGCACCATCGCCGACTTCGGCAGCATCCGCTTCAGGAATGCCCCCACTGCAACGGATACTGACGGCCGCAGGCGAACTCATGACCACGAAGGAGCAACGGAAACGCCTTCAAGGGCGCCTCGACTACGCCGGCAGCCCCGACTCCACGGCGCTAGCACGCGCACTACGAAACAAGGCTTCGCTCGGCATCATCGGTGCAATTGTGGGGCTATTGATCGGATGGGGCGTCGGCGGTTGGGCCTGGGGCCTTGCTCCTCTTCTCGCACTAGCTGGATTCTGGTTGCCCGACCTACTGGCGTACAACGCCGGTTTGCGTCGAACTGAGGCGATTCGCAGGTCGCTCTCGGATGCGATCGAACTGTTGAGTTTGTGCGTTCAGTCAGGAATGGGATTCCAGGCCGCACTCGCTCAGGTGGCCCAGTACCAGAAGGGTCCCGTCGGTCAGGAGTTCGCGCGGGTACTGCGAGAGATGCAACTGGGCCAGTCCAGGCAGGAGTCCCTGGAAGCACTCGGCAAGCGGAATCGCGAAGACGACCTCAACCGGTTCGTCGCCGCCGTGGTCCAGGCGGATCGTCTCGGAGTGGCCATCAGCGGAGTTCTCACCGAGCAGGCTGCCGAACTGCGCTCCAAGCGACGGGACCGAGCGCGTGAGGCGGCGCAGAAGGTTCCCGTCAAGATCCTCTTACCTGTCATCGCTTGCTTCCTCCCGGGCATCTTCATAATCGTGCTGGGGCCCGCGACGCTATCCCTCTTTCGATTATTCGGTTCTCTCTAGGAAGGATGCACGCGCATCAACAAGCGTTGGTGGTAGCAGTCCTCGCTGCATCGCCACACTCACAGCGTCGCGCCGGGCCGATACGCCGAAGAATCGGTAGATGTGCATCAATTCCATTCGAACTGTCGAATGGCTGTAACCGATTCGTGCTCCGATCTGGTCGTATGTGAGACCTTCGGACAGCAACTGCAAGATCGCGAGCTGCCGAGCGCTCAAACCAGAAGGTGGCGTCTTGGAAACGGGCACTGTCGACCTGGCTTCGTCATCATCGTGAGAAGCCAAACCGAAGGAGTTACTGCTGCTCGTCAGGTGCGCGAGGAGATAAAGGACGTAGACGTCCGCCAACGCCTCGAGGGTCGTCGCAGCCAGCGACACATCCTGACTACCCTGGGCGAAGCACACACACAGCGCACCGACCATGGACGTGGTGGTCGAGAGAGGAACCGCGACCATCGGATGCTCGCGATACTCCAGACCCAAGGGGACGCGGGCCTCCTCGGACAACCTCACCACGAGGCTTCGCTGCTCGCGGATGGCGCGGGCGACGGGTTGGTCGTCCCATAGGGAACAAGTGCCGAAGCCTTGGAGCACCTGGGTCGAATGCCCGAATCCTCCGGCGAGGCGAAGCGTTGCATCGGGCTGGACGATCGAGATGACCGACGCCCGCGCGTGGAGGAAACTGAGGTATCCGAGTACCAGTTCCTGGGCGACCTCATCTGGCGATGGCTCCGAGCGTAGGTACTCGACGAACCGGGCGGTGATGTCCGCCGGTGGTCGTGGTGCCAGATCCAGGGCAAGTTGCCCCGGTGCTGACAATGACTGCTTCTTCATCCAGACGCTCCCCCGTCCATTTGAATTACTTGCGCAACTTGTCTAACACAGACCCCTGACGTCACACAAACGAGAACCCCCCTCCCCGCTACGTGACCGTGGGTCTCATCCGTTTATCGGACCACTCGCTGACGCTAGGGGGGCAAGCCGTATGGGCACTCGCCGTAGGGACACTCGACCTCTACCCCGCGAGTGAGATCAATTCGGGATCGGCGAAGGCACTCTCTACGGTTCGGCCGTTGACGATCACGGTCGGTGTGCCCTGAACTCCGCGTCCGAAGCCGGCCTGGGTGCCCAGCGCAACGAACGTCACGTGACGTCCTTGCTCGATGCACTCAAGTACGTCGCCCGATGCCCCCAACTCGGTCGCCACGTCCGCTAGCACGTCGGTGGTGAATTGGGTTGCCGGTTCGTTCGCATCAGCGAGCGCGTAAACCCGCTGGCTGAACTGGACGAACGCTTCGGGTCCTTGCCCTTCGGCAACGCATACAGCGGCACTCGCGGCGCGCGCCGACGCACCGGGGGGATCCAAAGTTGGGCTCGTTTCACCGAGGAAGGCCAGGACATAGTGCTTGACCAGCAGATCGCTGTCCGGCTGAAGCGCCCGCTCGTTGAGGGCTTCGCCTATCTCAGACTCCCATCGTTGACAGAAGGGGCATTGGTAGTCGAGGTAAACCTCGACCACATTCGAGGCATCAGGATTTCCCACCACGATCGCCCCTGAACCGTCGATACCGCCGGGTAGCGGAATACCCGAGGGGAGCTCAGGAGCGGCTGGAAGCTGGGGTACCTGCGATTGCGGCGCGGCAGCTGCGTCGTTCGCTTGTTCGGGTCGTTCGGATTGTCCGGGTTGCTGGGAGTCGGCGGCAGGGGCCGACCGTTGTGCCGACAGCGCTGCAACCTGGTCCGAGAGCGCAGACACCTGACCGCGTAGCACGACGATCCCCACCACGAGACCAGCAGTGAGGATGAGCACCAGTACCAGCGTCACCACGACGATCGCACGCAATGACGTGATGGCCATCTTGACGCCCGCCAGTCCAGGCATGGACTGGCCACTCGGCACGGGGGCGTGATCGGGATAGCCCACCACGGTCACCGACGGGTTAATCGATCGTGTTGCGGATTCGCCGCCGCTCGTGGGCTCGTGCGTCACGCGCCCACACTACGTGGACGCCCAATCAGCGACTGGTGCGGGACACCGTGAAGTTGTCGTAGATGTCCGCGTACACCGAGCCGTACTGCAAGACCCAACGGAAGCGTTGGACGCCGTCCCTCTTCGCCTTCCGCGAGACCGTCAGTTCCCACGGGAAACCCGGCGGACAACCGGCATCGCGAGTGAGTTCCTTCTCCGTGACCAGACGCCAGTCCCCCTTCACGTACCGCTGCAGGAAGGCCCGCTTGGGGGGTCGGTCGTAACAGAACTGGTATCGCCAACGTTCGCGATTCCAGCAGTCGGTCTCGGCTCCCTCGTAGGAAAGACAGGTGCGCACCTCCGCCGCCGATGCAGAAGGGGCTATCAGCAAGCTCGCGAGAAGCGCGAACGAGACAACCACACTCCGCAGCACAAGACACCCTTTCGTCACAGTTCGATGAACGTATCAAGCGGTTCACGCGAAATGCATCAAGCCGTGGGGTGAGCCATTCGACTCACCCCACGGCTGGATAGCGCGCACCTACTTCGTGCGACGGTGGAATCAGACCTGCTTCCACAGCGATGGTGCGTAGATCCAGTTCGGATCACCCACGCC
>CAYPSE010000037.1:0-11962 GCA_964413305.1 uncultured Rubrivirga sp. | reverse complement strand
TTGAAGACGTAGCCGACCGTCTCCTCCTTGATCGCGTCCATCATCGCCATGAACAGGTCGTAGCCCTCCCGCTGGTATTCGACCAGCGGATCTCGTTGCGCCATAGCGCGAAGGCCGATGCCGTCGCGCAGGTAGTCCATCTCGTACAAGTGCTCGCGCCACTTGCGATCCAGGACGGTCAAGATGACACGACGTTCGAGTTCGCGTGCGACCTCGTCCGTGAGTTCTTCCTCACGCTTGTCGTAGCCTCTTTGGGCGTCGTCGACGAGCATCTCGCGCAGGAAGTCCGCACTCAAGCCCGGGCGACCACCCCCGGACTCCTCTTCCACCTCCTCGATGGTGACGGAAACCGGGTAGAGCTGGTGCAACGCGGTCCACAACTTCTCCAGGTCCCAGTCCTCGGGGTAACCGTCGGCCGTTGCCTGGTTGACGTAGCTCTCGATGGTCTCGGTGATGAAGGAACGAACCTGGTCCTCGATGTCCTCGCCTTCGAGCACGCGGCGGCGCTCGTCGTAGATCACCAGACGTTGGCGGTTGAGTACGTCGTCGTATTTCAAAACGTCTTTGCGGATCTCGAAGTTCTGCGCCTCGACCTGGGTCTGCGCCGAACGGATGGCGTTCGTGACCATCTTCGCCTCGATCGGCACATCGTCGGGCACGTTGAAGCGGCGCAGGAAGGCATCGACCATGTCCGCCTTGAAAAGGCGCATGAGGTCGTCCTCAAGCGATAGGTAGAACTGGGATTCGCCGGGATCGCCCTGACGTCCGGATCGACCGCGCAACTGGTTGTCGATGCGGCGCGACTCGTGACGTTCCGTAGCCAGGACGTACAGGCCACCGAGTTCGACGACCTCATCGTGCTCGGCCTTGACCGCGGCTTGGGCCTGCTCCAGCGCTGCCGGCCAGGCCGCCTCGTACCCTTCCGGGTCCTCGATCGGGGACAGTCCCTGCTGAGCCAGCGCCGCTGCGGCCATGAACTCCGGATTGCCGCCGAGCATGATGTCGGTTCCGCGACCAGCCATGTTCGTCGCGACCGTCACCGCTCCGCGACGACCAGCCTGCGCGACGATCGCGGCCTCACGCTCGTGGTTCTTGGCGTTGAGCACCTCGTGCGGAACGCCGTTCTTCTTCAACAGAGCAGACAGGTGCTCGGACTTCTCCACGCTGGTGGTGCCGATGAGGACCGGCTGTCCCGTCTGGTAGCGCTCCACCACGTCCTCGACGACCGCGGTGAATTTCGCCTCGGCCGTGCGGTAGACCAAGTCCGGCTGGTCGATGCGCACCATCGGCCGGTTGGTGGGAATCGGCACCACGCCGAGGTCGTAGATCTGGTTGAACTCGGCCGCCTCGGTCATGGCCGTGCCGGTCATGCCGGAGAGCTTGTTGTAGAGGCGGAAGAAGTTCTGCAAGGTGACCGTGGCGAGCGTTTGGTTCTCGGCCTTGATCTCCACACCCTCCTTGGCCTCGATCGCCTGGTGCAGACCTTCGTTGTAGCGCCGGCCCTTCAGGATGCGGCCGGTGTGCTCATCGACGATCACCACGCCACCGTCGAGGATCACGTAGTCGCGATCCTTCTTGAACAGTTCCTTGGCTCGGATCGCGTTGTTGAGGAAGCCAACGAGCGGGGTGTTCACGGTGTCGTAGAGGTTGTCGATGCCGAGCTGATCCTCGACCTTGTCGATCGCGGCCTCCAGAACTCCCACGGTGCGCTTCTTCTCGTCGACCTCGTAGTCGACGTCCCTTTGCAGGAGTCGAGCGATGCGGGCGAATTCGGAATACCAGGCGGTCGGTTGATCGGCCGGGCCACTGATGATCAAAGGAGTGCGTGCTTCGTCGACCAGGATGGAGTCGACCTCGTCCACCACCGCGAAGTTGTGGCCGCGCTGCACCATCTCGGACTTGGACCAGGCCATGTTGTCGCGCAGGTAGTCGAAGCCGAACTCGTTGTTGGTGCCGTACGTGATGTCGGCTGCATAGGCCACGCGACGCTGGGCCGGGCTCATCTGGCTGAGGATCACGCCCACCTCGAGGCCGAGGAATCGGTGGATCCGCCCCATCCATTCCGCATCGCGCTCGGCGAGGTAATCGTTGACCGTCACGACATGGACGCCGTCGCCGGACAAGGCATTGAGGTAGGACGGGAGGGTGGCAACGAGCGTCTTGCCTTCACCGGTACGCATCTCGGCGATGTTCCCCATGTGGAGAGCAGCACCGCCCATGATCTGGACGTCGTAGTGGCGTTGCCCTAGGGTGCGCCGCGCGGCCTCGCGGACAGTCGCGAACGCCTCGGGCATGAGGTCATCGAGGCTCTCGCCGTCGGCGTAGCGGGCCTTGAACTCATCGGTCAAGGCCCTGAGTTCCTCGTCGGTGAGGGAGGTGTAGTCGTCCTCGATGGAGTTGACGGCCTTGGCGACCGCCTCCAACTTGCGAAGGGTCTTTCCCTCGCCGGCTCGCAGGACCTTGTCCAGCACTCCCACGTTGCGACCTTTCGACGCTGCCGCACCTTCGCGGCCGATGAATGCAGGTGCGTGCGTGCCGTGCACCTGCGTGGACCCCGCCTGGCCCTCCGAAGCACTCCTCGGCAACCTGGCCCCGTCATCGTAGACGTCGCTGGGACACTGGTCCGCATGGAGTCCATTGACCTGGTCACCCTCAGCGATGGACAGATCCAACTGGAGCCCGACCGGGAGCAAGCACCTACGACCACCTCGGACCAAGCCCGATGGACCGTTCAGCGCCTCGCGAACCGGGCCACCGTGGGCACCATCGCCCTGGTGGCCGAAACGGCCGGTGATACTTGGATTCGCGCACGTCTGAGCATCGCGGTGGACCCCGGAGCGGACACCTCCACCATCCACGGCATGGCCCAAGGGGTGGTCCTGGCCTGCCGCTGGGCCTTCAACGCACGGGGAGTCGAGGTCATCAGTTGGCGAGGCGGCATGGAACCCACACTGCGCGCCGTCGTGCACGAGGCGGGGTTCCGCGTCCACCCCACCCCCCAGCGCAAGGCCCTCGATAGCCCGCAAGGACTCCAGGATGCGTGGTACGCAGACCTCATCCCCGCGGACATGCGTCAGGCGGATGGCCGTCAATCAGGCCACCGCCCGCTCACCGCCCGCGAGCACCATGTGCTGACCGCCATGGCCCGCGGTCGGTCGAACGCGCAGATCGCCCAGGATCTGGGGATCAGCGAGAACACCGTCAAGAACCATGTGCGCTCGATTCTCGAAGTGCTCCAGACTCCCTCACGGACGTCGGCGGTGGTGTTGGCCGTACAAACCGGGCTCGTGTCCTTGCAATGGGATGCCGTTCCATAAGCGTCGAACTGACGTCGCCATCTGTCGCCGCCTTCCCCAGCAAGCGTTCCCGCTTTCCACAACCCTCGACATGCGAAGCGCTGCCCCGGTTGATTGCGCCGATGCTGGAGGTATGCGGGAGCTGCCCACGAGCGTGTTCGATCTGATCCTCGGTCGGTCTTGCGCTGGCTGCGATCAACCCGGAAATTTGCTGTGTTCGTCGTGCAAGGCGCACTTGCGCCCTTCGCTGCGGCTTCGCAGGGATCTCAATCTAAGCGACGTGGTCGAAGGGCTTCGCATACCCGTGGTGTGCGCGCTCGACTATCGAGGCGTTGCCCGGCAGGTTCTGTTTCGATACAAGGACCATCGCATTCGGCAACTGGCCGACTACCTCGCCCCCGCTTTGAACGCATCGATTCGCTTCGCCGCTGAGCACGCCTGCGTTCCGATCGGTGGCGCACTGCTCACCCCACTTCCCACCAGGCGTGTCAGTGTGCGCCGACGCGGATTCGATGCAACCGCCCACCTACTGCGCCGGGCCGGGGTGAGTTCCCAGGCGATCGGCATCCGCCCGCTGCTTACCGATGTGCGCACCACGCGTGGATCCAAGAACCTGGGGATGCATGAACGTGAGCGAAGCGCCGTCGAAGCCTTCCGCCTTCGTAGCGAAGGCAGGCTTCCGCGCAGTCCGGTGATCGTGGTCGACGACATCGTCACCACCGGCGCCACTGCGCGGGAGGCGGTCACCACGCTGGTGTTGGCGGGCGTGCACGTGGCTGCGGTGGCCACGGTGGCGGGAACGCCGTAGCCGATCAGCCTGGATAGGTGGGCGAGGTCGCGTTGACGCGTCCGGACCAGCTGCCGGTGGTGTTGTCGTAGACCACTCCGTCGGCAGCGGCGACCAAGGTGGGCAACCCTGGTGCGGCGGCAACGGAGAGCGGGCCCTCGGGAGCGCCCTGTCCACCGATCGAGCCGCGCCCGAGGTTGACTTCGACAACCTGCAGCGACCCTGCGCTTTCGCTGCCCAACACAGCGAGGGTGTCGGCACTCGACCACGCAACATCCACCGCCTCCACGAGTTTGGACTCCACGCGAATCGGCTGTTGGACGCTTATCCCCACCCGGGCCGTGATCGATGCACGGACGATGCGAGCCACAAGCACGTACGAGCGCGGTCCGCTCGAGACCAACAGGGCGGCCCTCGTGCCATCGCGTGATGGAACGGCCGCCTTGAGGACGTCACCTTCGCTGAGTCCTTCGACATCGATCGGGAACGCCCGCCCGGACGGGGAGTACAGGGCCAAGGATCCGAACTCATCGACCGCCCAGACGTTCACCGATCCGTCGTAGGCGACACTGACCGGCTCGGGCAATTCGGTGAATTCGAACAGACTCGCGCCAGGGGCGATGGCACCGGACCACACGCGTCCATCCACATCCACCCCCACTATCCGCGAGGCGTCCAAGGAGACCGCGATATTCGTCAGCAGCGGTTCGCGGGTGCCGGCTTGTCCGGCAATCGGCACGGTGCCATCGTCGGTCAACTCGCGGACCCCGATAGTCGAGGCGACGTAGGCCGCGGCGTTGGGCGACAAACCCGCAGGATCCACCCCGGGCCATGCATCACGAGACTGCGGGTTGGCCGCCCCGGGGACGAAGAAGGGCTGCCCGGCGGCGGTGATGTCCACGGACTGCACCTCCGGCAGTTGGCGCAGCGTCCAGACGATCTGCTGGGAAAGTGCGCGACGCGCGGCGTCGTCGGCGAGTTGAACCGATGCGTCGAGGTCCACCTGGGCAACGCCGCTGCTGACCAACACCGCATCGATGTTCAGGTCCACGCCGTCGGGGAATCCAGTGCGAACCGCTGGGCGCAACCACTCGTTGGGGCCCTCGAGTAGGCGACGGACCAACGTGGTGGCAAGCCCGGGACCCACGACAGGGATCATGCGTGCATCCGGCACCAGGATGTCGAAGGAGGGATTGAAGAAGTACAGCGCGTACGAACGGAACGCCCGATCGACGTCCGTCTGCGACAGCAGCAACCCGTTCGGCAGCCCGTCGATACGCAACCCGAGATCGGTATCGACGATACGGAAGGTGGCCACAGCTTCGGTTCCCGGCGCATCCACCTCATAACGACCATTCGATGAGATTCGCCCCACCTGCGTAGCTCGCACCTGGACGCTCGGTCCGCTCTCGGACAGCGCCGGTGCACCTTCATAGACCACCACGCCCGATGAGGAGTCCCAACGCCGACTGGCCTCGGGCGTGAGGTACTCGCGAGCAACCGCATGATCCCCGTCGAAGGATGCGCTCGCCTCCAAGAAGCCCTGGACTATCTGGGTGGCGGTCATGTCGGGACTCGGGGGACGCGCGATCACCCGGATGAACTGATCGACGTTGCTTCCGGACACCTGAGCGCCTTGTTCGATCGGTCCCGCCGTTGGCACCTGCGCCGTGAAGGCCCGCGGCACACTCGAACATCCGGTGAGCAGTATCGCGCTGAGAGTCAGGGCTAGGGCTGGGGCTAGGGCTTGGGCTAGGGACTTTCTCATGGCTCGTCCCGGCGGTCGACGTTGAACGTCATGACCATCGAATCATCACTGGGTTCGACCGCGCGTGCACCTCGATGGTCCGGTCGTACCGAGGGTCGATCGCGGGTGAAGGCTCCGTCGGAGTCCTCGCGGTCGTCACCAGGGTCGGCATCCAATCCTTCCTCGGACAACGGCAGCACCGCGTGGTCGACCTGACCTCCGGCGACCCGGGGCAGCGTGAGCCGGAAACACGCTCCCGCGCCGGGCTCCCCCCAGGCCTCCAGCCATCCACCGTGCAAGCGGGCGTCCTCGAGGGCGATGGCCAAGCCCAGCCCGGTTCCGCCGGTGGTCCGAGCGCGTGCGGGATCAGCGCGCCAGAAACGATTGAACACGAGCGCGGCTTCGCCCGGTCGCAGTCCCACGCCAAAATCGCGCACCGTCAAGGTCGCAACGTCCGCATCACCGGCCAGTTCCACCAGGACACCTCGTTCATCACCGTGCTCGATGGCGTTATCGACGAGGTTGCGAACGATCCGGTCGATACGACGCGCATCGCACACCACTGAGCATGGGCGTTCGTACGCAGCGAAACGAACACGCAGGTTCCGACTGTTCGCCAAAGGTTCGGTTCCATCGATAACGCGTTGAACGAGGGTCACGAGGTCCACCGAATCGTTCTCGAGTTTCGCAGCCCCGGCATCGAAACGAGAGATCTCGAGCAGATCAGCCAAAAGCGCCTCGAAGCGATCGAGTTGGTTCTGCAGGAGTTCGGTGGACCGAGCCTCTGAAGGGGTGCGCGAATCACGAGACTCGAAGAGCACATCGGCTGCCATGCGGATGGTCGTCAATGGGGTTCGTAGTTCGTGCGAGACGTCGGAGACGAATCGTTGCTGGACTCGCGAGAGTTCCTCGAGCTGCGTGATCTGCGCGTCGATGCTTTCGGCCATCTCATTGAACGATCTCGCGAGTTGGGCGAGGTCGTCTTCACGCTTGATGGGAATTCGTTCGTCGAGGTTGCCCGACGACAGTCGCTCGGCGGTTCGCGCAGCTGCGCGAACCGGCACCACCACCTGCCGGGTGACGATCCACGCCACTACGCCCAGCAAGCCGACGAGGACGAGGCCCGCCGCCAGGATGGAACCGCGCACCAGGTCCAAGGTCTGCTGCTCTTGAACGAGGGGGAAGAGGTAGTAGAGCTCGTATGGGCCGACGGTGGGGATCGTCAAGGGAGCCCCGACCGCTAGTCCGGGAACCGCTCGTCCGTCCAGGAAACGAATCTCGGTGAAAGTCCACGATTGTCGCTGGGTAGTGCTGACTGCGTCACGCAGATCCTGCGGCACGCTCGTCACCGCCACGAGATTCGTCCCGCGCTCGGGTGCGCCCGAATCGAAGCTGCTTGACAACAGCAGCACTTCGAAGGTGGCCGGGGAACCGGCTCGGGTGGCAAGCGACGTCACGACGCTGTCCACCAGCCGCGAGGGCGACGGGGTCGAGGGTCCGGTACCGGCTGCGTCGAGCAGACGCTGGGCCTCACCCAAACCGGCAGTCGCCTCACCCACCGCGCCGCGTTCTTTAGCTTCGAGCAGTCCGGTCGTGACGCGCGACAGCAGCAGTACCCCGAGGGCACCGACCACCACGATGGACAACACCAAGGTGGTGCTCGTCACCCGGATGGCTAGGGATCGACGCCACAGCCGCCGGAGCGCGCGCGGGAGGAAGAGCAGGATGCGGGACATGGCCGCGATCAGACGGTGCCGGCCTTGTACCCGACTCCTCGAACCGTGAGAACTATCTCGGGCGCTTCCGGATCATGCTCGATCTTGGCCCGCAACCGCTGTACGTGGACGTTCACCAAGCGCGTGTCGGCGGCGTGCCGGTATCCCCACACCTCCTGCAAGAGCGCTTCGCGAGTGAAGACCTGCCCCGGCTTCTTGGCCAGGCAAGCAAGGAGGTCGAACTCGAGCGGAGTGAGGGTCAGTACTTGGCTGCCACGCCGGACGGTGTGACCGCTGATGTCGATGGTCAGATCACTGATGGTGAGGACCTGTGAGCCGATGTCGTCGGTTCGACGAATCCGTGCGCGGATCCGTGCAACGAGTTCCTTGGGCTTGAAGGGTTTGACTATGTAGTCGTCGGCTCCCGATTCCAACCCCACCACCACGTCCACGGTGTCGGACTTCGCGGTCAGCATCACGATCGGAGTACCGGACTCAGCACGGATCGCACGACATACGTCGATGCCATCCATCCCGGGGAGCATCAGGTCCAACAGCACCACGTCGGGTTTGGCCGCCCGAAATGCATCCAGGGCCGTGCTGCCATCACCGCAGAAGACCGGCTCGAATCCTTCGCCGCGCAACACGATGCCGAGCATCTCGGCCAAGGCGGCGTCGTCGTCGACGACGAGGACTCGGCCACGGGTCCGTGGGGCCACCGAGGGTGCGCTCATGTGCCTATGGTGTCACTTCCGGGATTCCCACGAGCAAAACCAGCGCTGCTGGGGCGTTATTGACCCCGTGCGCGACCATCGCAGCCCCCAAAGAACCGGTCTTCCAGCGCACCCAGCCGTAGACCAGGCCGATGGGCAGCAGGAGGAAGAAGCGGATGGGCTCGAAGTGGAATGCCGAGAACAAAACTGCGGTGATGATGATCGTCCACGCCGCGCCCACCCCTTTCTTACGCAGGGAATTGAAGATCAATCCGCGAAAGGCGATCTCCTCGACGATCGGTGCGCCGACCATGATCATGATCGCGAACAAGAGCAGCACCCAGAACGGGCCTTCGTCGCGCAGTTCGAGTGCGACGTCGCCGGCCGCGGATGAGAAGTCCCCCGCGATGGCCTGGGTGATCAGCGCGACGATGCCGGCGAACATCAAGCCGACGAAGCCGGCCAGGGCACCCCACCCGACGTCGTTCCACGTCAGGCGCAGGCCCAGATCGATGCGCGGGCCGTTGCCCTTCCACCAGGTGACGAACAGCGGCCAACCGGCCAGCCCCATCCAGGGGAACAACGTGCCGACGATTGCCGTCACCGCTAGCGGCGCATCCAGCGCGATCAGGGGAACAGCGGCGAGAACCCCGAGGGCGATCGCACTGACGAGGGTGATGGCGGCCGAACCCAGTCCCCAGCGCGGTGCCTTCAGCACCCGACCCTGCTCGAGGGCCTCGTGCACCGTGACCGGACAACCCGGATAATCGGCCGGCTTCGCCTGGTCAACGGCGGCCAGCGGGGACGTCATCTCCTCATTGTGCGCGACGACCCCAACCCTCCCCCGATGCGGCGTCGAACGTCGGGGTTATTCGGGCGATTTCGACCCCGACGCTTGACGCCGCATCGGGGGAGGGAGTTGTCGGGGTCAGGCGAGGACGGCCGAGAGTTCCCCCAGGCGCGAAGGCCGGATCCGGTACCAGGTCCAGTACCCGCGCTTGTCCGATTCGACCAGTCCCGCCTTCGCCAGCACCTTGAGGTGGTGGCTCACGGTGGGCTGGGACAGCCCCAACGGCTCGGTCAGGTCACACACGCACGCCTCGCACCCGGGCAGCGAGCGCAGCAGCGCCAGGATCTGTAGCCGCGCCGGATCGGCGACCGCCTTCAACAGCACCGCGAGCTCCTCGGCCGTCGAGCGATCGATTGGCCGACCCAACCCCGAAGGACAGCACGCCGGGCCCACCATCTGCGGTCGCGGTATCCGCGCGGGAATTCGAGCGGACGTCGGCGTCGGTGCTGGCGTCGGTGCTGGCGTCCGTGAACTTGAGGCAACGGGCATGCTTCCATATTGACATGCATCGATATGGATG
Organism: uncultured Rubrivirga sp.; assembly: GCA_964413305.1. Taxonomy (GTDB): domain Bacteria; phylum Actinomycetota; class Actinomycetes; order S36-B12; family S36-B12; genus S36-B12. The sequence continues at coordinate 2,334 of CAYPSE010000037.1, read as the reverse complement.
ACAAGGTTCGCCTCGTGGCGCGTCGCTTGTTCGCCGAGTTCCTCGGCACGGCGATGTTGGTCGCCGCCGTGGTGGGAAGCGGCATCATGGGCACGCTCCTGTCGAACGACGATGCAGTCGTACTCATCCTCAACATGCTGAGTACGGTCCTGGCCCTCGGTGCCTTGATCTGGATGCTCGGTCCGATCTCCGGAGCGCACTTCAACCCGGCGGTCACGGCCGTCACCCTCGTCAAGCGCGAGATCAACCCCGGCGAAGGCATCGCCTACATCGTGGTTCAGGTCATGGGTGGCCTGACCGGCGTAGCGCTGGCGAACGTGATGTTCGAGTTCCCACCCTTCGATCCATCCACGAACGCTCGCAACGGCATGCCGATCTGGCTAGGTGAGATAGTCGCGACAGCGGGTTTGATTCTTGTCATCGGTGCACTCACCCGCACCGGCCGCGGTCACCTCGGCCCCGTGCTGGTGCCGGCGTGGATCGGCTCGGCGTACTTCTTCACCTCATCGACGTCCTTCGCCAATCCCGCCGTCACGATCGGGCGCTCGATGACCGACACCTTCACGGGCATCGCTCCGTCGGACGTCCTGCCGTTCATCGCGTTCCAACTCATCGGTGCCGCAATCGGTGCACTCCTCACCGAGGTGCTCTACCCGACCAAGCACCCCGAGCCACTCGATCTACCCGACCCCGTCCACGACAACATCCCACCCCGCGAAAGGCCGTGATGACCGACAAGCCCTCCGTCCTGTTCGTCTGCGTGCACAACGCCGGTCGCTCGCAGATGGCTGCGGCGTACGTGATGCACCTTTCCGATGGGCGTATCGAGGTCCGTTCCGCAGGTTCGGCCCCCGGGGATCGGGTGAACCCGGCTGCCGTCGAGGCGATGGCCGAGGAGGGAATCGACATCAGTGCCGAGATCCCCAAGGTCCTGACTACCGAAGCGGTCCAGGAATCGGACGTGGTCATCACGATGGGGTGCGGCGACACCTGCCCGGTGTTCCCAGGCAAGCGGTACGAGGACTGGGTGCTCGAGGATCCCGCCGGCAAGGGGGTGGATTCCGTTCGCCCCATACGGGACGAAATAAGACGGCGGGTGCAAGCACTCGTAATCGACCTGTTGGGCCACTAGCGTTCGGCCATGATCCCCGTCTGGCTGCAGCACGTCATCGGTACCAGTGGCGCACTCTTGGTACTTCTTGCGTACTTCCTGGTTTCCACGGCAAGGGTCCGATCGGCATCCGTTGCCTTCCAGTTGATCAATCTGGTCGGAGCGGGACTGCTGACCACCTACGCCCTCATCCTGCAGGGGTGGTCGCTTGTCTTCTTGAACGGCGTTTGGGCGATAGTCGCGCTCGTCGCCCTCGCGCGGATCTTGCGCAACCGGGAAAAGTCGACAGCGGTAGACGTCGTCGTCGTTGACTGACCATCCGACACTGTCCCTGCCGTCCACATGACGATGGGGCCGCACCGGGAGGTGCGACCCCATCGCGGGAGGCGGTGTTGCTGGTCGTGCTGACGTGAGTTCGTCGAAACCTGCACTTTCTGTCATAAAGGCGGAGCCTTGTGACAGAAAGTGCAGGTTTCGGTGGATCTAGTAGCGGTAGTGATCGGGCTTGTACGGACCGGCCACGTCCACGCCCAGGTACTCGGCCTGCTGCTTGTTCAACTCGGTGAGGTGCACGCCGAGTGCATCGAGGTGCAAACGGGCGACCTTCTCGTCGAGGTGCTTGGGCAGCGTGTAGACACCGATCGGGTACTCGTCGAGCTTGGTGAACAACTCGATCTGCGCGAGCACCTGGTTGGTGAAGGAGTTGCTCATCACGAAGGACGGGTGACCGGTGGCGTTGCCGAGATTCAGCAAGCGGCCCTCGGACAGCACGATGATGCTGTGGCCGTCCTCGAAGGTCCACTCGTCGACCTGCGGCTTGATGGTCTTGCGCTTGATGCCCGGAAGGGCGGCCAAGCCGGCCATGTCGATCTCGTTGTCGAAGTGGCCGATATTGCCGACGATCGCCTGGTGCTTCATCTTGCCCATGTCCTCGGCGGTGATGACGTCGAAGCAACCGGTGGCGGTAATGAAGATGTCGGCCTTGTCGAGCACCTCGTCGAGGCGGGCGACCTGGTAGCCGTCCATCGCAGCTTGCAGTGCGCAGATCGGGTCGATCTCGGTGACGATCACGCGGGCGCCCTGGCCGCGCAGTGAATCCGCCGAGCCCTTGCCGACGTCGCCGTAACCGCACACCACCGCGACCTTGCCACCGATGAGCGTGTCGGTTGCACGGTTGATGCCATCGACCAGCGAGTGGCGGCAGCCGTACTTGTTGTCGAACT
>CAYPSE010000036.1:0-12094 GCA_964413305.1 uncultured Rubrivirga sp. | reverse complement strand
CCTTCGATTAACAGTCGAATGCTCTGCCAATTGAGCTATGGGGGATTGAAGCGAGAGGAACCTTACCAAGGCCAGCGATGGCCGTCGGCGGCCCTCCGGGTTCGACTAGATCCCCAACGACGACCGCAGTTCCTCCAAGACCTGGTCGGCCCACATCCGCAGCGCCGCGTCGGTCGGATCCAATCCAGCGTCGAAGACCACCGACCAACGGATGTCGTCCAGCCCACCGCCAGGTGCACGTCGAGCGACGAATTGCGCACCTGCCTGGTCGCCCAGTTCCCGATGCTCGGACACCACCACCGTGTCGGTCACCCGGTCCCGTACCGCTGCCGGCAGTTCCCGGGGATCATCCACGTGGATGCGGATGCGCTGTGCACCCGATACCCCTTGGAAGTCGATCACCAAATCGGGTTGTTCCCACGTGCCCCTGATCACCTGCTGCCACATGATGCGCGCGCCCGAACGTTGCTCGTATAGCGCTAGATCCGTCGCGACAACATGGGTCGTGTCCCCTTCTTCGACATCACCGACTCCCCAGGCGATGACGCGTTCGGTGTCGGGGATTCCGATGGCTCGACGGACATCGCCAGATGGTCGTCCTCGCTTCATGGCAGAAGTCTCACGATTGGCCAACGGCTTCCTTCAACAGGCTGCGCCGATACTGCTGAAGCGCCTGCAACTCCTGGCCCAACTGCTCCTGCTCGGCTGGATCCTCTGCTCGCTGCAATCGACCCATCAGGTCCTCGACGCGACGACCTGCGTCAATTTCGAGCAAACGTGCGATCACTCCGATGGCGTATCGCGAATCATGACCGTCCATGGCCGGAAGCGGCTCGACCGCGAGTTCGCGCACGAGTGAGCGGACGTCGTCGTCGGGACACGCGTCGAGAACCGAATCGATCCAGGCCAGGCCTTCTTTGTCAGGTTGCGGACCGCCAGCGGAAACGATCGCCTCGTGTACTCGCACAGCGCGGGGGTGGGTGAAGGCCGGGGTCTCAACGCTCGCGTACCACTGCGAGACCACACCCGGGTGCTGCAATGCGCACTTCAACGCTTCGCGTTCCACCACCAGCGCCGGATCACCCGGACGCGGGGCTCGAACACCGGTTGACCCCCCACCAGCGGATGCAGCAGGGACTCCCCCACCCACTGCCTTCGCCACCTCATTCACATCCATGCCGAGCCAGCCGGCCAATCGGCGCGTGTACTCCGGTCGAAGCGCCGAGTCGCGAATCTTGGCCACGATCGGTGCCGCATCACGCAATGCCGAGATGCGCCCCTCGGCGGAATCGAGGTCATAGGCGCCGATGGTGGACTTGATGGCGAATTCGAACAGCGGCACGCGCTTCTCCACCAAATCCCGTACCGCGGCGTCCCCTTCCTGCAGCCGCAGATCGCATGGGTCGAGTCCGGATGATTCGACGGCCACGAAGGTCTGCGAGACGAACTTCTGATCCTCGGAGAACGCACGCATCGCGGCCTTCTGTCCCGCGGCATCACCATCGAAGGTGAAGACGACCTGACCCTTCATCTGATCGTCGTCCATGAGCAGACGGCGCAGCACCTTGATGTGGTCGGCGCCGAAGGAGGTTCCGCAGGTTGCCACCGCGGTGGTCACGCCCGCGAGGTGGCAGGCCATGACATCCGTGTAGCCCTCGACGATGACCGCCTGCTGATTCTTGGAGATCTCCTTGCGCGCCAGATCGATGCCGTACAGCACCTGGCTCTTCTTGTAGATCGGTGTCTCAGGAGTGTTCAAATACTTCGGGCCGTCGTCGTCGTCGGTGAGTTTGCGCGCACCGAATCCGATCACCTCACCGCCGAGGTCGCGAATCGGCCAGACCAGACGGCCGCGGAAGCGGTCGTAGACACCGCGGTTGCCCTGGCTGACCAGGCCGCCGGCGAGCAGTTCCTCGTCGTTGAATCCCCTGCCTCGCAGGTGTGAGGTGAGCGCGTCCCATGATTGCGGAGCGAAACCGACCCCGAAGTGTTCGGCGGTTGCCGCATCGAAACCACGGGAGGTGAGGAACTCCCTGCCCACCTGCGCGGCTGGTGAGGAGAGTTGCTCGGCGTAGAAACCGGCAGCGATCTTGTGCGCCTCGACCAAGCGGGTACGCACGCCCTGCTGCTTGTTGATCGCCGCGCCACCTTCGACGTACCGCAATTGCACGCCGGTCTTCTCCGCGAGCTTCTCGATGGTCTCGGCGAAGGACAGGTGATCGACCCTTTGCACGAAGTTGATGACGTCGCCGCCCTCACCGCAGCCGAAGCAGTACCACATCCCACGACTAGGGGTCACATGGAAACTCGGGCTGCGCTCGTCGTGGAATGGGCACAAGCCCTTCAGGCTGCCTCCTCCAGCCGACTTCAAGGTGACGTATTCGCGCACCACCTCGTCGATACGGGCGCGTTCACGAACGAGGGCCACGTCCTCGTCTCGAATCCGCCCGGCCATGTCCGAATACTAGGTTCGACCCACTCCCTCGCCCGATTGCGGCGATCTCACCGCACCAGGCGCTTATGCCATTGCACGATGCTCACGTCCGTGAGGCTGGCCACCTGGTCGATCACCACCCGGAATCGCTCTGCGTCGGTTGTTGCTGCAAGGTAGGTGGGCCGGAGCCATGCTTCGAGGGATCGGCCTTCGTCCAGGGTCAGGGCGTGGACGAGTTCGGCGATCATGTCCCGCTGTCGGGCGTACTCGCCGGAGGCACCCTCTCGATTCATCACATATTTCACGGTGATCGCCTTCATCACCGCAACCTCCTGGCGCACCTCATCGGGGACGATGAGTTCGGCGCCATAGCGGGTCAGCGGACCATCGCCATAGGCCAACTGCGTGGCGATCTGCGCAGTGACGCAGAAGCGACCGATCAGGTAGCTCGTGAAGCGTTTGAGTTCGACCATGTCGCGGTGCGATCCGGTGAATCCGCCAGGCCAGTAGTCCAGACCGCGCAGTCGATCTAGCGCGGACTGCAATTCGTCCAGTGAGGCTTCGGGGAGATAGCGCTCGTGGGCGATCGTCACGATCTCATCGCGTACCGCGGCCTGACCGAGCCACTCGGGTTCCACGAGGCCGACATGCACGGCGTCCTCGACGTCGTGCACCGAATACGCGACATCGTCGCTCCAGTCCATGACCTGTTCTTCCAAGCACGTTCGCTCACCGGGGGCGCCGTCACGCAGCCACGCGAACACTTCAGCGTCGTCGAGGTAGTAGCCGAACTTGGTCTCCTGACCCCGGCCGCCGAGGCCGCGTGGCCATGGGTACTTACACGAAGCATCCAGACAGGCGCGGGTGAGGTTCAGACCGACGCTTCGATCGAGGTCGACGTCGTAAACCTTCGCTTCCAAGCGAGTCAGCACGCGGAGAGTCTGCGCATTGCCTTCGAAGCCACCGATCGAATCGGCCAGACGATTGAGTTCCTCCTCGCCGTTGTGACCGAACGGTGGATGGCCGAGGTCATGCGCCAGCCCGGCGACTTCCACCACATCCGGATCACACCCGAGTGCCTCACCGAGTTCACGGGCGATCTGCGCCACTTCGAGCGTATGAGTCAGGCGGGTACGCGGGAAGTCGGCTTGTCCGGCCACCATCACCTGGGTCTTGGCTGCCAGTCGACGAAGGGCCGAGGAGTGCAGCACCCGGGCGCGGTCACGCGCATAGGGACTGCGGACGCCCTCCTTGATCGGTTCGACCACCAGACGAGCAGCGTCGGCTGAGGTGTAGCCAGGGATCTCACGCGCGGATGCCACGTGACGACAGTAGCGATCCGACAGTAGAGATACGACAGCCGCGAGAGCGGGTATCGGTCAGCGCGGGATGATCGTCGGCAATGTCCAGCGGGTTATGGCGTGATGTCGCAACAGCGCCGCAACCTCTCTGCCCACATAGTCCGAGGTCAACGAGACGTTCGATCCGTGGTCGGTCGGTGAGATGTGTGCGTCGATGCCCAGCCCGCTTGCAGTGGCCTGCGCCCGCGCCGCGTGCGCAGGGTCGGTGACGATGGTCGCCGACACCCAGCCGAGATCGCGCATGACCGATGCCACCACGCTGAGCGGACCAACCGTGTCCGCCCCAGCATCGAACGTGACGACGTCTGCTGCGGGCACGCCGCGAAGTCGCAGGGCCTGGCGCGTCGGTTCGTGAGTTCGCGGAGGTCCGGTGATCACCACCACCGGAGCGACACCGTCGCGATACAGCGCGGCGGCGTGCTCGATACGGGCAACCCTCGTGGCTTCAGGGTCACCCCAGACGCGGCCCGGGTCCAATACGACGATCGCTTGGCTGGGACTTCGGTCGTCGAGTTGGGATGCCACCACCACTTGAACGGTCGCACCTACGGGGATCATCAATACGAGCACGAAGACCAGGGTCAAGATGACGGTGCTGGCGGCCCGCGCCGAACCCGGGAACCACCTGGAGGGGGTGGGACCGGAGTGAAGCGTCGGCACCGCGGACAGTCGGGAAACCGGGCGCGCGACGGGGGCACGGTCGAGCGCCGGGGAAGCCACGGCGCAATAGTCACATGAGTCACACCCGTTTCAGGGCTGCCACTCCGACCATCTGCGAACGGTTAGCGGGTGTCGCTACCCCGGCCGCCCGCCCGCTCGATGGCCGAGCGAGCAGCCTCGAGGCGGGCAACCGGCACCCGGAACGGCGAGCACGAGACGTAATCCAGCCCGACCTCGTCGAAGAAGTGCACCGAGTCCGGATCGCCACCGTGCTCCCCGCACACCCCGCAGTGCAGCCCGGGCCGAGTTGTCCGACCCTTCGCGACGGCTATCCGGACCAATTCCCCTACTCCCTGACGGTCGATCGACTCGAAGGGCGAAACCGAGAAGATCCCCATCTCCAGGTAGGGGCTGAAGAATGCGGCCTCGACGTCGTCGCGGCTGAATCCCCACGTGGTCTGGGTGAGGTCGTTTGTTCCGAACGAGAAGAATTCCGCTGATTCGGCGATGCGATCGGCGGTGAGCGCGGCCCGCGGTAACTCGATCATGGTGCCGATCGCGAAGCCGAGCGGGCAGCCGTTCTTCGCTTCGACTTCGGCCAGCACTCGTTCGGCTTCGGCCCGGGTGAACTCGAACTCCGCTGCCGTAGCGACCAACGGGATCATGATCTCGGCGCGAGGGTCCTTGCCTTGCGACCTGAGACCACAGGCAGCCTCGGCGATCGCCCGCACTTGTAGAGCGAACAGGCCCGGGAGCACTAACCCCAATCGGACGCCTCGAAGCCCCAGCATCGGGTTCTGTTCGGCGAGGCGATTCACCTCGTGGAGGATCGCGACCTTGGCCTCGTCGACCTCGCCGCGTTCCTTATCGAGAGCGACTTCCACCGCGAGTTCGGTGCGATCGGGCAAGAACTCGTGCAGCGGGGGATCGATCAAGCGGATCGTGACGGGCAGACCGTCCATCGCGTCGAGCACATCGGTGAAGTCGGCGATCTGCAAAGGCAGCAAGGCAGCCAGCGCGGCCTCGCGTTCCTCGTCAGTGCTAGCGAGGATCAACTTCTCCACGTACTTCTTGTGTTCGCCGAGGAACATGTGTTCGGTGCGCAAGAGACCGATGCCTTGGGCACCCATGCGTCGAGCCCGGGCGGCATCGGGGCCGGTATCGGCGTTGGTTCGAACACCCAACCGCCGCTTGTCGTCCGCGTGGCGCATGATCCGATCGACCGCCTTCACCAGATCCCTCGTGGCCTCATCCACATCCGCGACAGCCGCGTCCAATCCCTCCTCGAAGTAACGGACGACGGGGCTTTGCACCACCGACACCCGCCCGAGGAAAACCTCACCGGTGCTGCCGTCGATGGAGATGACGTCCCCTTCGGTTATCTGCCTGTCCCCCACCCGCATGACCTTGTCCGCGGAGCGAACTTCGATGGTCTCCGCACCACACACGGCGGTCTTGCCCATTCCCCGGGCCACAACCGCAGCGTGTGAGGTCTTGCCACCGCGACTTGTCAGGATTCCGGTCGCCGCGACCATTCCGCCGAGGTCATCGGGATTCGTCTCGCGACGCACCAAAATGACGTCTTCCCCGCGCGCTGTCCATGCGACTGCGGTGGCCGAGTCGAAGACCACCTTGCCCACAGCGGCACCCGGCGAGGCGTTGGTGCCCTTCGCCAGCAGTTCGCGTTCGGAATCGCTCGCAAACTGCGGGAACATCAACTGCGCGAGTTGCGCGCCGGTCACTCGCTCCACTGCCTCGTCCATCGAGATCACCCCCTCGTCGACGAGTTGGATCGCGATCCGAAAAGCTGCACCCGCCGTTCGCTTTCCGACTCGGGTCTGCAGCATCCACAGCTTTCGTCTCTCGATGGTGAACTCGATGTCGCAGATATCGCGGTAATGCGATTCGAGAGTGGCCATGATCGACATCAGTTCGTCGTACGCAGGCTTGTCGAGTTGCTCGAGATCGTGCAAAGGCAACGTGTTGCGGATACCCGAAACGACGTCCTCACCTTGTGCATCGGGTAGGTAGTCGCCGTACACGCCCTTCTCACCCGAGCCCGGATCACGGGTGAACGCAACACCGGTCCCCGATCCCTCACCTACGTTGCCGAATGCCATCGCCTGCACGTTCACAGCCGTGCCAAGGTCTTCGGAGATCCGTTCGCGGCGCCGGTACAACACTGCCCGCTCGGTGTTCCACGAATCGAAGACGGCTCGGACGGCACGCATGAGTTGCTCATGCGGATTTTGCGGGAACGGTGCGCCGGACTCCCGTTCGATCACTGCCTTGAACTCACCGACGAGTTCTTGTAGCTGGGCTGGCGAGAGTTCGACATCGGTTGCCACGCCGGCGGATTGCTTCGCCGCATCCAGCCGCGATTCGAATTCCTCACCGCTGATATCCAGCACCGTCTTGCCGAACATCTGCAGCAACCGCCGGTAGGCGTCCCACGCGAAACGCGGATCATCGGCAACCTGCGCTAGACCTTCGACGCTGGAGTCATTCAAGCCGATGTTGAGTACCGTCTCCATCATTCCGGGCATCGAGAAGCGTGCTCCAGAACGCACCGAGACCAAGAGTGGATCGCGTGGATCACCTAGTCGCCTGCCCATCGACTCCTCGAGGTTCGCCACGTGCCGGGCGATCTCGGCCTCGAGGCCGTCGGGGTTGTTGCCGTTGACCAGATAGTGGCGGCACGCCTCGGTGGAGATGGTGAAGCCCGGCGGGACGGGCAGACCAAGGGCGGTCATCTCGGCGAGGTTGGCCCCCTTGCCGCCGAGTAGATCGGCCATCGAACGGTTGCCATCACGGAAGTCGTAGACGTACATGACCCAAGGGCACACCATGCAAACGTTTCAAGGCCACCCCATCGACGAGATGTTCCGGTCAAAGCCGGTGATGTGGCCCACATCAGGACGTAAGTCCTTGGGGACGTTTACACGGCCTTCCGAATCGGTGACCTAACCGCCGCTGACCGACAGTTCCGCCTCGGCCACCACGCAGGCGGACTCGGAGTCGATGAACGGGCTGTCCAGCCAGCCCTCGGGCAACGTGGGTGCACGACCTCCCGACGTTCGACCTCGGGGCCCGGAGCCGACGTCGTGGTTGAAGTCCTGGTCGCCATCGATCTGCGCCAGCAGGGCATCCAACTCCGTGAGCGTGGCGACGGTACCCAGCGATTGGCGGATGGGCTGGGCCACCCGAAAGCCCTTCAGGTACCAGGCCATGTGCTTGCGGATGTCGCGACAGCCCTTGACCTCGCCGTAGTCCGCACACAACAACTCCGCATGCCGGCGCAGCGTGCGCAACACCTCATCGAGTCGGGGTTCCGGTGGCAGCGGGTCGCCACGGAATGCCGCAACGAGATGGCCGAACAACCAGGGGCGGCCCAGGCAACCACGACCGACCACGATGCCGTCAGCACCGGTCTGCTCGACCATGCGCAGCGCATCGGCCGCCGTCCACACATCGCCGTTGCCCAGAACCGGGGTGCCCAGGGGCGCGAGTTCCTCCTTGAGGCGCGCAATCGCCTGCCAGTCGGCTTGGCCTGAGTACATGTCGTGCGCGGTGCGCCCGTGCAACGCCACCCATGCGACGCCGGCGAGGGCTGCGGTGCGCCCGGCTTCCACGTACGTCAGGTGATGGTCGTCGATGCCCTTGCGCATCTTCACCGAGACCGGAACCCGACCATCGGCCGCTTCGACCGCCGACTCAACGATCGCGGCGAACAGATCCTTCTTCCACGGCAGCGCACTGCCCCCGCCCTTGCGAGTCACCTTCGGCACCGGGCAACCGAAATTCATGTCAATGTGATCTGCCCGGTCCTCCTGCACGAGGATCCGCACCGCCTGGGCCATCACCTGCGGGTCCACTCCGTAGAGCTGCACCGACCGCGGATTCTCATCATGGTCGAAGGTGACGAGGTCCATCGTCGCCGCGTTGCGCTCGACCAAGGCGCGGCTGGTCACCATCTCCGAGACATACAGGCCCGCACCCCATTCCCGGCATAACCGGCGGAATGCACGATTGGTGATGCCCGCCATCGGCGCCAGGACCACCGGCGGGTCGATCACCCGCTCGCCCACGGAAATCGGAAGCCGCTCGGATGTCGCGATCACGCGCGCCATTCTCGCAGCGGCGGGTCGATGCGGCAGACTGCACCCGGTTACCGACGCGGTGTCGGTGTGTTGGGAAACGAAGCAGCAACACGAGGAGTGGACGTGAATAAGGCGCCTGATCGGGTGGCGATGACCGGCAAGAAGCGCTGGATCGCGCTGATGTTCCTCGCCCTCGGCGTGGCGATGATCATCCTGGACGCAACCGTGGTGAACGTGGCCATCCCCACGATGGTCACCGACCTAGGTTTGAGTACCAACGACGCCGAGTGGATCAACGCCGCCTACTCCCTGACCTTCGCATCACTGCTCATCTTCTTCGGCCGCCTGGCCGACCGATTCGGCCGCAAGTTGCTGTTCATCGTCGGCGTGATCGTGTTCGTCGGCTCGAGTGTGCTGGTCGCGTCCTCGGATTCGGCATTCACGTTGATCACCGCACGGGCGCTGCAGGGCATCGGCGGCGCGATGATCTTGCCGAGTTCACTGTCGGTCATCAATGCGGTGTTCGTCGGCAAGGCACGCGCGGTCGCCTTCGCGGTCTGGGGCGGCACCATCGGCGGCATGGCGGCCCTCGGGCCTTTGGTCGGCGGCTGGCTCACCACCTACTACTCCTGGCACTGGGCATTCTTGATCAATGTCCCGATCGGCATCATCGTGATCATCGGGGTTCTTCTCGTGGTTCCCGAAACCCGCGACGCATCCGGGCGCAAGGGCATCGACTTTCCCGGCACGATATTGGTCACCGTCGGTCTGCTCGGCATCGTCTTCGCACTCATCGAGGGGCAGCGTTACGGCTGGTGGGTACCCACGAACCAATTCAGCGCTGGCGGTTGGGAATGGCCATCGACGGCCATCTCCATCGTGCCCGTGGTCGGGCTTCTCGGAGTGCTTGCCCTTGCCCTCATGCTCGTCGTCGAGAACGCGCGCTCCAAGGCCGGCAAGATCGTGGTGCTCGATTTGAAGTTGTTCAAGATCCGCTCCTTCGGGGCGGGTAACGCGGTCGCGATGATCGTCAGTCTTGGCGAGTTCGGTCTGCTCTTCGCCATCCCGCTTTTCCTTCAGGCGACTCGCGGGTACGACGCCCTCCAAACCGGCGTGATCCTGCTCGCGCTCGCGCTCGGATCCTTCGTTGCATCCGGCGCAGGCGCCGGACTTTCGCAGCGCATGGGTCCGGTACGCGTTCTCCAACTCGGCATGCTGCTCGAAGTGATCGGCATCCTGGGATTGGGCATCATGCTGTCCACTTCCATAACCGGCTGGCAGATGGCACCGTGGCTGTTCGTCTACGGCATGGGCGTGGGCTTCGCAACCGCGCAATTGACCGGAGTGATCTTGTCCGAGGTACCGGTTGCTGAATCCGGATCGGCCAGCGCAGTGCAGTCCACGTCGCGCCAAGTCGGTGCCGCCATCGGAACGGCGATCATCGGCACCACGCTGATCATCGGTCTGGGCACTACCGCGACCGAACTCGAAAGCCGCGGGGTGCCCACGCAGCAGGCAGAGCAGGTGAGCGCAGCGGTTGCCGGATCGGCCGGCCAGGCGATCCCCGCACTCGCGCAGCAACCGGACGGGGAGGTGCTGGTCGAGGGCGCGTCCCAAGGCTTCGCCAACGCCATCAAGTCGGTGGCCTGGGTTGCCGGCGCCCTGGTGTTCTTGGGCCTACTGACTTCCTTCTTGCTGCCCAAGAACGCGGCACGCGTGGAGTCTGAGGGCTACGAACCGCCTCGTGAACAAGAGGAATCCGCCGCCTCCCCCTAACCTCACGTCATGGGACGCATCCTGGTCATCGGCCAGACCTCCGTCGGTAGGCGCGTATGCGGTCTACTGCAGGCGTCAGGCCTGCAGACCACCCACCTGAACGAACCCAGCGACGCCGAGTTGCGCGCTTCCTTGACGTCTGACGTCGACGGCATCGCGGTGATGTTGCACGACGACATCAAGGCCTTGCGCTACAGCCTGGCGGCGCACCACATCCGTCCCGCTGCGCGTTTGTTCGTGGCCATGTTCGATCGCACCGCGCGGGAACAACTGCGTGCCGCCGTGCCCACGTCGGTAGTGCTCTCCCCCGCGGCCATCAGTGTGCCGAGCTTGGTGGCCGCTGCGATCGATCCACGAACCGCGGCCATCAGGCGCAAGGACACCCAAGAGGAGAAGCAGTGGGTGTCCTTGACCCCCGAAGGCCACGATGTTTCCGTGCGTGTGGCGGACTACGAGGTCCCCGACGTTGTCCGCAAGCCCGGTCGTATAGGCAAGTTCACCGGACAACTGCGGGCCTACGACGCCGGCACCAAGGTGCTCCTCACGGGGGTGTTCGGGCTCATCACGATCATCGCCCTGGACACGATCGTGGGGCTGCAGCACGCACACTTCATTCGAGCGCTGTACGACGCAACCAGAACAACGGCCACCATCTCCGCGCCAGCGCTTTCCGACGATGAGCCGTTCGTGCTTATGTGGGCCACGTTTGCCGCGCTCGCAGTGCTCGCCTTCACCGCGATGTTCGCCGCCGGCCTGGTGAATTACCTGCTGTCGGGTAGACACGTATCCCTCATCGGCCGACGCGTCGCTCCACGCAGCGGGCACGTGATCGTGGTGGGCATGGGTCAGGTGGGTTTACGTCTGGCCGAGGAACTACAAGCGCTCGGCGTCGCCGTACTTGGCATCGAAGTCAACGCGACTGCTCGATCCCTGCAGATCGCCCGCGCCAAGCGGATTCCGGTGATCGTGGGTGACGCGGCATCGCGCGCCACTCTCAAGTCCGCGCGCGTGGATAAAGCCCAAGCGCTCATAGCCGCAGGTTCCGCGGAGTGGGACAACATCGCGGTGGCGGTGTCCTCGCTGGCAACCGCACCGCAGACTCGGCTCGTTATCCGTGCGGGCAGCGGTGATGCCATCGACGAAACCCGTTCGCTATTCCATATCGGTGCGGTCGTGGACGTGAACGGCCTGACGGCGTCGTTCGTGACCAGCGCCATGACCGGCCCCGCGCCCTACGCAGTCATCTCCGACGGCGAGGCGGACCTCACCATCGACCAGAGCGGCGACGTCACCAACCGGCTCACCCGACGAGCCGCCCGCTGCGAGTGCCGGTAGGTACTTGATTTCCACTCGGCCGCTGCTATCTTCTCCGTAATGACATTCATTTTCATTAAGGAGATCCATGAACCGTTCCGACGTCATCACCGCCGCCGCCCAGCGCAGCGGACTCACCCCCCAGGTCGTGGACCAGGCACTCACCGCCGTGCAGTCCGTGGTCACCGAGGCATTGGTCAAGGGCGAGAAGGTGACCATTCCTGGATTCGTGTCCTTCGAGGCAGTTCAGCGCAGTGCGCGTGAAGGCCGAAACCCCTCCACGGGCGAGAAGATGCACATCCCGGCGCGCATCGCCGTGAAGGTCTCCGCCGGTCAGTCGCTCAAGCGCGCTGTTAGCGGCGCCTGACCATGCGTCCGGACCCGGTGGGTGGTGCCCTGCTCGATCAGCGGGGCATCCCCACCAACGAATGCCTGCACTGCGGCAGCAA
>CAYPSE010000035.1:0-12129 GCA_964413305.1 uncultured Rubrivirga sp. | reverse complement strand
ATCGACGCGTTCATCGTGCGCACCACCTTGGTGCCGGCCTTGGCCTACACGATCGGACGCAAGGTGTGGTGGCCAAGCGCCCTGTCTCGCGCCGAGCAACCCGCGGACGAACGCAAGGTTGAGGTTCTGACCTAGACCTGGTCTGGCGAAGGCTCCTCGGGCATCGCGAAGATCGCCTGGATGCGCTCGGCGAGCCCGTCGATGTCGGGTTGAGGTACGGCTTCAACGAAGAACGGCTCGGCGGCGATGAAGGTCTCGTTGACTAGCGGTTGCGGTGCGACGAATTCGGCCGAAGATCCACTCGCCCGGTCCATGTAATCGACCCATGACTGGTTGTGCAGGAGATAGGCATCCCGGGCTCGCTCGATGTCCACGTGCCACGCAGCGATGGGCAGTGCTGCCACCTCCATGCCGGCGGCGGCGATGTCAGCCCCGGCTTCGGCCGCCAACTCGCGCAGTTCGGAGTCGAGCTTGGCTCGATCCGCCTGGTTCCCCCCGGCAGCGTGCTCCTCGAATGCTGCCGTGGCCGCATCCTGGAGCTGGCCCATGACCGCCTCCGATGCCTCCACCCGTTCCAGTAGTGCCCGCATCTCGGCGTTTCGCCACGTCCAGTCGGTGACCAGCGCCGCTCCGAGGACCAAGGTCAGCGCGAAGGTGATGCCTCCTGCGACCCATGGGATCAGGCGCCGGCGGCGTCGCTGGGCCGACCCGTTGGCCCCGTCGGTCTGATCCATGGCAGACATTCTGGGTGATCGGTTCACTTTCGGCCCAACGCGGCCGTTACGGTTATCGCTCGTGAGCGCAGACACGGCGGTGGTCGACTGGCGCACCCGTTACGACGGATACGTCGCGGATCTGCGCCGGCAACTGGCGGCCCTGCCCGGCGACAAGCCCCTCCGCCTGTCGAAGAAGACTTCGAATCTTTTCCGTCCGCGCGCCGATTCCCCGGTTGATCGCCTGGACGTGACGGCCTTCGACGGTGTGCTGAGCGTGGACCCCGAGACCCGCACAGCGGAGGTTCTCGGCATGACCACCTATGAACACCTGGTTCAAGCGACACTGCCTTACGGCTTGATGCCGATGTGCGTCCCGCAACTCAAGACGATCACCCTCGGCGGTGCGGTCACCGGACTCGGCATCGAGAGCGGGAGTTTTCGACTCGGTCTTCCGCACGAGTCAGTCATTGAGATGGACATCCTCACCGGAGACGGTGAAGTCCTGACCGTTTCACCCGCGCAGGATGATCCGCACCGCGATCTGTTCTTCGGCTTCGCGAACTCCTACGGATCCCTGGGCTACGCGCTGCGTTTGAAGATCGAACTCGAACCTACAAGGCCGTTCGTGCATCTGCGTCACCTGCGCTTCGATACGGCCGAAGAGATGACGCGGGTACTCACGGAGATTTCCGCATCGCATGAACACGAGGGAAGCCGCGTGGATTTCCTCGATGGAACCGTCTTCTCACCCACTGAGCAGTATCTGACCCTCGGCGAGATGGTTGGCCGGTTGCCCGACGGCTTGACGCTCAGTGATTACACGGGCATGGACATCTACTACCGGTCGATCCAAAGCAAGACCGAAGACGTCTTGACCATCCACGACTACCTGTGGCGGTGGGACACCGACTGGTTCTGGTGCTCACGCGCTTTCGGAACGCAAAAGCCCGCGATCCGTAAGTGGTGGCCGAAGTCGAAGCTACGCAGCGACTTCTACTGGAAACTCATCGCGATCGACCGCAAGTACAAGGTCGCCGCGCGCACCGATTCACTGCGCAAGCGCCCGGCTCGCGAACAGGTGGTGCAGGACATCGAGGTGCCAGCCGATCGATTGGCTGAGTTCTTGGACTTCTTCCATCGCGAGGTGGGCATCGAGCCGATCTGGATCTGCCCGCTGAAGCAACGTGATCCAAACGCTCGCTGGCCGTTGTACGAGTTCGACCCGCAGACGCTGTACGTGAACGTCGGTTTTTGGTCCACGGTTCCGCTGCCCGACGGCGTGGATCCTGATGATGGTCGGGTGAACCGCCGTATCGAGGAAGTGGTGTCCGAACTCAACGGTCGCAAGTCGCTGTACTCGACCGCGTTCTACGAGCGCGACACCTTCTGGTCGATCTACGGCGGCGATGAATACGAGCGGCTGAAGAAGGAATACGACTCAGGGGGACGATTGTTGGGACTGTACGAGAAAGTGGTGGAAAGGCGATGAAACTCGCAGATGCATTCTCCAAGATCATCACCCCCGACCGGCGGGTGAGTTTCCGGGCATACGACGGCTCGACCGCCGGGCCGCAGGACAACGACGTCATCTTGGAGATCCGCAGCCCTCGCGCGGTGCAATTCCTCGCCGGAGCACCCTCCCAGTTGGGACTCGCCCGCGCTTACGTGAGCGGTGACCTCGAGATCGTCGGCGACGCGTATACCGCACTCAGTCGCCTCTACCCACTAGATATCTCCCACCTGACCTGGCGCGACAAACTCGAGTTGGCGAAGACCTTCGGTCCGCACGCGCTGAAGCGACCCGCCCCTCCGCCACAGGAGCGCAAGCTGCGCGGACGCCGGCATTCCAAGAGCCGCGACGCCGATGCGATCCACCATCACTACGACGTCAGTAACCGCTTCTACCGCTGGGTCCTTGGCCCGTCGATGGCGTACACCTGCGCGGTCTTCCCCACTGCGGATGCGTCGCTGGAAGTGGCGCAGGAGGAGAAGTTCGACCTCGTGTGTCGCAAACTCGGCCTGCAGCCGGGCATGCGTCTATTGGACGTGGGGTGCGGCTGGGGTGGCATGGTGCTGCATGCGGTCAAGAACTACGGAGTCACTGCGATCGGTGTCACATTGTCCGAGCAGCAAGCGCAGTGGGGGCAGCAGGCGATTGCCGACGCCGGGCTCGAAAGTCAGGCGCAGATCCGATTCAGCGACTACCGCGATGTTCCCGAGACGCAGTTCGACGCCGTCTCCTCGATCGGCCTTACCGAACACATCGGCCGGGCGAACTATCCGTCGTACTTCTCCTTCCTGTTCGGGAAACTCCGCGAGGAGGGTCGGATGCTCAACCACACGATCACCCGGCCGAACGACGTCGAGCCCACCCACTACCGCACCAGCTTCATCAACCGCTACGTCTTCCCCGACGGTGAGCTATCCGGACCCGGGCACATCATGAGCGCGATGAACACCGCAGGATTCGAGATCCGGCACGAGGAGAACTTACGCGAGCACTACGCCCTCACCCTCAGGAATTGGTGCGAGAACCTCGAAGACCACTGGGACGAGGCCGTGGCCGAAGCAGGGCTCGGCACCGCGCGAGTGTGGCGGCTGTACATGGCAGCATCGCGCTTGGGCTTTGAACTCGACACAATCCAGTTGCACCAGACTCTCGGGGTGAAGCTCGGTCCGGGTGGCTCCTCGGGCATGCCATTGCGTCCGGACTTCACCCGCGCCGCGAGCCTCGCCGGCGTCTAGGGCTGCGCCACGTGGGCGCCTACGCCTGCAACGGAGACGGCGCCGAGACGTTGAGTCCGCCATCGGCTACCAGCGTGGTGCCGGTGATGTAGTCCCCTGCAGGCGATGCAACGAAGGCAACGAGTTCGGCGACTTCCTCGGGCGTTTGCAGGCGACCCGCGGGGACGACCGTCGCCACCTGAGCCGGATCGATGCCGTAACGCTCCATCGCATCGGTATGCACGATGCCCGGAGCAACGGCTACCGCCCGCACCCCGCGCGAGGCCCACTCGGCAGCCCAGGTGCGCACCAGTGACTCAACAGCCGCTCGCGATGCACTCGAGTGGGTCATGCCCGGCATACCGCGACTGGGTGTCATGGTGATGCACACGACCTTGCCGTAGCCCTGAGGCAGCATCGATTGCGCTGCCACCTGCGTGGTCAGATACCAGGTGGCGTCGAGGTTCAAGCGCATCACAGCGCGAAAACCTTTGGGTGTGATCTGTTCGGCCGGGGAGATGAATTGACCACCCGCGTTGTTCACCAGAATGTCCAGCGGTCCTTCATTCAGTATGCGCGCCACTGCAGCATCGACCTGCTCGGTTTCGCGCACGTCGGCCACGATCACCTCGACCGAATCCGCCGGCGCAAGATGCTTGGTTCCGTCCAAGGTTTCGGCCGTGCGGCCGAGCACGAAGACTTTCGCGCCTCGTTCAGCAAGCAGCAGCGCGCACGCTCGACCGATACCGGTACCCCCGCCCGTCACGAGTGCGGTGCGGCCTGCCAGAGACCAACTCATCGGCGCTGCGGACATTGTCAGCCGCGCGACTCGATCAGGATGTGACGGGCTTCATCCGTGGACAACTCCACATACTCCCCGGCGCTGCCGATCATCACGCCCTCATCGGTCCTATACGCCTGAACGTCGGCCCCCGGTGTGGATCCCACGCGTCGCAGGCGTGCCATGACGGCCTCATCGGTTTGGATCGTCTCCGCGAGCCGGCGGACTCGCACCCGAGTGGGCTCTGTCGTCAACACCTTGGGCAGGGGTGCGAGACCCTCGAGTCCCACTTCCACGTCGCTGGCACTCGGATCAAGTTCGTGCAACCCCGGAATGGGGTTTCCATACGGACTCACCGTGGGATGGTCGAGAAGTTCCAAGATCTTGCGCTCGACCACGTCGCTCATCACGTGCTCCCAACGGCATGCTTCGGCGTGAACGTCCTCCCAAGGCAGCTTGAGCACCTCGACCAGCATGCATTCAGCGAGACGGTGCTTGCGCATCACTCGCACCGCTTCCTGCTCGCCGCGCTCCGTGAGTTCCAGATGCCGATCGGCATCGACGAAGACCAGTCCGTCGCGCTCCATGCGCGAGACGGTCTGCGAGACCGTGGGGCCGCTTTGGCCGAGCCGCTCGGCGATACGAGCGCGCAGCGGGGTAATGCCTTCCTCGCGCAACTCATAGATGGTGCGCAAATACATCTCGGTGGTGTCGATGAGGTCGCTCACGCCGCTACCCCCTCTCTGCTCGTAATCTCGCGCTGGTCACCGCAGAATGCTTTGCGCAGACTGGATGGCACAGACTCGTTAACGCAGAACGCTACCGGGATGGGGTATCGGTCGCACCCGAGCCGCGATACCTATCTGGCCTCGCTACGTGAACATCGTTGGTCCAGGCGGTAATGGCGTAGTTCGGGAAGTAGTTGCTGGCCAGCCGAGACCAGATCGCCTCGGCGACTTGCTCCGAGACCAAGGTCTCAACGCGGATGTTGCCTCCCTCGAGGTCGCTGACGCGCCGGCCCCTCGGCCCCTCGCCGTGGGCCAGAGTGATCGTCCAGCCCAGCGCTCCTGCTTTCCGCAAGTCGTCTACCAGTCGGCTTTCCAGAATGGACTCAGCCACGATCGTCACGCACACAACGGATCCACGACTAGTGGCGGCGGCGTCATGCGATTCACCCATGGTCGTCTCCTCGCTCATCCGAACATCCTCACAGCACGGTCACCATCTGTTGGGCAATCAACCAGTAGAGCGGAATGCCCACGACCAGATTGAACGGGAAGGTGATTCCCAAACTCGCGGTCAACGTGATTCCCGGATTGGCTTGCGGCAATGCGAGTCGAACCGCAGCCGGGGCAGCTATGTACGAGGCGCTCGCCGATAGCACACCGAGCGCCATCGCTCCGCCGGCACTCAGCCCCACCACAGCGCCGCCCACAATCCCCAGGAATCCGGCGACGACAGGGAACGCCAACGCGAAGATCACCAAACCGATACCAGCCCGACGTACGTCGCCAAGGCGTCGACCAGCGAGCACACCCATCTCCAGCAGGAAGAGCGCCAGGATGCCGGTGAACGGGGCAACGAAGAACGGCTCAACCCGCGCGAAACCTTCTGGTCCGGTGATGAAACCGATGACCAAACCACCGGCGAGCAGCATGATCGATCGCCCCGTCACGATCTCGCGGACTGACTCTCCGAGAGATCCGTTCTGACGTGAGGCCGATCCCGCCAAGAGCAATCCCACCAAGATGCCGGGAATCTCCATGATGGCTAGCAAGGTCGCGACGAAACCTTCGTACTGGATCTGCAGCGCATCCAAGAAGACGAGTGCGGCGGTGAAGGTCACCAGTGAGGTCGATCCGTAGTGAGCAGCCATCGCGCCTCGATCAACCGTGCTCAGACGAGTCATGAAGCGCAGTGCGGTGAAGGCCAAAACCGGAATCACGACGCCTAGTGCGATCGTCATGGCCGCAGGTCCAGCCACGGCCGAAACATCGGACACTCGAAGCGCGACACCACCCTTCAAGCCGATCGCCAAGAGCAGATAGATGGATGTCGCCTGGTAGATCGCATCGGGAAGACGCAGATCGGACTTGACGAGGGCACCGATGATTCCCAGGGCGAAGGCCAAGACCGGTACCGACGCGATACTCGTCGTCAGCAGAGCGGAGTCCACGCCCACACCGTAGGCCAAGCCTTCGGGCTGCCGATACAGTCGCGAACCTCTAGCGTGAGCGCGTGCCCTCGATCATGTGGTTCCGCAGGGATCTTCGCCTCGCCGACAACCCAGCCTTACTGGCAGCCATCGATGCCGCTCGTGCCGACGGCGACGGTCGCGTGGTTCCACTGTTCGTCGTCGACCCGACATTGTGGAACCCAGCGGGCCCTGTCCGCCAGACCTACCTGGTGAATTCACTGAACGCCCTCGGAGCATCCATCGATCGCAACCTGGTGATCCGCCACGGTGATCCATTAGAGGTGCTGCCGGAAGTGGTGCGGGCCAGTGGCGCGGAGAGTGTGCATATCGCCGCGGACTACGGCCCCTACGGGCATCGGCGCGATGAGCAGGTGGCGCAAGCACTCCACGTGCCGCTCGTGCGAACGGGCTCGCCCTACGCGGTGGCACCGGGACGCGTCACCAAAGCCGATGGGACTGCCTATCGCGTCTTCACTCCGTTTTACCGCGCGTGGTTGGAACATGGTTGGCGACGCCCTGCAGCGGACATCCCCGACGATGCCGATTGGTGGATGCCGCTGGATTGCCAGGGGCGTCCCGACGTTCCTTCGGCCGATATCGAACTTCCTGCGCTGCCACCCGCCGGTGAGCAAGCAGCGTGGGATCGCTGGGAATACTTCCGTTCTACGTTGCTGCCGGACTACGACGAAAACAGGAACCGTCCCGACGTCGATGGCACGAGCGTCCTGAGCCATCACATCAAGTACGGGGAGATCCATCCGCGATCGATCCTGGTTGACCTTTCCGATCGCGACGACGGATTTCGTCGCGAAATCTGTTGGCGCGACTTCTACGCCGATGTGATGCACCAACGGCCGGACTCAGTGCACGCGTCCTTGGATGCGCGCTTCGATTCGTCGATGCGTTGGAACGACGACGACGCATTGTTCGCCGCGTGGGCCGAAGGTCGAACCGGGTTCCCTTTCGTCGATGCGGGGATGCGCCAACTGCGCGCCGAAGGCTGGGTCCACAACAGAGTCCGAATGGTCGTGGCGAGCTTCTTGGTAAAGGACCTCCACCAACGATGGCAGCGGGGTGCAGCGGAGTTCATGCGGTGGCTGCGTGATGGAGATATCGCGAGTAACACCCACGGATGGCAGTGGACGGCCGGCTGCGGGACCGACGCTGCGCCCTTCTACCGGATCTTCAATCCAGTCTCGCAAGGTCTGAAATTCGATCCTGACGGCGATTACATCCGCAAGTACATCCCCGAGTTGCGTCACCTGCCGGGCAAGGCCGCGCACGAACCCTGGGACACCCTCGGTGGATACGACCACGGCTACCCCGAACCGATCGTGGATCACAAACTCGAGCGCGAAGCCGCGTTAGCGGACTACGCCGCGATCAAGAAGAGCTAGGGCACCTGTTCAACTCACCAACGTAGGGTGCGACCCATGCCAACCGTGGCCGTGCTCTCCATGAAGGGCGGGGTGGGGAAAACCACCGTCGCCTTGGGCTTGGCGAGCGCTGCCTGGAACAGGCACTGGCGCACCCTCGTGGTCGATCTGGACCCGCAGGCCAACGCCTCCATGGGCGTGGGGATCGTGGACCCGGCGCTGACCGTGGGCGATGCCCTGGCCGATGGTCGCCCGGGAATCGCCGCCGAGGCGATAGTCCCCACCACCTGGGGGCGCGATACGGACGTCCTGCCATCCGAAGCAGCCGTCGAGCACCGCGTGGCCGAAGCCGCGGTCGGATCCGAGCAACGGCTGCGCACGATCCTCGGGGGCGTCAGCCACCGCTACGACCTCGTCGTGATCGACTGCCCGCCATCCCTCGGGGAAATGAGTCGCAATGCGTTGCACGCGGCATCTCGCGCGCTTGTTGTGACGGAACCGGGCTACTTCTCCCTGCGTGGAGCCCAGCAGGCGGTCGAGGCCATCGACCTGGTGCGCGCGAGCACCAACCGGGCGCTGGCATCACCCACCATCATCCTCAACCGAGTTCGCGGAACGGTCGCCGAACATCGCCATCGAATCACCGAACTTCGCAATACCTTCGACCGTCAGGTCACCGACATCGAGATCCCCGAACGCAATGCGATCGCCCAAGCCGAAGCCGCCGGTATGCCGATCCACGCGTGGGACTCCCCCGCCGGACGCGAACTCTCAGCACTCTTCGACTCCCTACTCGACCGACTGGTGCCTGGAGGCCTGCGATGAGCGACTCATTCGATCCCACACCTCGTCCAGCCCTGCGCAAGGCGCCGGACTCAGACGTCCACCCCACGACTCACGTTGCACCGGCCCACATCGCACCGATGAATACGAGCGATGCCGTCTTGGAGGGTAAGTCGGTGGACGTGACCATTCGAATCCCCAGGAAACTCCGCAAGCATGTGCGCCAAGCCGCGAAGGCCGGAGATGTATCGGTGGACCAGTTCGTCACGCTCGCGCTTGCTGCCGAAGTGCAGCGGCGTACCAAGTAGGGCGCGCAGCTAGAGCTCGCAACTAAGGCGCGAGCCGTTCGATCGTCCACGCAGACGCATCGTCCAAAGCACCCGAGCCGCGGTAACGAAG
Organism: uncultured Rubrivirga sp.; assembly: GCA_964413305.1. Taxonomy (GTDB): domain Bacteria; phylum Actinomycetota; class Actinomycetes; order S36-B12; family S36-B12; genus S36-B12. The sequence goes on along the minus strand of CAYPSE010000035.1, from coordinate 3,153 downwards.
CCGATCGTGCAACCGCGACGGACGCCCTTGCCAGAACTCGATCGTGGTCGGGCGGATCAACCACCCACCCCAGAAGTCCGGCAGCGGCACCTCCGTTCCCGGCGGGTACTTCTCGTGCAGTTCCGCCCAATGGGAATCCAACGCTTCACGTGAGGCCAAAATCGAGGACTGTCGACTGACCCAAGCCCCGAGTTTCGACTCATGCGGGCGCGACCGGAAGTACGCGAGTACCTCATCCCTTCCGATCTCCGCGACATCTCCGCACACGACCACCTGGCGGTGTTGGGCGAACCAAGGGAAGGTCACCGACGCGTGCGGATTGGCTCGCAACTCCCGAGACTTACGCGATCCGAAATTCGTGAAGAAGACGAAACCCCGCGCATCCACCCCCTTGAGCAAAACCGTGCGCGAACTCGGACGACCACTCGCATCCGCGGTGGCCAGCACCATGGCATTCGGTTCGACTACCAGCTCGTTCGCCACGGCTTGGTCGAACCACGCGCCGAACTGAGCGAGGGGGTCCGGTGCCAGATCCTCGGGCGAGAGCGTTCCCTCGGCGTAGGTCACCCGCATGTCGGCCACGAGTTGCGCACGACGATTCCTCGCTTCGTCATCGATGGATTCGCCCACGCGCTGATTCCATCACGCTCGGGTGTTGAATGACCCCCTGAGGGAGGCGTCATGCACGAATTCGTTCCAGGTCTCGAGGGTGTAGTCGCGTTCGAGACGCAGATCGCCGAGCCGGATAAGGACGGCGGAGCCCTGCGCTACCGCGGGGTGGACATCGAGGACCTCGTGGGCAAGGTGTCGTTCGGAAACGTCTGGGGTCTCCTGGTCGACGGCGAGTTCAACCCCGGGATCCCACCGGCCGAACCCTTCCCCATTCCGATCCACTCCGGCGACATCCGCGTGGACGTGCAATCCGCGATCGCGATGCTCGCTCCCGCCTGGGGATTGCAGCCGCTCTTGGATATCGACGACGCCACAGCGCGCGAGAACCTCGCCCACGTATCGGTGATGGCGTTGTCCTTCGTGGCGCAATCCGCACGTGGTCTCGGACTGCCGATGGTTCCTCAGGCGGAGATCGATCAGGCGAACACGATCGTCGAACGCTTCATGATCCGTTGGCGCGGTGATCCCGATCCTGCCCACGTGCAGGCCGTCGATTCGTACTTCGTAGCTGCGGCAGAACACGGCCTGAATGCCTCCACGTTGAACGCACGCGTGAGCGCATCGACGGGTGCCGATGTGGCGGCAGCCATCTCCGGGGCCATCGGAACGCTCAGCGGACCCCTCCACGGTGGAGCGCCGGCTCGTGTGCTGTCGATGATCGAGGAGGTGGAGCAGTCGGAGGATCCCGGGGCGGTGGTTCGGCAAACGCTCGATTCGGGGAAGCGGCTGATGGGTTTCGGTCATCGCGTCTACCGAGCGGAGGATCCCCGAGCGCGTGTGCTGCGCGAGGTCGCACAGGAATTGAATGCGCCCAGGTACGAAGTGGCGGTGGCACTCGAGGCCGCTGCGCTGGAGGAACTGCGCAACCGGCGCCCGGATCGAACCCTCGAGACGAACGTCGAGTTCTGGTCTGCGGTGATCTTGGACTTCGCCGAAGTCCCCTCGAAGATGTTCACCTCGATGTTCACCTGTGCCCGCATCGCAGGCTGGAGCGCGCACATCCTGGAGCAAAAGCGCACGGGACGTCTGATCCGACCGTCGGCTCGGTACGTAGGCCCACGGCCCCGTCGACCCGACCAGGTTCCCGGATGGGACCCGGACATGGTCCGGCCGTCGTGGTTGATCGTCGACTGACCCACGCCTGACCCGAACGTGCACCCCACGGCGGCGGGCGCGATACTGAGCCTTCCGCTTGTACTTTCTACTTCAGGAGTCACGTCACCGTGTCCCAGGACATCCGCATCCCCTCAGATTTGCTCCCCTCCGATGGCCGCTTCGGTGCCGGCCCCTCCAAGGTCCGCCACGAGCAGGTGGAGGCGCTGAGCCAAGTCTGGAAGTCCTACCTGGGCACCTCGCATCGACAGAAGACCGTGAAGTCCGAGGTGGGACGGCTGCGGTCGGGCCTGCGCTCACTGTTCTCACTGCCCGACGACTACGAGGTGGTCTTGGGTAACGGCGGATCCACCGCCTTTTGGGATGTCGCCACGTTCGGTCTGATCGAGGATCGGGCTCAGTTCCTGTCCTTCGGTGAATTCGGCGCGAAGTTCGCCTCGGGGGTGAAGAAGGCACCGCACCTAGGCGAGCCGACGATCATCACGGCGGATCCGGGGTCGGCCCCGACGTTTCGTGCCGAAGCGGGCATCGACGCATACTGCTCGCCGCACAACGAGACTTCAACGGGCGTGGTCGTGGTTCCGCGGCGCGTACCCGGCGCAGATGCTGCTTCGTTGATGCTGGTCGATGCGACATCGGGGGCAGGCGGTCTAGCGGTCGATCCGACCCAGTTCGACACCTATTACTTTGCACCGCAGAAGTCCTTCGGCTCCGACGGTGGCCTTTGGATCGCCTTGATGTCGCCCGCAGCGATCGAGCGGTCTGCGCGTATCAAGGCATCCGGACGATGGATTCCCGACTTCCTGGATCTGGAGACCGCGATCGACAACTCGCGTAAGGACCAGACTTACAACACACCCGCCTTGGCCACGATCTTCTTGATGGCCGAGCAGGTGGATTGGTTCAACGGCAACGGCGGACTCACGTGGTGCACAACACGCACCAGCGAGTCCTCGGGTGTCCTGTACGCGTGGGCGGAATCCTCCGACATTGCAACGCCGTTCGTCAGCGACCCTGCGCAGCGCTCCTCGGTGGTCGTGACAATCGATATCGACGACTCCATCGACGCAACCCAGATCACCAGTGCCCTACGCGCAAACGGGATCGTCGATACCGAGCCGTACCGCAAACTCGGTCGCAATCAGTTGCGCATCGCTGTTTTCCCTGCAGTGGAGCCCGATGACGTCCGCGCTCTGACCGGCTGCTTGGACTACGTCATCTCGCAACTAGCGTGAGTTCGTCGTCGCCCCCTACCGGGCGTCGACCGATTCTCGATCGGATCACCTGGATCAGCTACGTCCAGATCTCCCTGTTCGCGTTCTTTCTGTACGGATTCGGTGCAACGCAGGCACTGCTGCGTGACGAACA
>CAYPSE010000034.1:0-12299 GCA_964413305.1 uncultured Rubrivirga sp. | reverse complement strand
ATGGAGCGCACCGGACTCGGTGACTGATGTACGAACCGATGTCCTGGTTCGAGGCGGTCGTCCTCGGCGTGGTCCAAGGTTTGACCGAGTTCTTGCCCATTTCCTCGTCGGCCCACATCCTGATCGTCTCCAGGCTTTTCGGCTGGGGTGATCCAGGAGCGGCATTCACCGCGGTCTCCCAGATCGGCACCGAGGCTGCCGTCTTGATCTACTTCCGACGCGACATCGCGCGCATCCTGAGCGCATGGTTCCGCAGCTTTCGCGATCCAGACTTGCGTCAGGGCATCGATGCTCGGATGGGCTGGTATGTAATCGTCGGCACCATCCCGATCGCGGTGTTGGGATTGACGTTCGCGTCCGTGATCGAAACCTCAGCGCGCAACCTTTGGATCGTGGCAACCGTGTTGATCGTGTTCGGCGTGGTCTTGGGTGTGGCCGACCGTTTCGGTCGCAAGACCAAGGAACTTGATTCATTGAACGTGCGCGATGGCGTGCTGTTCGGATTCGGTCAGGCTCTCGCCCTTATTCCGGGGGTCTCGCGATCGGGGGCAACGATCTCGACGGGTCTGGGCTTGGGCTTCTCGCGGTATGCGGCTACCCGCTACGCGTTCCTGCTGGCCATCCCGGCTGTCCTCGCTTCGGGCTTGTACGAAGCAACCAAGATCGGCGACGACCCCAATGTGCAATGGGCGCAAACGATCATTGCTACGTCGATAGCCCTGATCGTGGGGTACCTCGTCATCTCCTGGTTGATCAAGTGGGTGACCACCCGCTCCTACATGCCGTTCGTGATCTACCGGATAGTGCTCGGCAGCGTCCTGATCGTGCTTCTCTCGACCGGGGTCATCGCCGCTACATAGTTGCGTGGCTACAGCCACCCATTGCGCTTGAAGCCGCGATAGAGCAGCAGGCAAATGATGCCGATCACACCGATGAGCACCGGATAACCCCACTCCCATGTGAGTTCGGGCATATTCTCGAAGTTCATGCCGTAGATGCCTCCGGCAACAGTGGGGACGGCCGCGATCGCCACCCACGCGGAGATTTTGCGGGTGTCGGCGTTCTGCTGGAGGTCCTGCATGGCGGTACTGGCCATGAGCATCGTCATCAGCAATGAATCGATGTTCTCGATTGCATCGTGTGCCCGCAGGATGTGCTCGCCGATGTCGCGGAAGTAGGGCTTGAGAGCATCGGGCATCGGTTCGAAGGACTCATCCGAGAATTCATGCGCAACGCGGCTGAGCGGTTGGACCGCGCGACGAGCCTGCATGTTCTCACGTTTGAGTTCGTAGATGCGCTTCGTGACATCGCCCGTGGGATTCATCGCGAAGACGTCTTGTTCGACCTCCGCAACGTCGTCGGACACGGCGTCTACTACAGCAAGGTAGCCATCGACCGTCATATCCATGATCGCGTAGAGAACGGCAAGGGATCCGTGTTCGCGCAGCGCGGTGCTCGCACGAAGACGTTCGCGAATCGTGGCGAGGTCGCCGGGTCGACCGTGGCGCACCGTCACGGCGTACCCGGGACCGGTGAAGATCGCTACCTGACCTGTGTCGACTATCAGATTCTCGGGGTCGTAGCCGAGCGTCTTCAGGACCGCAAAGACAGCGCCCTCCTCCGAAACATCGACCTTCGCGCGTTGCCGGGCGTTTCCGGCGTCGTCTACTTGGAGATGTTCGAGGTTGAACACATCCTGAACCGCCAACAGCTCCGGTTTGGTTGGCTCAAGCAGGCCAACCCAGACGAATCCATCCGGATATTCGCGCGCGGCGCGGAACAGTTCGGAGAGTTCGGCCTTGATCTTCGCGCCGGTGAGGTCGTCGTCGCTGGGAATGTGCCGCGGACGTTCATCGCCGACGTCGATGAGTCCACCTGGGTGGTACGCACCCCAGCCCCGGATCACACCCGCATTCTGCCGTCAGAGAACGCCGCATCGTGGAACGCCGCGGCGAGAGTGCCGACAATTGACCGTCCTTCTAGTGTTGTCGGGTGCCTACCGTTGTCCTCGTCCGTCACGGACGCACCACCGCCAACACCGCCGGGATCCTCGCCGGCTGGTCCGATGGCGTGTTTCTCGATGCGCACGGGGAGAAGCAGGCGCACACGGTCGCCGAGCGCTTGGCTTCGGTCGGTCTGGCGGGCATCGTGTCCTCACCACTCGATCGCACGCAGCAGACCGCAGCCGCGATCTTGCAGCAGCAGAAGGTGACCAAGAGGGGTCCGTCAATCCACCTCGACGAACAGGTAGGGGAGTGCCAATACGGGGAGTGGACCGGCAAGGAGATCAAGAAGCTCACCAAGGATCCACTGTGGGGGGCCGTGCAGTCGCACCCGAGCTCGGTCACATTTCCCGGCGGGGAATCGATGACTGCCATGCAGCAACGGGCCACCGCATCGATCCGCCGATGGAACGAACACTTCGGCGATTCGTCCATCTACGCCGTGGTGAGCCACGGGGACGTGATCAAAGCCATCCTGGCCGATGCGTTGGGTACCCACTTGGACTTGTTCCAACGGATCATGGTCGATCCATGCTCCATCTCCATCATCGACTACACCAAAGACCGACCGTTCGTGCTGCGCAGCAACGATTCCGGTGCGGACCTTTCGTTCCTCAGCAAGAAGCCGAAGGGGCGCAAGAAGTCCGAAGCCGTCGTGGGCGGAGGTGCCGGGCATGCCTAGACGCATCTTGGAGTTCCGCCTGCCCGAGCGTTTCGTGGTAGGCACGGTTGGGATGCCCGGCGAACGCACCTTCTTCCTGCAAGCCCGCTCAGCCGAGCAGATCGTGAGTGTTGCGTTCGAAAAACAGCAGGCTGTTGTACTTGCCGAACGCATCGATCAGTTGCTCGACGAAGTGACCGGAACTCGCGCCCCCGCTGATTCGATTCCTGCCAAGGCACCGGTGGAGTTGACCGATTCAGCGCCGCTGGATGTTCCCCTCGAGGAGGAGTTCCGCGTGGGAGCCATGGCGCTTGGCTGGGACGAGGCGAACGGGCTGGTGGTGATCGAAGCGCACGCGGTGTCCGATCAGGAAGACTTCGAGCCACCCGAGTTGGCGGACGACGACGCCGATGGCCCCGACACGTTGCGGGTCTGGCTGTCCGCCCCGTACGCCCGAGCCTTCGCCGAGCGCACGCGATCGGTTGTCTCAAGCGGCAGGCCCGCATGTCCCTTCTGCCAACAACCGCTCGATCCGGTGGGGCACATCTGCCCGCGTGCGAACGGTTACAAGCGTCGCTCATGAGCGAATCGATCCGCAACCGTCTGCTGGCACGCCCGATGGAGGTGGAGGGACGGATCTACCAGGCAAGCAATGCGACCTTGCGCTGTTCCCTCGATGACGAGCTGACGTGCGTGTACAAGCCCGTTCGCGGTGAACGCCCACTGTGGGACTTCCCCACGGGGACTCTCACGGGGCGTGAAGTCGCCAGCTACGAGATCGATCGGATTCTGGGCTTCGGATTGATACCGCCTACCGTCTGGCGGGAGGACGGTCCCGCAGGTCCGGGGATGTGCCAGATGTGGGTGGATGAAGACGACGATGCTCGCTTGGTGGATGTGGTTGCACCGAACGCGGTACCAGCAACCTGGATCCCGGTGCTTCGGGCCACCGACGGTTTGGGCCATCCGGTCGCCTTGGTGCACGCCGATGATCCGCGACTGAAGATGATGGCCGTGCTCGATGCGATCTTGAACAACGGTGACCGCAAGGGTGGTCACGTCATCACCGATGTGTCGGGCGGCGTGTGGGGGGTCGACCATGGTGTGACGTTGTCGGTGGAGCCGAAACTTCGCACGGTGCTGTGGGGGTGGGCCGGATCGCCGATCCCTGAGCCCCTGATCGACGCGGTCACCGGACTTCGCGAAACAATAGAAGCGGGTGTGTACGACGTGGAGCGTTGGTTGGACGGTCGTGAAGTGGAGGCGTTGATCGATAGGTGTAGCGATCTGCTCTACGAGGGGGCGTTTCCGGTGCCGCACGATGAATGGCCCGCGATCCCTTGGCCGGTGTTCTAGCACCGATGCGCGGATAGGCTTCGCATCGTGGATTCCTGGGAAGTTGCCGAACCCCCCGACCTACCCGGCGCAGGATTGCCACTTCGACTGTTCGATACCGCGTCAGGTCAGATCAGGCCCACGGCACCCGGACCCACCGCACGGATGTACGTCTGCGGCATCACTCCGTACGACGCCACCCACATGGGTCACGCGAACACCTATGTGGCCTTCGACCTGATCAACCGGGTATGGGCCGATGCCGGCCACGACGTGCACTACGTGCAGAACGTCACGGATATCGACGACCCACTCCTGGAGCGCGCGGTGGCGACGGGTCAGGACTGGCGAGCGATCGCCGATCGCGAGACGGCGCTATTTCGTGAGGACATGACGGCGTTGAACGTGCTGCCACCCCGTGACTACATCGGTGCGGTTGAGTCCATTCCGTCGGTGGCCGAGTACGTCGAGAAGCTGCGAGCTTCGGGTGACGTGTATGCGGTCGAGGAAGACCTGTACTTCCGGGTACGCAACGACCCGCACTTCGGCTCCGTCGCGCGGCTGGATGTGGACTCGATGCTGCGGCTGTTCGCCGAACGAGGGGGCGATCCGGACCGTCCTGGAAAGGAAGACCCGCTCGACTGTCTGGTGTGGCAAAGCGAACGCCCCGATGAACCGGCGTGGGATACCCCGCTCGGTCACGGCCGGCCGGGTTGGCATATCGAGTGCACCGCGATCGCGTTGGACACCTTGGGCATGACGATCGATGTCCAAGGTGGCGGCTCGGATCTGATGTTCCCCCACCACGAGATGGGGGCATCAGAGGCCCAGCGGATCACGGGGGAGTACCCGTTCGCGCGTCACTACGTTCACTCCGGGATGGTGGCATGGCAGGGCCACAAGATGAGCAAGTCGCGGGGAAACCTGGTGTTCGTCTCGACGCTGCGCAACGAAGGCGTGGACCCGATGGCGATCCGCCTGGCACTCCTTGCGCACCATTACCGCAGTGATTGGGCGTGGACCCCGCACGGACTGGAAGGTGCAGCCCAGCGCCTCGCCCGATGGCGGGCGGCTGTGGCACTGTCCACCGGACCGAATGCCGAGGCCACTCTTGCCCGGATTCGCGAGGCTCTGGCCGACGACCTGCGGACACCCTCAGCCCTCGATGCCATCGATGCCTGGGCGCACCGAGCACTCACCGCAGGTGGTGACGACCCCGAGGCGCCGGATCTGATGGTGCGCGCTGCCGACGCCCTGCTGGGGGTGAATCTCGCATCGTGACGGCCTTCAATAGCCCAACCGCGGACCCGTCCGCGTTACCGTCCTGGTCGGTCTTGGCCGCCCGCGCCGAGAACCCAACGCAGCCGACGATCCGCGAACTGCTCGATGGACCGCGCGACTTCCTGCGCCTGAGTGCGGCAGGGATCGACTTTGATTTCAGTCGACAGCGCCTGGATGAATCGACGTTCGAATCCCTCATGTCCTTGGTGCGTGAAGCGGAGGTCGAGAATTGGCGCGACGCGATGTTCGCAGGTGCGCACATCAATACGACCGAGGATCGCGCAGTTCTGCACACCGCGCTTCGGTCGCCCATGTTCTCCCAGATGGCGGTGGACGGACAGGACGTGGCTGCGGACGTCCACGGCGTGCTGGATCGCATGCGGCTCTTCGCCGAGGAGATCCGCCAGGGTCAGTGGAAGGGAGCGGATGGTCGACCGATCACCGATGTGGTCAACATCGGCATCGGTGGATCGGACTTGGGGCCAGCGATGGCCTATCGAGCCCTGCGGCAGTACCGCGATCCGCGCCTGAGGTGTCACTTCGTGTCGAACGTCGATCCGGCAGACATCTCGGCAGTCCTCCGTGAACTGGATCCTGGCACCACTGTGTTCATCGTGGCCTCCAAGACGTTCACTACGCAAGAGACGATGGCCAATGCGCACGCGGCACGCCTGTGGGTGAGCTCCGCCCTTGGTGAGACCGCGATCGACCGGCATTTCGTGGCAGTGTCAACGAACGCATCGGCCGTCGCCGAATTCGGCATCGATACCTCGAACATGTTCAGTTTCTGGGATTGGGTGGGAGGCCGTTACTCGATGACGTCAGCGGTAGGCCTGTCGACCATGATCGCCATCGGGCCGGTGAACTTCCGCGCGATGCTCGATGGCTTCGCGGCAATGGACGAGCACTTCCGCACCGAACCTGCTCCCCGCAACGTTCCGTTGGTGATGGGAGCGATCGCGGTGTGGAATCGCACGTTCGTGGGAATCCCGACCACCGCGGTGCTTCCGTACAGCAACGACCTGTCACGCCTTCCGGCCTACCTGCAGCAACTCATCATGGAAAGCAACGGAAAGTCGGTTCGGCGGGACGGAGCCAAGACCGACTATCCGACGGGCGGAATCGTGTGGGGCGAACCGGGAACAGGCGGACAGCACTCGTTCTACCAACTGCTGCACCAGGGCACAGACGATGTTGCCGCCGACATCATCGTGATCGCCAACCCAGGCGATCAGGCATCGCAGGCCGAAGTCGAACAGCACGACATGCTCGTCGCCAACGCGCTTGCGCAAGCGTCGGTCATGGCCTGCGGGGTATCGGAGACGGAACTAGGCGCCGGCGGAACCACCCCCGACTTGGTCCCACACAAGGTGATCACCGGCGACAAGCCCACGTCCGTGGTGATGCTTCCCGAACTCAGCCCCTTCAGCCTGGGAGCATTGATCGCAGCCTACGAACACAGTGTGTTCGTGCAGGGAGCCATGTGGCACATCAACTCATTCGACCAATGGGGCGTGGAATGGGGAAAGCAGGTGGCGGCCAGGATCCTCCGCGACATTTCGTTGGGAACAAGCGACGACCCAGACCTGGATCCTGCCGCACGTCGCTCGATCGACGAGTACCTCACGTTTCGAGGAGTAGACGAACGCGAAGGCGGCGAAGGTCAGCCGTGAGCAGTACGGTCGACCCCATTCGACTGGCCACGATGATCGAAGCAGCCGAGGCCGATCTGACGACCGCCTCAGCGGGAGCGCCGCTGTGCAAAGTGTCGATGACCGGAACCACGGGGCAATCAGTGAAGTACTTCGAAGGACGATGGGCGGCACTGCGCGAAGTGCAACGCGGTGCCGATGCCAAGGACACCCTCGACGCCTGGCGGCAGGAGTATGAGCGCCAGCGTGACGCTGCCGCAGGTCCGGCCTGGCTTCAATACCGCGCAGGCGGTGTTGACGCGCTGTTCGAATTGCTTGATTAACAGGCGTCAATCGGAGTGGCGACGTCTGAGGTATCGCTCGAACTCAGCGGCGATTGCTTCGCCGGATGCCTCGGGCAGTTCGGTTGTGTCCCGGGCTTGCTCGAGTTGGCGGACGTAGTCGGCAACCTCCTCATCGTCCTCGGCAAGTTCGTCGACGCCGATTTCCCACGCGCGGGCTTCTTCGACGAGATCACCCAGTGGAACGGGGATGTCCAGTACGTCCTCGACCTTGCGCACTAGCGCGAGCGTGCCCTTGGGTGAGGGGGCTTGGCCCACGTAGTGCGGAATCGCCGCCCAGAGCGAAACCGACGGCAGGCCGAACCGTTCACAGGCCTCCTGGATGACCCCCACTATCCCGGTCGGTCCTTCGTAGCTGCTGGGTTCCATGCCCAGATCCGCAGCTAGCCGTGCGTCAGTAGTGGAACCGGTCACCGGTACTGGTCGGGTATGCGGGCTGTCTGACAGCAGCGCGCCAAGCGTGACGACCAGGTTCACATCGAGTTCGGCGGCAAGGCCCAGAACCTCTCGGGTGAATTGCTGCCAGCGCATATTCGGCTCGATGCCTTGGATCAGGACCACATCACGGGGGAACAGCGGTATTCGCGCGACGTAGATGCGCGTGGAGGGCCACTCGAGTTGGCGCACGCCCGAGGTGTCCAAGCTGATGTGCGGGCGGTTCACCTGATAGTCGTAGTACTCCTCCGGATCGAGTTCGGTGAGGGGTTCGGCCTGCCACACCTCACGTAGGTGCGTAATGGTCGAACTGGCTGCCTCGCCGGCGTCGTTCCAGCCCTCGAATGCCGCGATCATCACCGGATCGGTGAGCGAAGGTAGATCGTCGTATTCGATCAACAGGCCTCCTCACGCACGCGTTCGCTCGACAATGGTCTCCAACAGACCGGCCACCAGAGCCGGCCACTGCAAGGGTACGTCGTGCAAGGCGCGGTACCAACGCTGAACGAAGAATGGCGGGGGAAGGTCGGCGATGGCCGCCGCCCGAGCCGCATGCCAGGCGAGGGACAGGGAGTCCTGGTCCGCTGGAGCGCTGTCCTCGCACACCACTACCCACACCGGACACGCGACGGCGGCAATGTCGGAGCTGGGGTCGTAGTCGAACATTGCGTCCAGTACGGCCATATGCCGATCCATGCCCAACCGGGTGAACGCGCGCCCGGTGTCGTCGACGCGGAAGGTCGGTTCGAGCGCCGCCTGGACCTTGGGACCCCAGTACGGCGACAGATCGCCCCCGCTGATTGCCTGCCAAAGCACCGGCTGCATCAGTCCCAGTGGCGGCGGCCGGAGGGCCTCGCGCACCTGATCGCGCGAGCCGGCGCTCCCGACGAGGTGCGCAGGGCCGAATAGTCCACCGTCGATCAGTGCGCACGCCCGGATGCGGGTCGGATGGGTTGCGGCCGCGTGCAACGCGATCGATGCCCCCCAGGAGTGTCCGACCACGATCGCCTGCGGAATGTCGAGTGCGTCAAGGACCTCCATCACATCGTCGGCGAGCCGCTCCATGCTGAAGTCCAGATCCACCCCAACGTCTTCGCCGTGGTCGGAGACCGTTGCATCCCCGTGCCCGCGCTGGTCGAGCACGATCACGCGACTGCCATGGAAGTGATCGATCACCGGCCGCCAGTAGTGGCGCTGTTGGGAAAGCCCGTGCAAGAGAACCAGGGGAAGCTGTTGATCGACCGACGCATCCGCCCTGGTGATGTCCTCGGCCACCACGAAGGCTCCGTCGGAGGTTCGAATGCGCATCGGGTACACGGTAACCGTTCTTACCCCTCCCGGCCCAGGGGAGCAGCCACGCACACGCGTGGAGACCTAGACTCCAAGTCCGATGCAAGACCTACCCAGCGCCGTGCTATTCGACATGGACGGCACGTTGATCGACAGCGAGCACTTGTGGCTGGCCGCGGAAATCGACGTCATGACCGAATTAGGCGCGGACTGGAATGAGCAAGATCAACAGCACTGTTTGGGCGGACCACTCGAGCGGGTGGCCGACTACATGGTCGCCAGAAGTCGTACCAAGCGCAGCAGCGAGGACGTGGGTCGGTTGCTGCTGAACACGATCGAGGCCCGCATGCGTCGTGCTGACGTCATGTGGCGTCCCGGTGCCCAGGACTTCCTCCGAGCAACCATCGATGCTGGAATCCCACGAGCGCTCGTCACCGCCTCATGGGCGGTCCTGGTCGACGCGCTGGCCGATCGGATGCGCAGCGAGATTGGCAACGATCCCTTCACCTGCGTAGTGGCGGGCGATCACATCGTCAACAGCAAGCCGCACCCCGAGCCATATCTGCGAGCGGCGGAACTGCTAATGGTGTCGCCGAGTCAGTGCCTCGCGCTCGAGGATTCACCCACGGGGGTCCGTTCGGCCGCCGCCGCCGGGTGTGTCGTGGTGGCGGTTCCGCACATCGCACCTATTCCGTCGGACATAGCGGGCGTGTACGAGATCGAAAGCCTTGCCGGCCATTCACCGCACAGCCTTTGGGGGCAGGCACTAAGCAATAGCCGGTAGCGGCGGTGTTGTGCCGCCCTGGGTCGGGCAGTACTCGTGGAAGGAGCACCAACTGCACAGCACCGAAGGCGACGGACGGAATCCGTCGTCCACGGCTCGCACGATCGCATCGCGAATCGCCAGCACCTTGCGCTCGGTTGCGAGCAGTTCTCCCGACTCGGGCTGATAGCTGATCGTCTGACCGTCCTTGAGGTACATGAGCTGCAATTTCGTCGGTACATCGCCGGTCATGCGCCACCACACGAGTGCGTAGAAGCGCATCTGGAACATCGCTTTGGATTCAAACCCAGCGCCCGGGCTCTTGCCGGTCTTGTAATCGACCAGCCGGATGCGACCATCGGGTGCTCGATCCACGCGATCCACGAACCCGCGCAGGGTGAGTCCGTCGTCCAGGTCTGTGGATACCGCCATTTCGCGAGCATGGGGTTCCAGGCGGGTGGGGTCTTCCATCGAGAAGTAGGTGTCCAGAAGTATCCGTGCCGGCCCGACAACTGCTTGAGCGATCACCGAGGAATCGGCCTCGGCGGATATCCCTTCGATCAAAGACTGCGCGCCTTCCGGGTCGGTCACCTGCAAAGCGAGCCAACGCTGTTCGAACAATTCCACGGCCATATCCGCTGTACGTTCGGCAGCGTCGAGAGCGAAGAGGTCCTCCAGGGCACCGTGTACCAAGGTGCCGCGAACCGCAGCGGCCGACGGTGGTTCGGGAATCTTGTCGATCACTCGGAGCCGATACAGCAACGGACAGGTCAGGAAATCGCCCGCACGCGATGGGGACAGCGAGGCAGGGAACATGACGATCACCCTAGGTGCGCTCCCGCTAGTGTCGGTCGAATGGCACGTCCGTCCCACCCGCAGCCATCGCTGGAGCCTGTCGAGATCACGCCACGTGCCGTCGGTCCCATCGTTGTCGGTGACCTCGTTCAGCTCACCGACACACGCGGAAACAAGACCACCATCACGGTGCGCGAGGGCGCGATCCTGCATACCCACCGCGGTCAGATTCCCCACGACGCGCTCATCGGCTTACCTGAGGGTGCCACCACCATCTCCACCCGCGGCATCGCGTACCTAGTCCAGCGGCCGCAACTGGACGACTACATCCTGGGCATGCCGCGCCAAGCCGCTGTCATCTACCCCAAGGACGCTGCGCGGATCGTCGCGCTGGCAGATCTGGGAACGGGATCGAGGGTTCTGGAGGCCGGTGTGGGCTCCGGGGCGCTCACCTGTTTCCTGCTACGCGCAACCGGACAACTGGGTCATGTCACCAGCATCGAGCGGCGATCGGACTTCGCCGAACAAGCCAGGGAGAACGTTGCGCGCTGGTTCGGCGGATTGCCCACTTCGTGGCGTCTCATTGAGGGCGACCTCGCTGAACTCACCGATGAGGAGATCGATCGGGTTCGGCTAGACCCGAGAGCGGGCGATCTGGGTCTCGACGCTGTCGTGCTCGACATGCTCGCGCCGTGGGAATGCCTCGAAGTAGCCGATCGACTGCTACGCCCCGGTGGCGCCCTGGTCGGATACGTCGCCACCACGACGCAGCTGTCGCGGCTCGTGGAGACCATGCGCCTGTCGCGTCGGTGGACCGAGCCGCGCGCCGAGGAGAGCATCGTGCGTACCTGGCACCTTGACGGCCTCTCCGTGCGTCCCGACCACCGAATGTCCGGCCACACGGGCTTTCTGGTTGCCGCCCGCCACATGGCCCCGGGCCAGCAGGCCCCTGAGCGCAAGCGACGGCCCGCCCCCGGTGCCTATGGCGAGGACTATGCGGGGCCCGGAGCGGACGAACCCGCACAAACCGCGGAACCGGGTTAGGGTCGAGGGCAGGAGGTGCCCCATGCATGAGCCGACCCCGGAGAGCAGGTTGCTCGCCTTGGAGACCGCGCTGAGTGAGGTCCGAGGTGAGTTGACCGCCCAAAAGGACCACAACCAGCGCCTCGTGGCGACCCTGCGTGATGCTCGCGAGCAGATCGTGGCGCTCAAGGCCGAGGTGGACCGGCTCGGCGAACCGCCCAGCGGCTACGGCACCTTCATCGAGGCCCACGAGGACGGCTCGGTGGACGTCATCGCCTCTGGCCGCAAACTGCGTGTGGCGGTGAGCCCCGGCGTTGGCTCGGACACTCTGGTGCCCGGCCAAGAGGTCGTGCTGAACGAGTCGATGAACATCGTCGGCAAGCGCGAGTACGAGGTTGTGGGCGAGATCGTCACCTTCAAGGAGATGCTCGGCGTCGATCGCTGCGTGGTCGTCGCGAATGCCGACGAGGAACGCGTCATGCGCATCGGGATGCCCCTGAAGAACGTCAAGTTGCGCGCCGGCGAGGCGCTCATGTGCGACACGCGCAGCGGGTACGTGATCGAACAGGTGCCACGGGCGGAGGTCGAGGAACTCGTCCTCGAGGAAGTGCCCGACATCGACTACACCCGTATCGGAGGACTCGGCTCGCAGATCGACTCCATCCGCGACGCAGTGGAACTGCCGTACATCCACGCGGATCTGTTCGCCGAACACGATCT
>CAYPSE010000033.1:5049-12423 GCA_964413305.1 uncultured Rubrivirga sp. | reverse complement strand
CGTGCAGTCTTTCGTGCGACCGCCACGTTGCCTCCCGTGTCGTTGGCTCTGCACTCTTTGCAGAGTCCACTAGTGAAACTGTGACAGAGGTAGCGGATAAAGGCAAAGATCTCGGCGTCATTTCGCGTCGTCGTGTCGCGGTTGTGGTAACGCGCTCGGTAGTTGAGCGGGGCATCGTGCGTTAGTCGTCACGTCGAACCACGTTCGCTTATCCGAACTCTCGCGTAGTGACCGCTCGGATTGTGTGTAGTTCTACTTCTGGCAAGATCCGGCTCATGACGAGTAGTGCTGATGCAATTCCCCAGAGTTCGAATCCCCCCAGTCCGTACGAATTGCCCGATGTCACACACGTCACAGTGAGTGTGTTGGGTGGTACTGGTGAGCAAGGCAGGGGACTCGCGCAGCGACTTGCACGAGCCGGTCTGCGAGTGATCATCGGATCCCGTTCCGCCGATCGAGCCGAGGGCATTGCAGCTGAACTCGGTTCGGGAGTGGTGGGGGCCTCCAATGAAGACGCGGCTCGGCAAGGTGATGTGGTGATCGTCGCCGTACCGTGGGACGGACACAAGGAACTGCTCGAATCGTTGGCCGATGCGCTGGTGGGCAAGATTGTGGTGGATTGTGTGAATCCCTTGGGTTTCGACAAGCAGGGAGCATTCGCCCTCGCTGTTCCGGAAGGTTCTGCAGCCCAACAGGCGGCGGCCGTCCTTCCGGATTCGACTGTGGTTGCCGCGTTCCACCACATCTCCGCCGTCTTGCTGCTCGACGATTCGGTTGAGAGCATCGACACGGACGTGGTCGTGCTAGGTGATGATCGTCAAGCAACAGACACCGTCCAAGCGCTGGCCGCTTGCATTCCGGGTATCCGAGGCATTTACGGCGGTCGGTTGCGAAACGCCGGTCAGGTGGAGGCCTGGACTGCGAACTTGATTTCGATGAACCGCCGGTACAAGGCACACGCCGGCGTGCGCATCACGGACGTGTAGCTCGACTAGTTGTACTCGTGTTCGGGGGCTGGGTAAGCCCCGGACTCCACGTCCTCGACCCAGGCCGTGACCGCATCACCGATGGTTTCGCGCAGATGGGCGTAGCGACGCACGAACCGTGGAGCGGGATCCGGAGTGAGTCCGAGGAGGTCCTGCCACACGAGTACTTGAGCATCCGTTGCCGGACCTGCCCCGATTCCGATCGTGGGGATCGACAGGACCTCGCTGACTCGGGCGGCGAGTTCCGATGGAATGGCCTCGAGAACCACCGCGGCTGCGCCTGCTGCTTCGAGGTTCTTCGCATCGCGCAGCACCATCTCACCGCTCTCCCCGCGACCTTGAACCCGATAGCCGCCAAGCAGGTTGACCGACTGCGGGGTGAGGCCCAGGTGACCGACAACGGGTACACCCGAACCCGCGAGTAGTTCGACCTGAGGAAGCACCGCTGCTCCGCCCTCCAACTTCACCGCCTGTGCCCCGCCGTCCTTCATGAAGGCAGCGGCAGTCTCCAAGGCTTGTGCCGGAGACTGCTGGTAGGAGCCGAACGGGAGGTCGGCGATCACCACCGCCCGCCTGGTGCCGCGAACCACACCCTGAACCAGGGGCATCATCTGGTCGGTGGTGATCGGAAGAGTCGAGTCGTAGCCCAGGACAACCATGGCTGCGGAGTCGCCGACCAAGATGGCCGGGACACCAGCGTTCTCGAATAGGTGCGCGGTGAGGGCGTCGTAGGACGTTATGACGGTCCACTTATGACCGGCATCGGTGCGTCGTTGCAGATCGAGCATGGTCAGGCGGCGCTCGATCGGGTCGGTGGACGGGCGAATGCTTGCGTGAACGGACATGGCTGATCTCCAATCTCGAGGCTCAGGTGAGTCCCCGGACGTTGACATCATGCTAGCCCTCGAGAGACGACCACGCGAGGCCTCGTTTTCTATACGATACGTTCTCGTATCAGTTTTGGATCGTTCGTGGTCGTCCCGCGGGAGGGAATCGATGGACCCTGATGGCTGGATGACGTCCGGCGACGGTCACCCGAGGCGATGGGCGATCCTGGGCGTCCTGGTCGTGAGTCTGCTCGTTGTCGTCTTGGACAACACGATCTTGAACATCGCACTGCCCACCATCCAGTCCGATCTTTCGGCCACGCCGGGGGAACTGGTGTGGGCGGTCGACTCCTACATCCTGGTTTTCGCCGCGTTGCTGTTCACCTGGGGGGCGCTCGGTGACCGACTCGGACGCAAGAAAGTGCTCGTCATCGGCCTGATCATCTTCGGGCTGGCCTCGGCCTTGAGCGCATTCGCTCCCAGCGCACAGATGTTGATCGGTGCACGTGCTCTCATGGGCATCGGTGGGGCCGCAGTCCTGCCCACGACCTTGGCCATCATCACGGTTGTCTTCCCGCCGCATGAGCGCGGTAAGGCGATCGGCATGTGGGCCGGTGCGGTCGGTGCGGCCGTGGCGCTCGGTCCGATCCTGGGCGGGGCGCTTTTGCAGCATCCGCAGTGGTTCCGATGGTTGACCGGCAACGATTGGGGTTCGGTCTTCTTGATCAACGTACCGATCGTGATCGTTGGACTGCTCGCGATAGTGAAAGTGGTACCCGAATCCCGCAACCCTGATCCGCGGCGCTTGGACATCGTCGGCCTCGTGCTCTCGATCGTGGGATTGACTGCCTTGATCTACGGCATCATCCGCGCATCCGAGACCCGCAACTGGTTGGACATCTCGGTTCTCGGGCCGATCTTCCTCGGCATCGCGATCATCATCGCCTTCCTCTACCTCGAGCATCGAAGCGATCACCCGAGTTTCGACGTCAGTCTGTTCAAGAACCGCGGTTACGCGGTGAGTATCGCCGCGGTTTCGCTGGCGTTCTTCGCGCTGTCGGGCATCACGTTCAGCCTGCCGTTCTACCTGCAGGTCCTGCGCGGATACGACACGTTGACGGCGGGTCTGTGTTTCGTCCCGTTCGCTGCCGGGCAGCTTCTGTCAGCCCCGAGGAGTGCCACGACCGTCGCTCGATTCGGCTATCGGCCGGTCATGACCGCGGGCTTGACGATCGTTTCCGTCGCGCTGCTCGCCTTGGTGTTCGTCCAGATAGATACGCCCATCTGGATTCTGCTCGTCGTCTTCTTCGCCTTCGGGTTGGGCATGGGTAGCGTGATAGCGCCGGCCTCGACGGTGATGCAGAACGTGCTGCCCCTGGCCCGCGCAGGAGCCGGCTCGGCCGTTCAAAACACGGTTCGGCAAGTGGGCGGGGCCCTGGGCGTGGCGATCGTGGGAACCGTGCTCGCCACCCAGTACGCCAGCAACCTGACTGCGTCGTGGTCCACTGCGGCTGACGGCGCTATTCCTGCCCCGCTCGTCGACGCCGCGAGTGAGTCGATCATGGCTGCTCAAGTGGTGCTCGGCCAGGCTGCGGATACGCCTCCCGGGGTTGTGGCCACGTTGCAGGAGCTCGCTTTCCAGGACTTCTTGTCGGCGATGCATCTTTCGATCGCCATCTCCGTGGGCGTCGTGGTTCTGGCGGCCCTCATCGTCGGCTTCGGATTGCCGCGCATCACCCCTCCCACGGCACGCGCACAGGCACCGGAAAGTCCCGTGGATGAACTGATTGAGGACGAAGTGGCGGCCTATCCGCAGGAGTACGTGGAGGAAGTAGGAACAGACCCAGGAGAAGTTCGATGAAGGACCCCTGCGCGAAAGGACGTCCACGCGATCCACTCGTCGACGCTGCGATTCTCGAAGCGACCTTGGAGGTCCTTGCGCAGCGCGGTTTCGCCCGCTTCACCGTGGAGGAGGTCGCGTCCGTGGCGGGGGTGGGCAAGGCGTCGATCTACCGGCGGTTCCCCGACAAGGACTCCGTGATCACGTATGCCCTGGAACACATCAACGATGATCTACCGCCCATCCCCGACGAGGGCGACACGAGGGATCGACTCGTCGAGATGTTGAATCGGGTTCGCCGAAATGTCCACACATCTCATGCCGGAAGGATCATGCGACATGTGGTGGGTGAGTCCGGAGACGCCCCGCACCTGCTCGCCGATTTTTATCGAAGAGTCATCGTGCCCCGAGGAGAACGTCTGCGCTCGGTTCTCATGGCCGGCGTTGCGCGAGGTGAACTACCCGCAGACTTCGATGCCGATGTGGCGATCCCGGCACTGATGGGGTCGACGTTCTTTTTGAGTACGTGGGCCAGCTGCGAAGGAATCGACGACACCTCAACTGAGGCGATGGTGGACGTCGTCCTCAGTGGGCTGTCTCGCGCCAGTGGTTCGTGATCGGTAGCCGGCGGTCACGTCCGAATGCTCGTGCGCCGATCTTCGTCCCCGGCGGATACTGACGCCGCTTGTACTCGGCGGCGTCGGTCATCCGCAGGACCCGCTCCACCACATCTGCCTCGAAGCCCGATCCCACGAGTTCGGCGGCACCGGTGTCCTCGTCCACGTAAGCCTCGAGCATGGCATCGAGTTCCGCGTAGTCCGGGAGTGAGTCGGTGTCGCGTTGGTCAGGCCGCAATTCCGCGGAGGGTTCCTTGCTGATGGATCGCGGGGGAATCGGTTCGGCCTCGGCGTTGTTCCGCGCCTGCTCGTTGCGCCAGCGCGCCAGGTCCCACACCAAGGTCTTGGGGACGTCCTTGATGGGTGCGAAACCACCGACGGCATCGCCGTAGATCGTCGAGTAGCCCACCGACAGTTCGCTCTTGTTCCCCGTTGCGAGAACGAGGTGTCCTTCCGCATTCGACAGGCTCATCAAGATCATGCCCCTGATTCGTGCCTGAAGGTTCTCCTCCGCCAGACCGGTCAGCGACAGGCTCGACTGGAAGGCATCGAACATCGGTCCGATGGGAACGTCGCGAATCGACAACCCCGTTCGCTCTGCGAGGTCGTGGGCGTCCTCGATCGAATGCTGCGAGGAGTAGCGGCTGGGCATGGATACGCCGAAGACTCGTTCGGCCCCGAGGGCGTCGACGGCAAGGGCCGCCACGAACGCCGAGTCGATGCCGCCACTGAGTCCGAGGAGGACGCTGCGGAAGCCGTTCTTGTCGACGTAGTCCCGCAGCCCCATGAGCAACGCCGCGTATACCTCTGCGGTGTCGTCGAGGCGGGGTGTCAGGAGATTGGCGCCAGGTCTCACGGTGGCGGCCTTGGAGTCTCGGGTGATCGCGATGGTGACGAAAGTATGGTCGCCTGCTGCAGTTGGTAGTTCGATGTCCGCCGTGACGACGTCGCTTGCGAACTGGCAGGCGCGCTCGATGAGGCGGCCGGAGGCGTCCACAACAAGTGAGTCGCCATCGAAGACGAGTTCGTCTTGGCCACCGGTCATGTTCGCGTACGCGATGGCTGCTCCACTCGCATGGGCTTTATCGACGCACAACTGCAGCCGACGATCGTCCTTCATCCGCTCGTACGGTGAGGCATTGAGGACCGCGATGAGCGACGCGCCTGCTTCGCGTGCCCACTGAACCGGTCCGCCATCGCGCCACAGGTCCTCGCAGATGGCCACGGCGATACGTGCACCGTTGAGTTCGAAGATCAATGGCTGCGTCCCCGGTACGAAGTAGCGGGCTTCGTCGAACACGCCGTAGTTGGGCAGGAAGTGCTTGTCGTAGCGGGCAATGATCCGTCCGTCATGAACGAGCGCTGCTGCATTGATAGGACCACCGCGGGGTCGACCGAGGGTGCCTTCAGGGTCGTCGCTGTGGTCCAAGTAGCCGATCAAGCACACGAGGTCGCCCGCGCCATCCCGCTGGATGTCCTGCGCCAACTCGACCATCGCCGCACGGGAAGCCGCTTGGAACGACGGGCGTAGGCAGAGGTCCTCGACCGGATAGCCGGTCAATGCCATTTCGGGCAAAACGAGCAGGTCAGCCCCGAGGGAATGGGCCTGACGTGCCGCGGCACGGATGGCTGCAGCATTCGCGGTGATGTCTCCTACGACCGGATTGATCTGGCCGAGGGCAACTCGCACGGTGGGCACCGCCTGAGGGTACCCAGCCCCACTGCGGGGTTAACGCGCTCGTAACACGGGGCACGACAGTATGGGTCCGTGGAGAAGCAGGCTGAATTCGTCCTTCGCACAATCGAAGAACGCGACATTAGGTTCGTTCGGTTGTGGTTCACCGACGTCTTGGGGACCTTGAAGTCCGTATCGATCGCACCGGCCGAACTCGAAGGTGCCTTCGACGAAGGCATCGGCTTCGACGGATCGGCCATCGAGGGCTTCGCGAGGGTGCATGAATCGGACATGCTCGCCAAGCCCGACCCCGGTACCTTCGCGATCCTGCCGTGGCGCGATGAGGGCCCGGGTGTTGCCCGCTTGTTCTGCGACATCTTGATGCCGGATGGTTCACCGTCGTATGCCGATCCCCGTCATGTCCTCAAGCGCACGCTCACGCGGGCTGCGGACCAGGGATTCAGCTTCTACACCCATCCCGAAGTCGAGTTCTATCTGTTCAACGGTCGTCCCGAGTCAGGGGAGCAGCCGGTCCCGATCGATCGATACGGCTACTTCGACAACGCACCCCACGGGGTTGCCCACGATTTCCGCCGCCAGGCGATCACCACTCTCGAGGCGATGGGTATCTCGGTGGAATACAGCCACCATGAAGGCGGACCCGGACAGCAGGAGATCGATCTGCGTTACGCCGACGCCTTGACCACCGCGGACAACTTGATGACGTTCCGGCTCGTGGTTCAGGAAGTGGCGATGGAGCAGGGTCTGTATGCGACGTTCATGCCCAAGCCATTCCGCGACCACCCGGGCAGCGGCATGCACACGCACCTGTCGCTTTTCGAGGGGGATCGCAACGCCTTCTACGAGCCGGGTGCGCCCTACCAACTGTCCAAGGTCGCCCGCTCGTTCATCGCGGGGCTGCTCGTTCACGCTCCGGAGATCACAGCGGTCACGAATCAGTGGGTGAACTCCTACAAGCGTTTGGCGGGCGGCGGAGAAGCGCCGGCGTGGATCTGTTGGGGCCACAACAACCGGTCTGCACTGATTCGCGTTCCGATGTACAAGCCGACCAAGGGGAACAGCACGCGGATCGAGTATCGGGCGATGGACAGCGGAGTGAACCCCTACCTGGCGTTCTCGGTCCTGCTCGCCGCCGGGCTCAAGGGCATCGACGAGGGCTACGAGCTCCCGCCGGGCTCGGAGGACGATGTCTGGGGATTGACGGCTGCTGAACGGCGTGCACTGGGCATGGATCCGCTGCCGGGGTCCTTGAACCAAGCCATCTCGGTCATGGAGAAGTCCGAACTGGTAGCGCAGACCTTGGGCGAGCACGTGTTCGACTTCTTCTTGCGCAACAAGCGCGCCGAATGGGAGGACTACCGCCGCCAGGTCACCGCATGGGAATTGGATCGCTACCTGCCGATGCTCT
>CAYPSE010000033.1:0-4949 GCA_964413305.1 uncultured Rubrivirga sp. | reverse complement strand
GTGACAGACCGGCACGTCACCACCCTGGGCATCTTGGCCCGCAGTGGTTTCGTCGATCCCGAGCGTGCTCAACGCGATCTCGATGGTCTTGCCCAGGTTCCCGCATTCGGCGAGGACACCATCGTGAACATCGCCGAGCAGTTGGGCGCAAGCGCCGATCCGGACCTAGCCGTGCGGCAATTCTCCCGATTGGTTGAGCAGTGCGATCAACGTCGGGTGAGCGCCCTTGCTGCCGATGAGTCCTTCCGAGGACGGGTACTGGATCTGCTGGGGACATCGGAGGCGCTCGGGGACTTCCTGGTACGCGATCCGAACTCCTTGGAAGTGCTGCTCGAAGTCGAGTCCCTGGCGCAGGCACCATCGGCCAAGGAGGCGCGCAGCGATCTGTTGACGTCGGTCGGAGCGCAACCGGACGCCCCCGATCCGATCGCAACATCCAAAAGCCCACTCGACTCACTGCGGCTGGCCTATCGCAGACGACTACTCGGCATCGCCGCTCGCGATCTGAGCGGCCTGGCCGGTATGGAGGCCGTCGCTACTTGGCTCAGCGACCTTGCTGATGCCACATTAGAAGCGGCGTTGGCGATTGCTCGCGCGGAAGTCGGAGAACTCGCGTCCACGTGTCGCCTAGCGGTGATCGGCCTAGGCAAGTGCGGAGGGCGTGAACTCAACTACATCAGCGATGTGGATGTGGTGTTCGTCGCCGAGGCTGCGGAGGGTGTTGACGAGGAGCAGGCACTTCGGGTGGCGACGCAACTGGCCACCTCGATGATGCGTGCTTGCTCGGCTACCACGCCGGAAGGTTCGATCTGGGAAGTCGATGCGGCGCTGCGTCCGGAGGGTAAGCAGGGAGCGCTCGTGAGGACGCTGCCCTCGCACGTGGGCTACTACCAACGGTGGGCGAGCACCTGGGAGTTCCAAGCGCTGCTCAAGGCGCGGCACTCGGCAGGGGATTCGGATCTCGGTAACCGTTATGTGGACGAGATATCCCAACTGGTGTGGTCTGCGGCCGATCGTCCGGATTTCGTGACCGACGTCCAGGCGATGCGCAAGCGGGTGGAAGATCACATCGCGGCCGACCTCGCCGAGCGCGAACTCAAACTCGGTCCTGGGGGATTGCGCGACGTCGAGTTCTCCGTGCAGTTGCTGCAGCTCGTGCATGGGCGCAGCGATGTTATGCTGCGTAGCCCTACCACGCTCGTGGCCCTGGAGGCCCTGGCCACGTGGGGGTACGTGGGGCGCGCCGACGCCTCGGCGCTGGCCGATGCCTACCGATTCCTGCGCACGTTGGAGCACCGCCTTCAACTCAGGCGCCTGCGGCGAACGCACACGCTGCCCGACGACGAAGGGGAGCTGCGCATCCTGGCCCGATCGATAGGCCTTCGCACCGATCCGGTGCGGGAGTTGCTCGATCAGTGGAAAGCGCACCAGCGACAGGTGCGCCGGTTGCACGAGAAGCTCTTCTACCGGCCGCTGCTGCAGTCCGTCGCGCGCCTGGAGGCCGGTGAAGCGCGATTGTCCCTGCAGGCCGCCGAGGATCGACTCCAGGCGTTGGGATACGCAGATCCAGCCGGTGCGATCCGGCACCTGCAGGCACTCACGAGTGGGGTTTCGCGTCGTGCGGCCATCCAGCGCACTCTCCTGCCGGTGATGCTCGGATGGTTCGCCGACGGCCCGGATCCGGATGCGGGTCTACTGGGGTTCCGTCAGGTGAGCGACGCTCTCGGCGCCACCCCCTGGTACCTGCGACTACTTCGAGATGAATCCCTTGCCGCCGAACGACTCGCGTTCGTGATGTCGGCGAGCAGGTATGCCACCGATCTGTTGCTGCGAGCACCGGAGTCCGTGCGCATGCTGGCCGACGACGACGAACTCGCGCCGCGCACGCGCGAGGCCCTTTCGACCGAGGCCCTCGCATTGGTCCAGCGCCAAGACGACCCCGCTGTTGCTGTGGCGTCCGTCCGTGGCTTGCGCAGGAGGGAACTGTTTCGCATCGCCGTGGCCGATCTGCTGGGTGTGGTTGGCGTGGAGCAGGTGGGCCCGGCCCTGTCCGACGTTGCGGTGGTGACCGTCGAGGCTGCGTTCGAAGCCGCTCGCCGATCGATCGTGGGTGCCGGTGAGGAACTCACGCAGTTGTGTGTCGTGGCGATGGGGCGTTTCGGTGGAAGGGAACTGGGCTTCGCAAGTGACCTGGACGTGATGTTCGTCCACGAACCACGTGCGGGAGCCGATGAGACCCAGGCCGGTAGACAGGCGATGGCGATCGCCGAGGAACTGCGAGCGCTGCTGATGACTCCATCGTCGGATCCGCCGGTCGACATCGACGCAGACCTGCGCCCCGAGGGCAAGGCGGGTCCGCTCGTTCGATCCTTGGCCTCCTACGCCGCCTACTACGAACGCTGGTCCTCGCCGTGGGAAGCGCAGGCGCTGCTGCGCGCCACGCCGATTGCCGGTTCGCGTGAACTCGGCGAGCGTTTCACGGCCCTGATCGATCCGTTGCGTTACCCGGCAGGCGGCTTGGACGTCGCCGCACGAAGGGAAGCCCGTCGGCTCAAGGCGCGCATGGAAGCCGAGCGTTTGCCCCGCGGCGCCGACCCGACCTTGCATACGAAGTTGGGACGCGGGGGGTTGTCGGATGTGGAGTGGACGGCTCAACTGCTGCAGATGGAGCACGCTGCATCGATGCCGCAGTTGCGCACCACCAACACCTTGGAAGCACTCGATGCGTGTGTCTCGACCCAACTCATGTCCTCGGCCGACGCCCAGATCCTGCGGCAAGCATGGGTGCTGGCGACCTCGGTTCGCGATGCGCTGATGCTCGTTCGCGGACGCGGCGGGGACTCCCTTCCCTCGGACGTGACGGAATTGGCGGCACTGGCGGCGGTCATTCGGCCCGGTGCCACTCCCACGGCGCTGACCGACGAGTACCTGCGCACCACCCGCCGGGCCCGCTTGGTCATGGAGCGGATCTTCTACGGCGAGGAATGAGTCCGCCGGTGACTTTCGCCCAGGCCTGCCACTGTCGTCCGTACTCCTGAGCCAGCAGTCGGTCCTCCCAACGCGACTTCAGTAGGAAGAAGACGGCGATCACCGCGCCCCACGCCCAACTCCACCAGGTTCCGGCCAGGATCAGTGCGGCCAAGGTCACGGACAAGACGGCCGTGTAGATCGGGTGGCGCACCCGGGAATACGGGCCCCACGTGCGCAGGCCCGCGCCTTCGATGGGCACCGGCGTTGGCGTTAATGCGTTGCCGAGGGTGGTGAACGACCACACACCCAGCCATCCACCGAGCACGACGAACGGAACGGCAAGGAGCACCGAAGCAATGTTCGGCGATCGCCACGGCAGCAAGGCGAGCACAACGAAGCAGAGCACCTGGATTCCGACCAGCAGCCAGCCGACGGAGCGCCTAGTCACAACCGTCACGCTACCGGCGTACGAACAGGACTTCGCGGGACGCTGTCGTCTTGTCTTGCGCAGCCACGGGATCCTGCGCAGTGACAAGCGCGTCGCCTAGTCCTCGACCGGCTCCAATAGCACCCGATCGATGGAGCTGATGCCGGTCGCATCGTCGCGCTGTCCGATGAAGCCGATGATCGTGCCATCTGGTTGCGGGAGGAACGCCGAGTCCAACGTGGCACCTATCAGTCGCTCTTCCTTCTCGAAGTTCAAGCCGTCAGGAGAGGTCGAATAGAACAGGGCGAAATTGATGTTGCGGCCGTAGAACAAGGTCACGCTCCCGTCCGGATTCGCGATCGCAGATGGGTGCTCGCCCCCACTGATGGGAGATGAACCACCCAAGCGCTCGCCCTCCTCGACCGTCCACGTCAGGAGATCATCGGACACCGCGCTCTTCACAGTCTCGAAGGTCAAGTCGCCGGAGCCCATCCAACTCAAGGAGCTGAAATACATTCGGTAGCGACCATCACGCGTGGGGACTATGTCGCCCGGAGACAGGGGAACTCCTTTATCGAAGCCTGCGTCCTTGGATGAGATTCGCAGGCCCGGTTCCTTGGTGAAGTTCAGTCCGTCGGCACTCACGGCACTGCCGATGCCCTGCTTCGCGGCATCGAATCGGGTGTGGAAGTACATCCGGTAGGAGCCGTCTGGAAGTTGGTAGATGCGCTTATGCGGTCCGGCGTACCCGCCTGGATCGAAACGAAAACCGTCGTCCTCGACGGCTTCACCGCCGGCGAGAGGCACCACCACACTGTCGGATTCCTCGATTTCCGGACAGGAATTCCCCGTCGGTGCGTGGTAGACGCGGATGCCCTCCTCGACCTGGATTGCGGTGGGATCAGCGCCGCATTCGATGATCTTCGTCTGATCCCGAATCACGTAGCGCGGACCTGCAACAACCGCATTGTCGGCTTCGGGTGGCGAGGCTTCCTCTTCGCTCGGTTCGGGCTCGGTGCCCTGCTCGGGCGAGGTGTTATCGGGGCTGGGATCGGGAACCGACGTTTCATTACTCGTTACGAGCGCATCCGGGGCCGTCGTCGATTGGCAGCCGGCGACGAACAGGCTGACGAAGATCAGGACCACGATTCGGTTCACATCACCACCCCGTCCAACTGGCCGGAATCGTAGTGCAGCGAAGTTCAGTCACGTACGAAAATCCGCCTCAGCATCTGACGTGCGACGTGGGTGAACGGGACGAATCCGCTCAAAGGGAACGGCAAGGGCCCCGGAGCATTCCGGGGCCCTTGCGTATCCCATGCGCGCGAGGCGAATCGACGCGGAGGGAGTCCGAGGCGAAATAAGTTCGACGCGGAGGGAGTCCGAGGCGAAATAAGTTCGACGCGGAGGGAGTCCGAGGCGAAATAAGTTCGACGCGGAGGGAGTCCGTTCTCCTAGATGTCGTAGTAGAGCTCGAACTCGTGCGGATGCGGGCGAAGGCGGATGGGATCCACCTCATTGGCCCGCTTGTAATCGACCCAGGTTTCGATGA
>CAYPSE010000032.1:3221-12633 GCA_964413305.1 uncultured Rubrivirga sp. | reverse complement strand
GGTTGGAGGGTTGCCGTCCAGCTAGCCGGGGCTTGACGCTGGAACTCTTGACCTACGTCGGACTATAGCCTGCGATCGCGGAGCCGTCCACGCGGGTCGCTCGAGCCCGTAGCGAGTCCCACGGAAGTGGGCTCAACCTCGGCCAACATCGATGCGAAGTGCGATGGCGACAGGGCTGCGCCCCATGCGGCTGCGAGCATCTGAGCCATGGTGTTTCGCGGGTCCTCCTTCAGGCATCGCTCCAACGCCGCATTCGCCCGCACTCCGTCACCGCACAGCCAGGCGACCGTTGCGGCCGCGCAGGCCAACTGACTGCCATGGCCCTCGGGAGTGGCTCGCAAACCCCGAAGCAACGCACTGAGCAGACCGCCCCTCGCCCGTGGTTCCAGGCAGGCCGCCCACCACATGACGAGGTCACGTCCCTGGACCGACAGCGCGGCATCACGAAGGGCCCTCTCGGTCACGGGGGTGTGCCAGCTACCGGCCGACAAGACGCCAGCAAGGTCCGCGACGTCTAGATCCTGGCCAGGGTCTTCGGGAAGCGGCCACGCTCGACGGGGATCGAACTCCACTTCTTCGACCACATCGGCGCGCGATCGCCGCGGCGATCCCGGGGAATGCACGTGCGCAAACCGACGCGTCGCCTCCTGCCGGTCGTGTGTGCTGATCCAATGCCATTGGTCACCTTTCTTGACGTCCCGTACCTGAGAGCCCCAGGCCACCAGTCCTGCGCGGACGGGTACGCCCGCACGCTCGATGGATCGCTCCACAACCGCAACGCCGAAGTCTCTATGTCGCGTCTGGCACAAGATGATCACCTCATCAGCGCGCAGAGTCGATGTGCCAGACAGGTAACTCTCGACGTAGTCATCGATGTCGATTGATCGATCGCCTACCTTGTCAGTGGATGGCGGCAAGTCCGCTCGCTGGATCACCAGCAGTTGACCATCGTGCAGCCAAAGGCATACGAGGGACTCGTGTGGCTGGAAACCCAGCAGATGCGGCGTTGCAGCCGCGATCGATTGCGGCGACGACAAAGCGATGCTTTGTGACGGTCGAGATGGGTCGACCCGGTTTTCATGTAGGCACTTGTCATTCATGCGATCACCCTGCGCCGGGATCAGTCGCATTCGTCCGGTTACTTCGTCGGCTGTGGGTGACGCGCACGCTCTCTGTGGAAGATGAGCGCGTGGAAGATGAGCGCGTGGAAAGTCAGCGCGCGTGGATCGTTCGCAAGGCCGGGTCCTTCGGTTCGATCCCAGCACCTGATGAGACTCCCCGGACGCGGCGTGCGATCCACGGTCCTGCGTGGGCGCCGAACCACCGGGTGTCCTCCACGCGTCTGGCCGTGAAGCCTGGTCGTTGTGTCCCACCCACCGGCGTTCGCCAGTTCGGATTCCCCCATCCGAGGGCCTCGAGAACCGCTTCGGCCGTCAATCGGTGGCCCAGGGGGGACAAGTGCAGGCGGTCGGCCGACCACAGGCGTTCGTCGTCGTAGGTAGCCACACCCCAGAAGTCGACAACCGGGCAGTCGTATACCTGTGCAATGCTCAAAGTCGCCGTGCGCAAGCCCCGCATGCGCTCACTCAACCTGGCCAAAGCGCGCGATCGGCGCGCGGGATCCCCATAGGCGAAAAGCAGGACCTGGGATCCTGCAGCACGAAGAACCCGGACGCTGCGCTCCAGGTGCGTGGCCACGTCATCGAGGTCGAAACCCCTGCGGAGTGCGTCGTTCACTCCGGCAGCGAAGGTGACGAGGTCGGGCTTGATTCGCTCCGCAACGGGAACCTGCTCATCGCAGACTTGCCCGATCAACCGGCCACGCACCGCGAGATTGGCGTATGCGATTTCGTCGAGGCCTTGGCGAACAAGGAGCCCTTGCGCAACGCGATCCGCCCAGCCGCGATGGCGGCCGTCTGCTCGCACTTCGTCGTTGAGACCTTCGGTGAATGAATCACCGAGTGCCACGAAGCTGCGAACGGGCCCCCGGGGTGCACCGGTGACGTTGACGATTTGCCTGTCGACATGCAAGGACCCGGCCGCCGAAGGCTTCCCCTCCCGCGACGACCGGGTCGGCCCAAACACTAGTGCGTCCCCTCCGGCTCCTTTGCACCGACACTCCGGGTGGCGAATGCCTGTCCGGCACGTCGGTACCACGCGACCAAGGCGATGATTCCCACGATGATTTGCGGGAAGTACGACGTTGCGCGCCACACCAAGTCAGCCGCAGTCGCAGCGCCCTTCTCCGTACCCGAACTGACGAGCAGTTGGATCATCAAAGCGTCCATCGTTCCCAGACCGCCGGGAGTGATGGGCACCATCAACATGATGTGACTGACCGCGTAGGCGCCGAAGGCGTCCAGCGCACTGGTACCCGCTTGTCCCCAACCTTCGACCCCGCGAAGCGACGCGTACAAAATCAGAAACTGCGTCAAAGAGATGCCAACCTGAGCCAACGTCAGTAGCAGCCAGCGTCGGCGCAACATGTCGTACATGTCAGCTCGGAACTTGACGATGGGGCCGGCGACGTCGAGATCCTTGAACCGCGCGAAGCGCCTCCTCAATGGGGCGACCAGGGCGTTTCCGAGGTTCCCCACCTTCTGCGCAAGGGCCGGTGACCGCATGATCAGGACGAACATCACGATGATGGTCACCAAGATGGCCAGGCCAAGGGGTCCCAGCCAGGCGACGCTGTCCCCGGTACCTGACAACGACAGGGCGACAACGCCGAGAATCGGGAAGCCCAAACTGATGAACGTGCTCCAAATGCTCACCGCCGTGATCGCGGCCGTCGCGTTCGTGGGCGCGAGACGGAAACTCGTCAACATTCCGAACTGGACCGCCAGCCCGACAGCCCCTCCAGCGGGCACTCCATTGCTGATGGTGAACGCCGCTTGATTGACCTGCTGCGACTGCCAGTAGCTGAGCTTGGGCTCAGCGGCCTTGTACGCCAGTCCGTAGACAGCCAAATAGACGACGACTGTCACGATGATGATCGCGATCGCAATTCCTGTCATCGACTCCAAAGAAGCCAAGGCCTCGCTGTAACTGCCGATCTGCGGGATGACCTTCCAGAAGATCAGCACGATGAAAGCGATACCGATGACGCCCAGGATGATCGTCTTGCGCATGTCGAGTTTCGCGGCGGGGGGATCAACCGGCGGCGACGTCTGCGGTTCGCTGGTCACAGCCGGAGCCTGCCACAAACCTGACCCCCCGCGGGGACGTGCACGGGCATTGGGCAAGATGCGGCTATGCGGCTCGACCACCTGTCCTATGCCTGCACCACCAGCGAGATCGCCGACGTCATCCAGCGAATCGGATCAGACCTCGGCGGAACATTCGTCGACGGCGGTCGTCATCCTTCGTTCGGTACCAGGAACTTCATCCTGCCGCTGGCTGGTGGGTCATACATCGAAGTCGTCAGCGCCCTGGACCATCCAGCGGCCCAGAAGGCGCCCTTCGGCCGCGCCGTCCACCAAAGGGCCGAAGACGGAGGAGGCTGGCTCAGTTGGGTGCTGGCCGTAGACGACATTCGTCCGATCGAACAGCGACTGGGGCGTCCAGCCGCCGCTGGTCACCGCATCCGTCCGGACGGTGTGGAGTTGTGTTGGCATCAGTTGGGCGTGCTGGACGTGATGGACACACCGCAAGTGCCGTTCTTCGTGAGTTGGGACTGCGCGGACGCAGAACACCCCAGTGCAGGTGGCCGGGACATCGGCGTCGAAGCCATCGAACTATGCGGAGATCGGGCCCCGGTCGAGGAAATTTTCGGACCTGACATCGATCTCGACGGCATCCAGGTGGTGTGGACCGATGCCGACGAACCTGGGATTTCCGCCGTCATCTTCCGCACTTCCGCCGGTAGCATCCGAATCGACTAAGCCGTCGAACGGAAGAGAACCCCATGGCCGATCAAGGAAGCGGGCCCCAGATCCCGCAGACACTGCAGAACGCGGCCGGTATAACTTGGCGGATTCTCGTCCTGCTCGCCGGCCTCGTGGTTGTTGGGCTCATCCTCGGCCGGATCTTTCCCGTCGTCTTCGCACTTTTCCTAGCCATGCTCGTCACGGCTTGGACGTCACCGGTGATGAACCTGATCAATCGGTTCCTGCCCAAGGTCGTATCGATGATCCTTGCGCTGGTCTTGATCATCGCGGCAATCATGACGATCTTGTTCATCGTCGTGCGTTCCACGATCTCGGAGAGTTCGAAACTCGTCTCGAGTCTGCAATCGGGCTTGTCGGATATTCGAGGGTGGCTCAAGGACGGACCTCTGGGCTTGACCGACGAAGCAGTCAACAACCTGTTCACCCAGGCGGAAACCTGGGGCACCAACGCAGCCAAAGGCTTCTTGAGTAGCGCCGCGGGCGAACTGAGCAACCTCGGAACGGTCATCATCGCCGGCTCGGTCTTCTTGTTCGGCGTAATCTTCTTCCTGCTCACTCCCGACAAGATCTGGGGCTGGGTCATGAGTTGGCTGCCTCGCGGCATCGAACCGACCGTGGACACCTCCGGCCGCATCGCTTGGGGGGCCATCAGCGGCTACACGCGTGGCATCGTCCTGATCGCCCTAGCCGACGCGACCCTCGTGTTCATCGGCTTGACGGTCATGCAGGTGCCGCTGGCCCCAGCCTTGAGCGCTGTGGTGTTCTTCGGTGCCTTCATTCCGGTCATCGGTGCACCGATAGCCACCTTCTTCGCCGCCGTCGTGGCCCTCGCAGAGCGCGGCCCCACGATCGCGATCCTGGTGATCTTGCTTACGGTCGTGGTCGGCTCCTTCGATGGCGACGTACTGCAGCCCCTGGTGATGGGCAAGGCGGTCAGCTTGCATCCGCTCGCGATCATCTTCGCCATCGCAGCCGGCAGCATCGCCCTGGGCATCGTGGGGGCCCTCATTGCCGTCCCGATCGCAGGAGCGGTGTACGGGGTCGCGAAATTCGTCACCGGACGCGATCCGGACCATCCATTCCCGCCGCCGCCGTTACCTGCGGTGGCGAGTGCATCCAGCGCAACCTGACTCGACTCATTCGTAGCGAGACTGCTCCCGCCACAGATCGATCCCGCCCTCGCCAGCGAACGCATCGATGGCGGCCAACTCGTCGGCCGAGAATCCCAGATTGCGAACCGCCCCGACGGTCTCGCGCAGTTGTTCAGCGGAGCTGGCGCCCACCAACGTGGTCGTGACGCGCGGATCACGCAGGGTCCATGCGACCGCCATTTGCGCCAACGATTGACCCCGCGACCGGGCAATGTCGGCCAAGCCGCGAAGCCGCGCCGCGTTCTCCGCGTTGACCATCGACGGATCCAACGACTTGCCCTCGGTGGCGCGTGATCCTTCGGGAATTCCGTCCACGTAGCGGTCGGTCAGCATGCCTTGGGCGAGAGGACTGAAGGTGATGGCACCGGCGCCCACCTGCTCTAGCGCGTCGAGTAGTCGGTCTTCCTCGATCCAGCGGTTCAGCATTGAGTATGACGGCTGATGGATCAGCAGTGGGACACCCAGTTCCGCAAGGATCTGCGCCGCACGGACCGTGCGTCTGGGGCCATAGGAGGAAATACCCACATACAGCGCCTTGCCCTGCTGCACGGCGGTCGCCAAGGCACCCATGGACTCCTCGAGGGGAGTGTCCGGGTCGGGTCGGTGGTGATAGAAGATGTCGACGTAGTCCAACCCGAGCCGCTCCAGACTCTGGTCCAAACTGGCCAGGATGTACTTGCGCGATCCGAGATTTCCGTAGGGTCCCGGCCACATATCCCAGCCAGCCTTCGACGAGATCACCAGTTCGTCGCGGTACCGGCCGAAGTCTTCGCGAAGGATGCGCCCGGCGTTGATTTCGGCCGATCCGTACGGCGGGCCGTAGTTGTTGGCCAGGTCGAAATGGGTGACTCCGAGATCGAAGGCCGTGTGCATGATCTCGCGCTGTCGCGCCAACGGTTTGTCGTCCCCGAAGTTGTGCCAAAAGCCCAAGGAGATGACCGGTAGGTCCAGCCCGCTCCTTCCACAGCGTCGAAATGGCATGCGGCCGTCGTAGCGATTCGGGTCGGGGAGGTAGTGGTCGGCGATATCCATGCCAGGATTGTGGCACTTGGCCCGGCGCTCGAAAGGTGCACCATGACTTCGATTCCGAACGTCCGTCTCCTTGACGGGCAACAGATCCCCCAAATTGGCCTCGGTGTGTGGCAGGTCCCCGACGACGTTGCGACCGACGCTTGCCTGTCTGCCTTCGAGGCCGGCTACCGACACATCGACACGGCTGCGCTCTATGGCAACGAAGAGGGTGTCGGCAGGGCCATCAAGGCGTCGGGGCTTGCGCGTGGGGATATCTACATCACCACCAAGGTGTGGAACACCGATCAGGGCCATGACAAGACCGTCGCGGCGATGGAAGCCAGCCTCGAGCGACTGGGGCTGGACTTCGTGGACCTCTACCTCATCCATTGGCCGACCCCGGCTCGGGCTCTCTACGTGGAGACGTGGGAGACGGTGCTGGAACTCCAGCAACAAGGGCTCACGCGCAGCGCCGGTGTGTCCAACTTCCACGGTGAGCACCTACGCAACGTCATCGACGCAACAGGAGTGATCCCTGTCATCAATCAAATCGAGTTGCACCCGTGGCTGCCCCAGCGCGAGGTCCGGGCGATTGACGCCGACCTCGGCATCGTGACCGAGGCTTGGTCTCCGCTGGCTTCCGGTGGCCTGGTGGAGGATGCCCAGCTCGCCGCCATCGGTGCCAAGTACGGCAAGACCGCCGCTCAGGTGATGATCCGTTGGCACCTGCAAATCGGCAACGTGGTGCTACCCAAATCCGTGACCCCCGAACGAATCAGGGCGAATATCGAGGTGTTCGACTTCGAACTCGATGCCGACGATCTCATCACCATCGAGAGCATGGAGGACACCTCCAAGCGCACCGGGCCAAACCCGGACATCTTCAACGAGGCGTAACCCCTTCAACCGCGAACTGCCAAATATTTGACGCGAACTGCCAAGTTTGCAGTGTCGAACTGCCAGCCATGGCAGTTCGACTCGAGAAACTTGGCAGTTCGACCTGAAATATTTGGCAGTTCGGCGGAAGTGGGGGTAGGTGGTTACGCAGCAGAGCGGGCGTCGAGATTCTCCTGCGGCAGCATGTCGCCTGCCGCCTCGCAGCTTCGCTCGATCCGCGAGGCCGAAGCCTCGATGCGGTTCATCTGCTTGTTCTTGATCCCGTCGATGCCATCCTTGTTCGCAACGCGCCCGAGATTCTTTTGAATCCGATTGGCGTTGATCAGAGCACTCTCAGGCAGGTCACCGGAGATGTACGCCTCCTCGGTAGCCAACACGAGCTCGTCGGACAGCCCCTTCATCTCCGCAAGCAGATCTCGCTTCTTCTTCTTCTTTGCGTCCGTTGACGCTTTGGCCTCGCTCATCTTCAAGTCGAAGGCGAAGTACGTGGAGCAGGCCTCAATGACCGAGACGGCTTCGTCGATCTCGGTATCCAGCGCCGCCGTGGGCGTATCGGCGGGGGTAGTGGCATCGGTCGTGGCTTCTTCCGACCCTCCGCAGGCCGCCAGGGTCAGCGCCAGCACCCCGCTTGCCGCGATTGCTACCCACCTACGCTTCACGAGATCCTCCTGCCGCCGGGAATATCACGAAATCGTAACGTGACCGTCCCCGATTCGTCGGACTTTGGATGAACCGGGTGCGTGCGGTCCACATCTGACCGTGGTCGGCTCCCCTAGGAAACCACGAGTTCTTGCTTCGGCATGCGAGCCCACAGGCATACACCGCCCTGAGCCCGCTCGACCCCCCAGGCCAAGGTGCAATCATCGAGAAGGTGCGTACCCAGGCCGCTCTCCCCCGCCGAACCGACCCACTTGCTATCACTGGTGATGGACACAACCACGTCCGGGAATTCGGCATCCAACTCCATCAGATCGATGTCGATGGTCGCCGACGTAGCCCTGCCATGGCGCACCGCATTCGATACGGCCTCGGTGACGATGTCGATGATGCACGAGCGAAGCACAGGATCGTCGGCCACCGACTCCACGACCTCGAACGATGCCTCCATCGCAATGTCGCACAGGCCTTCCCAAGCCGAACTCAATCGTTCGGTGGCCTCAGCCAGAGAAACCACATGAGGATCGGCCGTCCCCATCGCGCCCAGGGCTTGCACGATCTGGCCCCGAACCTGGTCAATCAGTTCAGGAGGTACTGATCCCTCCCGGATCGCCGCGTCCAGAC
This sequence comes from uncultured Rubrivirga sp., assembly GCA_964413305.1. Classification (GTDB taxonomy): domain Bacteria; phylum Actinomycetota; class Actinomycetes; order S36-B12; family S36-B12; genus S36-B12. The sequence continues at coordinate 4,403 of CAYPSE010000032.1, read as the reverse complement.
GTAGAGCTGATGCGGTGACCGCTGTTTGGATCGGACCGTGCAAGGCGCGCGAGAGCGCCTTATTTTGGAACCACTGGGCCTGTTGCAGACATACGACGCGACGGCGCAACCTCAGTGATGACTCCTGCAAGGCTCCGATCATCTGCTCACGATCCCGCAGGAAGGCGGCCGCAAGAGTGACGCCCAGGCTGAAGACCGTTGCGAAAAAGAACGCGCCAAAGGTGAGAGCCACCGCGGCGGGAGTCTGACCTACGCCCACCCAAACGACTACGGCGACGCAGGTACCGACGAGTAAGGCACTGAGGACGACAGCCGATACGCGGAACCCCATCGACCTAGTCACGAGTACCCGAACGAGGGCGAGGTTTGCGATACCCAACCCCACCCAGGTGGCCGCGACCACGGCGGCGAAAACGGGTGCACCACGCGGGTAGGCCACCGTGGCCGCCATCGCCTCGATCGCGATGAACGCAGCCGTTATCCCCGGACGAAAGGGCCGTCCGGTCGCAGCTTCGTTGAGGACCACGGGCCAAGCAACCGTAGATTCGACTGGCACGATTTCCCGTGACTGCGGACCGCGTTCGCGGGCCAGACGATGGCTGAGCGGTCGGACCACATCGGATGCCGTCCGCTGGAGGACCTCCAGGGAACGTCCAGCATCGGTAGCGTCCAAGGAGCTCAATTCGTCGAGCAGCACTGCGTGAATCTGCGCCAACGTTCGATCATTGCGTTCCGAGTAGTCGCGACGCAACTGCTCGATGGATTGCGATAGGTCCTTTTGCAGACTTTGCAACTGTGTGATGTGTTGGCGTCGCTCTCGAAAGGTCGACACCACCACCGTCGCAATCACGAACGACAATCCGATGTTGAAGAGGGCACCGACGAATCGATCTGCCCAACGCACCTCTTGCCCACCGAGGAATGCGGCAGTCAAGAGCCCCACCGTCACTGCCCGCAAGAGCAGACCCACGACTGCAGACGCCAGCACCAGCAGGGGGCGCGATCTGTCGGGATGGCGCTTGAGGATTCGTCCGACGACGACCAGAGGTGCCCATAAGACGACTTGCCCGACCGCCAAGGTGAAGGCGCGCACCCCGAGCGGCGCGGATGTGGTGGTCACTAGATTCCCGACGATCGCCGCGGAGAAGGTGACCCAGAAGACTGGCCATGAGATCGCGTCCG
>CAYPSE010000032.1:1272-3121 GCA_964413305.1 uncultured Rubrivirga sp. | reverse complement strand
GGCTCGTCGGTGAGTACGGCGTCAATCGAGCGCAGCAGATATTCACTGTCGCGCACCTTGTCCTTGCGAAGGAAGCCGCAGCCTTCGGGAAGGGCCTCGATCTCCCGACCGGCCGTCAGGGAATCCGGATGCTTGGTCAGGAAGATGATCGCGATATCGGGGCGCTGAACGGATAGCGCTTGAGCGAGATCCAAACCACTGGGGCCGTCGCCCAGAGAGATATCGAGCAGGATGGCGTCCGGATCAAACTCTCGGATCGCCGCCCGTGCTTGCGGCACGCTCTCCGCATTGCGCACCCGGAAATTGTGTGCAACGAGCACCTCGGCTAGCAGTGAGCCCATGAGTGGTTCGTCTTCCACCACGAGTAAACGCCGACCACGCCCGGACACGGTGGAACCCTAAGTCGCTAGGGGTGTTCCCAGGCGACGGCACCGCCGACGTACGTGGCCTGGAAAGCTATGTCCGCCCAACCCGACGGATCCGACCCCCACGGATTGCCATCTGCAAGGCCGAAGTCCGCCGCCTTCCCCACTTCCAAGGCGCCTCGGTCATCCGCATGGATCTGCCAGGCCGCATGGGTGGTGATCGCGGCGAGAGCCTGCTCGGGTGTGGCACATTCCGCAGCATTGAGGACCTGACCGTCGGCCTTGGTGGTTCGCAGAACGGCCGTTCGAGCACTCAGAAGTGGCTGTACCTGAGTCACGTTGTAGTCGGAGTGCAGGGACGGCCGAAGTCCGGCTTTGTACGCCGATGCAACGCGGTCCAGTCGGCCTGCGCGCGTGGGCCCCAGGATGGTGTCGCGGAAGGCAGCCCCCCAGTAGTAGACGTGGTTCATCAGGAAACTCGGCGACAAGCCCGCAGCGGCGATTCGCGTCAGTTGATCATCAGTGGTGAACGAACAGTGCTCAAGTCGATGACGCAAGTCTGTCGCTCCATAGGACGGTAGAAGTTCTTCGTAGGCCTCGAGAGCGAATTCAACTGCAGCATCGCCGTTCGTGTGCACCATGATCTGCCAACCGTCGTCAAGTCCGGCCTTCATCGCCTCGCGCAGACCTTCGGGGGTGTAGTCGGCTTTGCCTCCGTTGTCCTCCCCGAGGTACGGCTGCAGAAAGTATCCGGAGCGACCTTGGTTCGACCCATCCGACACGATCTTCCAGGCGTCCGCTCGCAGCATCTCGTCCCCACTGAAGGGCGTGACACCGGCGCTCTTCCACGCCGCGGCAACCTGGACGGGCGTGAGACCGGGTAGAACGGCGAATTGCGCAGTCGAAACACGCACGGGAAATCGAGACTGACCATTGAGCTGATGCAGCAGTGCTAGTTCCTTCGGCCCGGCAAGGGCGCCCGTGGCGGCTTCACGGACGGAGGTGACGCCCTGCGCGGCACACGCCGTGAGGATCTGCCGGATGTACATCGCGACATCGGTCATCGACGGTTTGGGCAGACCCTTGAGGATGAGTTGCTCTGCCGGTGGCTCACCTACGACGCCGGTCAACTTGCCGTCGGCGCGCTCGAACGTTCCTCCGGGTGGATCAGGCGTCTGGTCGGTGATTCCAGCCGCCTGGAACATCAAACTGTTCACGTACATGAAGTGACCTGAGGCGTTCCAGACGAGAACCGGATTGTCCGGTGCGATCTGGTCAAGCGTCGACCGCGTCAGAACCGGCTCACCCGGGTACAGGCTGGGATCGAAGGCCTTGAAGCACACGGGCTCCCCCTTGGGGGCCTTAGCGACGGCAGCCTTGATCACGGCGACGACGTCGTCGAGTGTGGGGCAGGCTTCGTGCGACACGTCAACATCCGGATAGGTCAGCAGCGACGTCCAGATGTGCATGTGGGGGTCGATCAG
>CAYPSE010000032.1:0-1172 GCA_964413305.1 uncultured Rubrivirga sp. | reverse complement strand
CCGACCCTTTCAGCGGCAAGACCCTTGGGATTGCAGCAGGAGGTGCTCGACAACATGTGGATGCCCTTCTAACGATCGACGGTGGAGGGAGCTTCCGGCGCGGGCGCCGATTTCACGTTCCGCAACAACGCAGTTGCAACAATCGCGGCCACCAGAATCAAGCCAGCGGTCACCAGCATGACCACGCTGAAGGCGCTGCTATAGCTAGCGACGGCGTCGGATAGGGCTTCTTTGCCCAATTGCGTTGATGGGTCGGTACCCGTTCGAACGTACTGATTCAGCGACGTCACCGCGGTACCGATGGAGTCCGGCTGAACTCCGGCATCCGTCAACTTCTGCGTGACCCCACCCAGCGTTAAGCGATCTACCAGCACCGTCGCTGCGGCGAATCCGATGGAGTAGAAGAACTGACCGATGGTGGTGCGAGAACTGGTTACCGGTCCGTACTGGTCTGCGGGTGCTTCCTTGATGATCATGTTGCCGAACGGAATCGACACGATCACCACGCCGGCACCGACCATCACAACACCCGGCAAGAATGCCCAGAAGGACTTCTGACTGCTGACGAGCGCCAGGACGACGAATCCGACGACTGCGATGAGCGAGCCGATCAGCAAAGCTGTGCGGTTGCTCAGCCCCTTGGACATGAACCGGCCGGTGATCAGGGCGCTGACGATGCCCGCTGCGGTCAGGGGCAGTTGCCACAAGGCGATGTCGCGCGTGGCCACGCCGGTGACGTACTGCCACAGGTTGGTGGTCTGCAGAAAGGACACCGATACGCCGAAGTTGTAGATGAAGCCCGCCAGCACCGCCGCCAAGAAGATCGGCGACCTGAACAACCGCACCGGATAGAAAGCGCGCGGTGACTTGGATTCGAATACGAAGAACAGCGCTATCAGCAGCACACCCGCGACCAGCGGGATCAGCGTCCGCGGCGAGGTGAGGCTGACACCGAGTTGGCTCACCCCGTAGAGGAACCCGACGATTCCGAAGCCGAGTAGGAGTTGTCCCACAGCATCGAACGCCCCCTTCTTCCCATGGGGAACGGTCGGCAGGATCCACGGACTCGCAAAGAACGCCAGCACGCTGACGGCCGCGAGCAGGAAGAAGCCAAAGCGCCAGTTGACACCCACCGCAAGACCGCCCGCGAAGGTCAAGACCACAGTGGTCAG
>CAYPSE010000031.1:0-13322 GCA_964413305.1 uncultured Rubrivirga sp. | reverse complement strand
CGGTTGTTGTCGGAAAGGAACGTTCCGATCAGTAGCAAGAGCTGGTAGGCGGCGCGTACCGTCGAGGTATGCGATTGCTGCCGGGGGTGGAGCGGCTGCGGACATACGACCGCAGCGACCTGCGCGGGGATGTGCTCGGTGGAGTAACCGTCACCGCATATCTCGTACCCCAGGTCATGGCGTATTCCACTCTCGCGGGGCTGCCCGCCGTAAGCGGACTGTGGGTGATCGTCGTCGGCTTCATCTTGTACGCGGCGGTTGGGAGTTCACGCCTGCTGTCCGTGGGTCCGGAAAGCAGCACCGCACTGTTGACAGCCACCGCACTTGCACCACTTGCTGCCGGAGATCCGGTGCGTTACGCAGCCCTCGCGGCGCTGTTGGCGGCCATCGTCGGAGCCTTAGCGCTCCTTGCGGCCGTATTGCGCCTGGGATTCATCGGAGATCTGCTGAGCAAGCCCATCTTGGTCGGATACATGGCAGGTGTGGGCGTCTTGATGATCTCCAGTCAGGTTGTCTCCCTGACGGACACCCGCAGCGGCGCGACCACATTCATCCAAGAGCTGCGCGCGATCGCCGTGAACCTCACCACGAATGCGATTCCGTGGGCGCCACTTGCCATGGCTTTCGTCATCGCCGCATTCCTGCTCCTCGTGCGACGCCAACGCATCCCATGGCCCCTGATCACGGTGTCGGTCGCAGCCGTCCTCACCATCGCGATTCCCGGGGCCGATCAAGTATTCGACACGGTCGGTGCAATCCCATCGGGTTTGCCCGATGCCGGTCTACCGGCCATCGCCGCATCCGATGTGGGCCTGCTGATGCTTCCAGCCTTCGGAATCCTCGTGGTCGGCTACACCGACAACCTGCTCACCGGTCGCATGCTCGCACTCGGTACAGGACACCGGATCCACAAGAACCAGGAATTCATCGCGCTCGGCGTGACGAATGTCGGATCCTCACTCGTCGGAGGCTTTCCCGTCAGTTCGAGTGCAAGCCGGGCCGTGGTGGCGCGTGCTGCGGGCGCGCGCACTCAGCTCTACTCGCTCGTTGCGGCTGCACTCGTGCTGCTCGTGCTGGTGGGACTGGGGTTCGTATTGGCGTCTTTCCCTCTTGCCGCACTCAGTGGATTGATCATCTTCGCAGCGGTGCAACTGATCGACGTTCGTGGCTTCCGACGCCTCTGGTCGTTCCGTCGTCGTGAGTTCGCACTCGCCTTGCTGACCGCGACCGGCGTGCTCGTCTTCGGCTTGCTCTACGGCATCGCGATCGCAGTGGCAGTTTCCGTGATCGACCTACTCGCACGAGTGGCGCGACCGCACGCAGCAGTCCTCGGGACGGTCACTGGCCTACCCGGCTGGCACAGCGTGGTCGACTACCCCGAGGCAGCGCAGGAGCCTGGGCTGGTGATCTTCCGCTATGACTCACCGCTGTTCTTCGCGAACGCGGAGGACTTCCTCAAGCGCGCCCGCGCGGCTATCGCCGGCCACCCGGAGACTCACTGGTTCCTAGTGAACGTCGAGGCCGTGAGCGAGGTGGACATCACGGGCCTCGATGCTCTCAGCGAACTCCGTGAATTCTGTAGCCATCGAGGGATCCGGTTGGGACTTGTGCGTGCGAAGTCCGAGCTACTCGAGGAGCTTCGTCGTTACGGATTCCTTTCCCAGATCGGGGAGGGTGCCGTGTACCAGACGACCGCAGCCGCCATCAGTGCCTTCCGAGAAGAGAAGAGCAGCTAGGCGGGTCCGCCGCCGCGTTCGGCAGCCTTCCTGGCCCGACGCTCTTCCTCCCATGCTCGTGCCTCCTCGAGAGTGGGTGCCGAGCCACCGTGTCGCTTCGGAATCCACGGAGCGCCCTGGGGTTTGTCCGGGTAACGCGCAACTGTCTCATCGAGAAGCAACGACAACCGTGCTCGCAACTGCAAGGTGACGGTGTCGGCGTCATTTCCTTGAACGTCGGGAAGGGCTTCGCCGATAGTCATGCAGATGGGTCGGCCGCGCGTGAAGTCCTTGACTCCGTATGACAGCACGCGATGACCTCCGAACACGATCATCGGGATCAGCGGCACCTCTGCCGTCTGCGCCATCCGCACTGCGCCGCTCTTGATCTCCTTGATCTCGAGTGATCGACTCATCGTCGCTTCAGGGAATACACCGATCAGTTCACCGCGCCTGGCGTCGGACACCGCATCCTGGAAGGCCTGAGACCCATCGTCGCGATTCACGGGTATGTGCTTCATACCTCGCATCAACGGACCGGCGATCGGGTGTCGAAAGACCGAGTCTTTGGCCATGAAGCGCACCAGCCGCCGTCCGCGCATATCCGCAGGAACACCACCGAGCGCGAAGTCCAGGTAACTCGTGTGATTCAAGGCGAGGATCGCGCCGCCACTGAGTGGGATGTTCTCCTCGCCGACCACGTCGAGCTTCATGCCGAGAACGCGGAAGACTCCCTTGAAGGCCTCCACGATGCCTCGGTAGAGCGGTTCAGCCATGCGATGAGGATCCACTCGAGGGGCGCTGAACCTTGGAGGTGAGAGTCCAGATGACCATGGCCCCACCCCACGGCCCGATGACCCAGATCGGCCAGTAGTACGGCGCAGGGCCGCTGCCCATCCACGTGGCGAACCAGATGATGTTGACCAGGACGCCCACCCCGAGCCAACTAGCCCACGCGGAACGAAGGTCCTTGCGTTCCTTCCCTCGCTTCGAATCTCCAGCAGGGACCTCCACCTCGCTCGACTGCGCCGTTACCGGAAGGTCCGCGGTCAACTTCGCAAGCTCGGCATACGTCCGGCCGGCGTGCGCACGCTCGAGGCGGTCATCGAACTCGTCTTGCGACAGTCGCCCCTCCGCGAACGCTTCACGGAGGATGGCAATCGTGGCATCGCGGTCGGCGTCGCCGGCGCGCATCTGCGACTCGTTCACGTCGCACAGCCTAATTCCGAACTAACGATGCGGGTAGTTTCCGGGCGGTGCTTGCGGAGTAGCTTGGTGGACTGCCGGTGCTTGCGCCTCGAGCAACGCATGAACTTCACTCGCGCGATAACGACGGTGACCACCGAGGGTGCGGATGCTCGTGAGCTTGCCCGCCTTCGCCCACCGGGTGACCGTCTTGGGGTCAACCCTGAAGAGTGCTGCAACCTCGGATGGGGTGAGAAGGTGCTCGGAATCCGGATCTTGGCCAGACACTGCGCCTCCTATCGGTTCACCGAGCGGGTCTTCGCAGCCCTCGACTTCCGGTGACCACCTCGCCGTACCCTTCCACCACGGGCCGCACTAGGCAAGCGAATCGGTCGTGAAATGCCCGTGTAGGCGCGAAATTCCTGGTGTTTTCCTGCGATTCGGTGACCTGATTCGCGGTCCGATCCCTGCCCCTAGGGTGACCGCATGACATCCGTTTCCGATCCGTGGGCCGGTTTCGATGGGCATGAGGAAGTGCTCATCGCACGAGATGCCACTTCCGGTCTGCAGGCCATCGTCGCAATCCACTCAACGGTGCTCGGGCCATCGCTCGGTGGCGTTCGTATGTCCACGTACGCGCACGCCGGTGACACATCGGCAGCGAACGCGGCTGCCTACGCGGACTCGCTTCGGCTCTCGCGTGCGATGACGTACAAGAACGCACTCGCCGGTTTGCAGCACGGAGGTGGAAAAGCGGTGATCGTCCACGATCCTTCGGACAAACCACAGCAGTTGCTGCACGCATTCGGTCGCATGGTGTGCTCGCTCGATGGTCGGTACGTGACAGCGGGGGATGTGGGCATGACCGTTGCGGACATGGACACGATCGGCGAGGCTTGTCGTTGGACGACGGGACGCTCGGTAGAGCACGGCGGAGTCGGGGACTCGGGGATCTTGACCGCCGTGGGCGTGCACGCCGGGATGCGCGCCGGGGCCGAGGTGGCCTTCGGATCGGCCGACCTGGCCGGCCTGACTGTCGGTGTGGTGGGCGCAGGCAAGGTCGGTGGCCGACTCATCGGCCACCTGCTCGTCGAGGGCGCGACGGTCCTGGCCTTGGACCCATCCCCGGGGGCCCGAGCCTTCGTCGAGGAGGCGAACCCCGGGCGGGTGAGATGGGTCGAGGACATGGACGCGATGCTGGCCACCGATCTGGACGTCCTCTCCCCCAACGCCATGGGTGGGATCCTCACCCTCGATCTCGTGCCGACCCTCGTCTCCCGCGGGGTTCGCCTGGTATGCGGCGGAGCCAACAACCAACTGGCGACCCCGGAGGTCGGAGATGCCCTGGACACCGCCGGGGTGCTGTACGCGCCGGATTTCTGCGTGAACTGCGGGGGCGTGATTCAAGTGGCGGAGGAGCTCGTGGGCGCCGACGTCGAGCGGGCCCGGGCGAAGGTGGAGCAGGTCTTCCAGACCACCCAGAGCGTTCTCGCGCGCTCCCGGGCAGAGGGCGTCACCCCGGTGCGAGCCGCTGAGCGCGAAGCCGAGGCCAGGATCACCGCCGAGCGAGAGTCGAAGGCCAGGATCACCGCCGAGCGAGAGTCGAAGGCCAGGATCACCGCCGAGCGAGAGTCCAAGGCCAGCCGGGGGCACTGATGGTGGTCCGCCGCGACCCGGGGTAGTCTTGCCTTTCGTTGTGGTCCCGGGATCACGGCCCGGATGGCCCAGCGACTACACGTCCATTCACGACCGGGAAACCGCATGAGGGGGTCGAGCCATGGGGCGCGGCCGAGCAAAGGCTAAGCAGACAAAGGTCGCTCGCGCGTTGAAGTACGGCGGCCCGCAGACCGATCTGGAGCGACTCCAGGCTGAGTTGGCGGGCGGTGGTTCAACGGCTGCGGCGCATGTCGCCGAGGAAGACGACACTGAGGTCGACCCGTACCAGGACGATCAGTACGCGGACGATCTCTACGCCAAGTACCTCGAAGACGAAGACGACGACTGACGAGCGTCGAGCACGATCACCGATGCTCTCCCGTCACGGTAACCGCGCCTCCACTTCCACCCTTAGCGGCGGCATCACCCCGCTCTCCCTCACCGCGTTCGCGCACGCGCCCGCACACCCAAGCAGGCAGACCCCGTTTCTCGAAAGTCGCTAGCGACGCGTCGACGGAAGTTTCGGGAACCATGGCCACCATGCCGATTCCCATGTTGAAGGTGCGCTCCATCTCGAGGCGCTCGACGCTACCCTCGCGCTGGATGAGGGAGAACACCACCGGAGGTCGCCAGGTCGATCGATCGAGGTCGGCGGCCAAGTGCTCGGGTAGAACGCGTGCGATATTCGCGGCGATACCTCCGCCGGTGATGTGCGAGAAGGCGTGCACGGAGGTTGCAGCGATCACGGCGAGTACGTCCTTCGCGTAGATCCGTGTCGGTTCGAGCATCTCCTCACCGATGCTGCGACCCAGTTCCTCGACGTGACGTTCCAATCCCCTACCACCGGGTATCAGCACGTGACGGGCGAGCGAGTAACCGTTGGAGTGCAATCCGCTGGAGGCCATGGCGATCAGCACATCGCCACTGCGCACCAGCGCGGGCCCGAGGAGTTCATCCGCATCGACGATGCCGGTTCCTGCTGCAGCAAGGTCGTACTCATCTGGCTCCATCAAGCCCGGGTGCTCCGCCGTTTCACCTCCCACCAGCGCACAGCCTGCCTGCACACAGCCTTCCGAGATGCCGGACACGATCGCTGCGATTCGCGTGGGGTCCACCGATCCGGTGGCGATGTAGTCGGTGAGGAACAACGGCTCGGCACCGCAGACCACGAGGTCGTCGACCACCATCGCCACAAGGTCGACGCCGACAGTGTCGTGAACATCCATGGCTCGCGCGACCGCGATCTTCGTTCCTACCCCATCGGTGCTGGTGGCCAGGATCGGTTTGCTCATGTGGCGATAATCCGAAAGATCGAACAAACCAGCGAACCCACCGAAACCATCGAGTACTCCGGATCGCTTGGTTCGCTCGACGGACGAACGCATCAGCGCGACTGCGCGTTCCCCCGCTTCGACATCCACACCGGAATCGGCGTAACTGGCTCCGGACATCTACGCCCGCTCTAGTGCGTCGCTGGCACCACCACCCGCGGAGCGTTCAACGCGACGGGCGATCCCTTCGAGAACGGACTTGCCGATCCGGTCCTCGGCGGGAAGTTCCACCGGATACACACCGTCGAAACAGGCGCGGCACAGGTTGTCCTTGGGTTGATGGGTGGCTTCCACGAGCGCATCGAGGGTGACATAAGCGAGCGAATCCGCGCCGATGGAGGCGCAGATCTCGTCCACACTCAGACCATTGGCGATCAACTCCGCCCGACTGGCGAAGTCGATGCCGTAGAAGCACGGCCACTTCACCGGTGGGCTCGAGATCCGCACATGAACCTCGAGCGCGCCCGCCTCACGCAACATCCGCACCAACGCGCGCTGGGTGTTCCCGCGCACGATGGAATCGTCGACCACGATCAACCGCTGCCCCGCGATCACGTCACGCAGTGGATTCAGCTTCAGCCGGATACCCAACTGCCGGATCGTCTGCGACGGCTGGATGAAAGTCCGCCCAACGTAGGCGTTCTTCACCAAACCCTCGGCGAACGGCACGCCGGACTCCTGCGCGTAACCGATAGCTGCATACCGTCCCGATTCAGGGACTGGAATCACCAGGTCTGCATCCACCGGGTACTCCCGCGCCAGCCGACGACCGATCTCCACCCGCGTGGCCTGCACCGCGCGACCGGCAATGGTGGTGTCCGGCCTTGCCAGGTAGACGTACTCGAATAGACAACCCTTGGGATCGGGATCAGCGAAAGAATGCGAGCGAAGGCCGTTGGCATCGATGACGATCAACTCACCGGGTTCCACTTCCCGAACAACAGAAGCGCCCACGATGTCGAGCGCTGCCGTCTCACTCGCGATGACCCAGCCACGTTCCAGGCGCCCGAGCACCAGCGGGCGAATGCCCTGCGGGTCGCGTGCGGCGTACAGGGCGTCGTCGTCCATGAAGACCAATGAGAAGGCACCGCGCAGTTTCGGCAGTTCCTCGAGTGCGGCCTGTTCGAGCGGGAGATCGGGATGAGCGGCAAGAAGCCCGGAGATGACTTCGGTATCGGTTGTGGCGTGCAGACCGGCGTTGATGGGCAGCTCACCGGATCCATCCGCGAGCTCTGCGAGGCGTTCGGACAGATCGGCGGTATTCGTCAGATTCCCGTTATGGGCAAGGGCCAAGTTGCCCGTGGCGGTGGGTCGGAAAGTCGGCTGAGCGTTCTCCCACACGCTCGACCCAGTGGTCGAGTAGCGCGTGTGACCGATGGCCACATGTCCATGCAGGGATTCAAGACTGGCTTCGGTGAAGACCTGCGAAACCAGGCCCATGTCCTTGTACACGACGATGTGCGATCCGTCGCTCACCGCGATGCCGGCGGACTCCTGACCGCGGTGTTGCAGTGCGTATAAACCGAAGTAGGTCAGTTTGGCTACTTCCTCGCCGGGGGCCCAGACCCCGAAAACCCCGCACGCGTCTTGCGGTCCTCGTTCCCCCGGAAGGACCTCGTGGGTCAGTCGCCCATCGCCGCGCGGCACGCGCGTCAGACTACGGGATCGTTGAACAGTCGTCCGCTGCCGGTGACCACCACGCGCACCGGATCCCCCGGTGCCACACCCGCACCTCCCGCTGCGCGCACCGCGATGGCCGGTCCGGCATCGAGCCGAACCGTGGTGAGGCTGTCGTGACCGTGGTAGCTGATCGACTCCACCACACCCCTGCTGCCTCGGTTCCGATGGTCACCCGGTTCACCGACCGTCCGATCCGCGATGAGTACAAGTTGCTCGGGGCGAAGAACCACCCGTGTACCCACGCCGCTGGAGGAATCCGAGCCTTCGGCGAGCATTACCGGCCCAAGCGCTGTTCGCGCGCTCGAGCCGTCGATCGCCTCGACGGGCAACTCGACCAGATCGCCCACGAAGCGAGCTACGTCCAAACTGGCTGGCCGCTCGTAGATCGCCCACGGAGAGTCGACTTGCTGAATACGACCGTCGGCGATCACCGCCACGCGGTCTGCGAGGGACAACGCTTCCTCCTGATCGTGGGTCACCAGGATCGTGGTGGTGCCCAACTCCCGCAGCAAGTGACGCACCTGCGCGCGCACCTCAGCGCGTAGGGCGGCGTCCAAGGAGGAGAACGGCTCGTCGAGCAGGATCAACTCCGGTTCCGGAGCCAATGCGCGAGCGAGAGCCACACGCTGCTGCTGCCCACCGGACAGCTCGTGCGGGCGAGCATCCGCGAGCCCCTCGAGTCCCACCATCTCCAGCAGTTGATCCACCCGCTCGCGCGTCTTCCTCTTGTCCCCCGATAATCCGAAGGCGACGTTGCGGGCAACGTCGAGGTGGGGAAAGAGCGCACCTTCTTGCGGAACAACACCGATCCGGCGCTTCTCCGGGGGCACCCAGGTATGCGGACCGGCAACGAGCTGACCGGCGACGGTGATGGTCCCGGACGACGGTCTGAGGTATCCGGCGATCGCGCGCAGCAAGGTGGTCTTGCCTGAACCGCTCGCGCCGAGGATCGCCAGGAACTCGCGGCGCTCGACCTCCAGCGAGACACCGCGGACGATTGCCGGACCTCCGTAGCCGACTACCAGGTCGGCGAGGGTCAGTGCGCTTCCCGGGTTCGGTTCGCTCACCGGCTTCCACCCACGTAGGCGATCTGGTCTACCCGCACGGGCTCATCGTGACGGGTGTCCAATGCTGATTGTTGGTCGGGGGTGCGCGCGAGCCATCGGCCCATCAACCATGCGGGGACCGACGCCAAAACGATCATCGCCAGGGCGTACGGCGCGGCCGATCCGAAGGCTTCGACCTCGGTTCGGGTCCACAATTCGGTCGCCAAGGTGTCGAAGCCCGTAGGCCGGAGCATCAGCGTCGCCGGCAGTTCCTTCATCGCCGTGAGGAGAACCAAGAGCGCTCCGGCTGCGATACCAGGCCACGCCAAGCGTCCCGTCACCGTGAACCAGGCCCGCAGCGGACCGCGGCCAAGACTGCGGGCAGTCGACTCCAACGCGGGAGGTACTCCGGCAATGGACGAACGACTCGCTCCGATCGCCTTCGGCAAGAAGAGCACTGCGTAGGCGAAAGCGAGAGTGACGAGGGTTTGGTAGGCAGCGGGAAGAAGGGCGAGCGTCAAGAACACCAGCGAAAGACCGACCACCACACCGGGGAGCGCGTGACCGAGGAACGCCGCACCTTCGATGCCGCGCACGAATCGTGATGTGTAGCGTGCGGCGAGGATGGCGATCGGAAGTGCGAGGGCGATGGCTATCACGGCACCGATGGTCGATGCAGTGAGTGAACCGCCGATGGCCCTAAGCAACTCCGCAACGTCGATTTCGTTTCGTCTGCCCTCGATCAGCCGCAGTGTGAGGGAGAAGGCCGGCACACCCAGGGCGAGGACACCCACGCCGATCAACCACGTCAGTCCGAGCGCCGTGGCTCTCGGGCTCAACTGCTGCCGCGGAGCCGGGCGGGACACCCCTGACCCAAGTCGCCACCGCTGCGCTCGTCCACGCACGCGGGCCTCCACGATCACCAGAATCAACGCGAGCAAGACGAGAAGTAAGGACAAAACCGCGGCACTCGTGCGATCGAAGGACGCTCGGTACGCGGTGTAGATCACTCGTGTGAACGCGTCGACTCGGAAGATCGCGACCGTGCCGAATTCGCTGAGCATGTAGAGCGCAGCTAGGAGCAGACCAGCCGCGGCCGCGGGCCATGCCATCGGGATGGTGACACGTCGCGCGGTGGCGAGTGGGCTCAAACCCAGCGACCGCGCGGCCTCCTCCTGTCCGGCGTCGATATTCCGCAAGGCCGCCGTCAGTGGGATGGCCACATAGGGGAACGAGGCGAGTGACATCACCAAGATGACCGCCCAGATACCCGACATTCCCGGGAACTCGGCTATCCACGCGTAGGCCATGACGTACGACGGCACAGCTAGCGGCAGCGCTGCTATCACCAGGAAGAAGGGTCGCCCAGGGATGGAGGTGCGAGCGAGCAGCCACGCGGTGGGCACGGCCAGTATCAAACAACCGACGACCACACCGATCACCAGCGCAAGGCTCGTGACAGTGGTTTCGAGAGTTCGCTCACGGAACAACGCCGCCGCTATCGATGCCCAACCGGCGTCGAAGGTGCGGACGACGAGATACAGCAAGGGAATGGACGTGACAACGACGGCAACCGCCGCCGCTCCGACGAGGAGCAACGGCGGCCGCAGCGTTCGTGTCAGCCGTTCGTGCAGGGTGACCCTCCTACGTGAGTCCCACATCTTGCAGCATCTGCAAGGTTCCGGGCAGATCCTCGAGCTCGGCCAGCGGGACATCCGGACCCTGGACCTCCTCGATCGCCGGGACACCAGCAGGTCCGGCAACTCCAGGAGTGAGTGGGTACTCGTAAGTGTTCTCCACGAACCACTGCTGGATCTCGGGGGTCATCATCCAGGCGAGCAACTCACCGGCAGCCTCCTGATCAGCAGACGGAGCGATAACGCAGGCACCGGCGACATTCACCAACGTTCCTGGATCCCCAGCTTCGGTGAAGGCGAGTTGCACGTTCATCGCGCCCTCGCCAACCTCGGCTGCCTTCTGGTACCAGTAGTAGTGGTTGATGAGTCCGAGTTGCACTTCACCGGAATCGACCGCATCGCGGATAAGACTGTTCTTCTCGTACAACTGCGCATCGTTGTCGACCATGCCCTGCAGCCATTCACGAGTCGCATCGTCTCCAGCGGCAACGCGCATGGCAGTGACGAATGCCTGGAAGGAGCCGTTGGTCGGTGCGATGGCGACCTGGCCCGCCCACTTCGGATCCGTCAACTCGAAGACCGAGGTCGGAACGTCGTCAGCGTCCAACTGTGACGAGTCGTACGCGATCACGCGCGCCCGACCGGTCACGCCGGTCCAGTTGCCATCGGCCGCTCGGTACTGGGCGGGAACCGTCTCGGCGATCGGGGCGGGGAGCGGCGCGCATTGGCCCGCTGCGTCGAGTGCACCGAGAGCGCCGGCGTCCTGTCCGAAGTACAGATCCGCCGGTGAGGCGTCGCCCTCCTCGATGATCTGCGCCGCGAGTTCGGCGGTGTCGCCGTAACGCACTTCCACCGTGATTCCGGTTTCGGCGGTGAACTCCTCGAACAGCGGGCCGACGAGTTCCTCGCTGCGTCCGGAGTAGACGACGATGGTCGATCCATCCGCATTGCCAGCGCCGTCGCCTGATTCGCCATTCGCCTCGTCGGACCCGTTACTGCTGCAGGCGCTCACGAGAAGCGCACTGGCTGCCACGACCGCGAGTGCGGCGCGGCCCATGGTGGATTTCCTCGAACTCATATACGACTATCCAGCCTTCGCTCTGGGAGGGCGACTTCCCGGTGCGCCCTCAGGTAAGGCTGACCTTAGTTAGGTGAACCTAAGTGAGTCAAATCAGGGGGAGATAGCCCGAGAGGTCGGACCGCTCCCCACTGGCTCGAAGTCGGCCCGACGTTGCGGCCTCCTGCCAGGTCATCACCCCGAGGGCAAGGCTCAGCCAGGTTGCCGGATCGGTCTCGACCACGGCGGGCGGCGTGCCACGGCGATGGGTACTGCCCTCAACCACCTGCACGGCAGCGAACGGCGGAATCCGTACCTCCACGCTGCGTCCAGGTGCTCGTTGCACCAACGCAGCAAGAGACGCCTTCACTGCATCCCGCTGTTCGTCGCGCGGGGGTAGGTCGCCGGACTGGAGTCGAGTCAGAACCCTCGATGCCAGCTCGTTCCAGTTGTGTTCGCTCACGCGAAGAGTGCGGGAAGGGTGCGTTCGTGCGCATCCTTCAGTTCGTCGAGGGAAACGGTGAAGTACTCACCGAACTGCAGCACCTGCGTGCCTTCGGGATAACCCGCATCCACACCGAGACCGGAGTCGACTACGCCTACGCGGTGTGCAGCCACCCCGCGTGCGGCGCACATCTCGGTGAAGCGCATCTCCTCACTGCGAGGAACGACTACGACGGTCCGACCCGCGGACTCTGCGAACAGTTGCACGAACGGATCGATGTCGTCGGGTAACCACAAGCGTGCACCCACACCCGAGCGCAGCGCCATCTCGACGATCGCCTGCACGAACCCGCCATCGGAGACATCGTGGGCCGCGGTGAGCATGCCGTCGCGCGAACCGGCGACGAGGATCTGACCGAGGATGCGTTCGCGTTGCAGGTCAACCTTGGGCGGGAGACCACCAAGGTGACCCTTCAGGTGCGCCCACTCACTGCCTCCGAATTCATCATGCGTGTCGCCGAGGAGGTAGATGAGTTCCCCGTCTGGGCCCCACTGCATGGGTGTGCGGCGATTGACGTCGTCGATCACACCGAGCACGCCGACCACCGGCGTGGGCAGGATCGCCGTCTCCCCGGTTTGGTTGTAGAACGAGACGTTGCCGCCGGTCACCGGAGTGCCGAGTTCCTGGCAACCATCGGCGAGACCGCGAACGGCTTCGGCGAACTGCCACATCACCTCGGGATCTTCCGGTGATCCGAAGTTCAGGCAGTTGGTGACAGCGAGCGGGACGGCGCCGGTGGCGCACACGTTCCGATAGGACTCGGCCAGGGCCAACTTCGCGCCGGTGTACGGATCGAGTTTGGCGAACCGGCCATTGCAGTCAGTGGAGATCGCAACGCCGCGACCGGTGTTCTCGTCGATCCGGATCATGCCCGAATCCTGCGGCTGCGCCAGGACGGTGTTGCCGAGCACATAGCGGTCGTACTGGTCGGTGACCCACGACTTAGCGGCCAGGTTCGGAGACGCCACCAGTTGCAGCAGTGTTTCCTTGAAGTCCCCGACGCTGGGACGCGCGAGGCGATCGGGAGTATCGGCCTGCAGCGCATCTTGCCAACTCGGCCGGTGGTAGGGGCGCTCGTACACAGGACCTTCGTGGGCAACCGTGCGCGGAGGGACGTCGACGATGCGTTCACCATGCCAGTCGACGGTGAGTCGACCGGAGTTGTTGACCTCACCGATCACCACGGCCTCCACGTCCCACTTCTTGCAGTGGTCCATGAACGCATCGATGTTGTCTGGCCGCACGATCGCGCACATGCGCTCTTGGGATTCGCTCATCAAGATCTCTTCGGGGCTGAGCGTGGGATCGCGCAGCAGCACGCGATCGAGCCACACGTGCATGCCGCCCTCGCCGTTGGAGGCGAGCTCGCTCGTGGCGCACGAGATGCCTGCACCACCGAGATCCTGGATGCCCTCCACTAGTCCGGACTTCAAGACCTCGAGGGTCGATTCGATGAGCAGTTTCTCCATGAACGGATCGCCCACCTGCACGCTGGGGCGTTTGGCCGGAC
>CAYPSE010000030.1:0-13953 GCA_964413305.1 uncultured Rubrivirga sp. | reverse complement strand
GTGGTGGTGCAATCACCTAGCGCGAAGACGTCTGGATACACATTGTGCTGCAACGTGTGCTTGTTCACTCCCACATAGCCGAAGGGCGACTCCGGATCAGCAAGTGGTGAGTTCTTGATCCAGTCGGGTGCGCTCTGCGGTGGGGTCATGTGCGCGAAGGAGTACTCGATGGTCTCGGTCTCGCCGGTCTCGTTGTTCTTGATCGTGACGGTGTGATTTTCCGGATCCATTTCGGTGATGACTGAGTTGAAGCGGACATCGATGCCGTAACCGGCCGCCACCTTGGCAAGCACATCCGCCCATACCTTCACGCCGAACATTCCTGGAGTGGGCAGAACCATGATCGGATTGATGTTCCCGAGCACGCCCTGCTCGCGCCAGTAGTCGCAGGCGAGGTAGGCGATCTTCTGCGGAGCGCCTGCGCACTTGATCGGATTCGGTGGCATGTGGAAGATCGCGTTGCCGCTCTTGGTCTTCTGCACGTTCTGCCAGGTGATCGGCGCGAGGTCGTAGCGGTAATTGCTCGACACACCGTCCTTACCGAGAGCATCGGACAGCCCAGGGATGCCATCCCAATCGAGCTGGATGCCAGCGGACACCACGAGTCGGTCGTAACCGATCACACGGCCACTTGCAGTGGTGACCGTGTGTGCGTCGGGATCCACCGAGACCACGGAGTCCTTGATCCACGTCACACCCGCTGGCATGACCGATGCCATCGACCTCGCGCTCTCCGGAGCCTTGGCCCGTCCACCACCCACCAGGGTCCACAGCGGTTGGTAGTAGTGGGTATCAGCGGGCTCGATCAACGCGACGTCGGCGATACCTGCCTTCTTCAGCCGGGCTGCAACGGTGATGCCGCCGGTTCCGCCGCCGATGATGACGATCTGGTGCTGTTGATTCATGAGGATCCCTTGCTTGTTCCCGGTTATGTCCGCACTCTAGGTTTACAAATGTCCGGACATCCGTACAATGGCACATTGTGACGCCCCCCGCAGCCGTTTTCCCCGGTCGATTGGCCGGACCGAATGCAGTTCTGCCCGATCGATCCAGCCCGGTTCCGCTGTGGGCCCAGGTCAGTGCCGATATCCGGCGACGCGTTGCCGACGGCGCCTTCGCCGAGGGCTTTCCCGGGGAGATAGCCCTCACCGAGCAGTACGACGTCAGCCGGCACACCATCCGCGAAGCCCTGCGCGTCTTACGCGACGAGGGATTGCTCAGAAGCGAGCGCGGCCGCGGCACCACCATCGAGGAGAACTCCTACTCGCAGAACCTCGGCACCTTGTACTCGCTCTTTCGAACCATCGAGGACCAAGGTGTTTCCCAACGCAGCGAGGTTCGTCGCCTTAACACCACCACCAACCCTTCAGTTGCGGCCAACCTGCAACTTCCAGCCGATGCCGAGTTGGTCGTGCTCGAGCGCATCCGGTTCGCCGACGACGAACCACTCGCGGTCGACACCGCATGGCTGCCCAAGGATGTCGCGGCGGCAGTGTTGAAAGCGGACTTCACCCGCGGTGGTTTATACGACGCTCTCGCCTCGCTATGCGGTGTCCGACCCGATGCCGGGCAAGAGCGCGTTACGGCGCAAACAGCCCCCTCGCACATCGCCTCGATGCTGCAACTACCGAGCGACGTCGCGCTGCTCTATATCGAGCGCAACGCATTCGCGAACGACGTTCCCGTCGAATGGCGCGAGACCTACATCCGTGGCGATCGATTCAGCTTCGAAGCCGAATGGCGCCCCGGCGTCTCCACCATCACCCCCATGACTGAAACCGCCAACTAGGAATTCTCGGGAGAAGTAATGATCATCCTCGCCGCAGCCCTCGCACTGTTCATCGGTGCTGCCGTCGGACTCCTCGGAGGTGGCGGTTCGATCCTGACCACACCGCTACTGGTCTACGTGGTGGGCTTCGATGCCAAGCAGGCCATAACCGCAAGTTTGTTCGTGGTCGCGATCACCTCGCTATTCGGCTTGATCGCGCACGCACGCGCCGGACGAGTGCGATGGAAGACGGGCTTGATCTTCGGAGCCGCAGGCATGGTGGGTGCATTCATCGGTGGTCAGGTTGGGGCGCTCCTTCCCGGTGCACTTCTACTAGCTGCCTTCTCGGTGATGATGGGTGTTACCGCTGTTGCAATGATCCGCGGCCGCAAGCAGGTGAAGGGACACGGGCCACATAAGGGCCTGCCCCTTTTCCGCATCATCCTCGACGGTCTGATCGTCGGTCTAGTCACCGGCTTGGTGGGCGCAGGAGGGGGGTTCCTCGTGGTCCCCGCGCTAGCACTCCTCGGTGGACTGCCGATGCCGAACGCCGTTGCAACGAGCTTGCTGGTGGTGGCGATGAAGTCCTTCGCCGGCTTCTTCGGCTACGCACTCAAGTTCGGTGGCGACTCGTTCGTCTCTATCAACACCGCCACCACCACATTGGCCGATGGCGGAAGCATCTGGCCAGTCACATTGATCGTCACCGGCATGGCGGTCATCGGCGCGCTGATCGGTAGCCGTGTGGTCGGCAAGATCCACCCGGACCTGCTGCGCAAGGCATTCGGTTGGTTCGTTTTGGCGATGGCGGTGTTCATTCTCAGCCAGCAGATTGGCGGGACGCTCTTCGATTTCGCCAGCCAGGGAACACTGCAGGCGATAGAGGTGATTGCCGGACTCCTGGCTGTCGTGGCGTTCTTCACGTGGATCATCCGACGCCCCATCAAGGAGTCCATTGCGGACTTCGATGAACCGGAGATCGCTCTTCAAGCCGATGATTCGTCTGCCAGTGGGGGGTCTACCAGCGGGGGATCGCCTTCCCAGGGTTGAGGATGCCGCGCGGGTCGAGAGCTTGCTTGATCCGCGAGTGCAGATCGATCTGGACGTCGTCGAGTTCCTTGGCGAGGGCCTCTCGCTTGAGGGAACCTACGCCGTGCTCACCAGTGATCGTTCCCTCGTTTGCGAGCGCGACATCCAAGATCTCGTCGAAGGCCACGAGCGCACGCGCAGCAGCATCCGAATCGCCGCGAGGCGTCACGATCGTCGGGTGCAAGTTGCCATCACCGGCATGACCGAAGGTCGCGATGCGCACATCGTGACGGGCAGCAACCTCTTGGATCTGCACCATGGTGTCTGCCAAACGCGTGCGCGGAACCGCAACGTCGTCAAGCAGCCAATCACCAGCCGATTCGAGTGCAGGAATCACCATCCGACGAGCACCGACGAGCATCTCGGCTTCTTCCGGATCCTCCGAAACGAACGTTTCCGAGGCTCCCGCAGCTTCACACAGCTCGCCGAGGCGACGAGCATCGCTCTCTGCACCCGGCGAATCGAACTGAGCAAGCAGTAGCGCTCCCGCTGAAGTGTCCAATCCCATTGACCGCCACTCCTCGACGGCCACGATCGATGCGTTGTCCATCAACTCCAGCATGCTGGGACGCAACTCGTTCATGATCGCGCTCACCGCACGACCGGCGTCGCCGATATCGGAGAACACCGCGACCACCGTGGCCGGCGTAGGAGGGATCGGACCGAGCTTCAGTCGCGCCATCGTGACGATGCCGAGTGTTCCCTCGCTGCCCACCATCAATCCAGTGAGGTCGTAGCCCGCAACACCCTTGATCGTCTTGCGTCCCATCCGAGTGATGCGTCCATCGGCGAGCACCACCTCTAGGCCAAGCACCGCGTCGCGAGTCACCCCGTACTTCACGCAACACAAGCCACCAGCGTTCGTATTGACGTTCCCACCGATGGAGCAGAAGTCCTTTGACGCCGGATCCGGTGCATACCACAGCCCGTGCTTCGCAACGTGTTCACGGAGTTCGGTGTTGAAGATGCCCGGCTGGGTCTCGACGAAGCCGTTGCCCTCGTCCACGAGCAACACATCACGCATCTTCTCCACGCACACGACCAACGAGCCGTCGATCGCGTTCGATCCACCGGACAATCCGGAGCCAGCGCCCCGAGGAACCACCGGCACCCGATGCTCATGAGCAGCTGCCAGGACGGCAGACACCTGCTCGGTAGTCCGTGGAAACACGACCGCGAACGGCTCACCAGCAGGAGAGCCGGTCGAGCGATCACGCTGGTACGTGGGTAGCCGATCGGGGTCGGTGACCACATCATCGTCAGCTAAGCCGGCTGCGCACGCAGCCAGCACTGCGTCCTCGGGCGTCACGCCCCGACGTTACCGCCCCATCTGCGCTGCCGCCTGTGCCAGCATTCGTCCGTGATACCGGTCATTAGCGTTGCCGCCCTCGAGACAGACCCACTATCCGTCGGACAGGCAATCGTCGATGCGTACGCGTCGGTGGGATTCGGGTACGTGGTCGATCACCCCGTAGATGCGAGCCTTCAGGCCGAGGTCTTCAACATGTCCCGCCGCTTCCACGAGTTGCCCGAGCACACCAAGCGCGCCATTGAGATCAATCGTTTCCATCGTGGCTACGTCCCCTTCGCCACCTCAACGGACCGCACGTCGACTTTGGGTGAGGCGAAGAAACCCAATCGCAGCGAGTCCTTCCTCATGTTGCACGAATTACCCGAGGATCACCCGGATGTCCGCGACGGTATCTATCTCGCCGGACCCAACCAATGGCCAGAAATCCCCTCCGGATTCCAGCAAGTCATCACCGCCTACAACGACGCCATGGTGACCTTCGCCCGACAACTCATGTCGGCTATCGACGCAGTGCTCAACATCGGTGGAGGCATCACTCACTGGTTCGATCAACCAACAACCTGGCTGCGCCTGTTGCACTACCCGCCGCAAGATCCGCAGGCGCCAGAAGATGAATTCGGCAGCGCGCCGCATACCGACTTCGGAGCAATCACACTTCTCGCGCAGGACGACGTTGGCGGATTGAGCGTCAGCACACCGGCTGGTGATTGGGCCGATGTGCCACCGATGCCGGGTGCGTTCGTGATGAATGTGGGTGATGTGCTGCATCGTTGGTCCGGTGGGCGGCTAATTTCTACTCCGCACAAAGTCACCAATCGCTCGGGCAAGGAGCGCTACTCCATTCCGTTTTTCTTCGATCCGTCCATGCGGGCACCGCTGGATCTTGAGGCACCATCCGCGGAAACATTCGGTGACTACGTGCGCCATCATCTGGAAGGCTCCTACCAGCACCACGGAGCCACACTGTGATGGAGTATCGACCCGAGCGCCTACCCGTGGACCTGGGTCTCAATCGGGGCGAGCGCTTCCTAGATCACATGCAAGCTCGACGAAGCGTTCGCGTGTTCAGTGCCGATCCGATACCGGCCAAGATGATCGAACTAGCTGTGGCAGCCGCGAACACCGCACCATCGGGAGCCCATCAACAACCTTGGACTTTCCTCGCCACCGACGATCCACACACTAAACATCGCATAAGGCTGGCCGCCGAAGCCGAAGAGCGAGAGAACTACGAAGGTGGACGCCTACCGGAAGCGTGGCGACAAGCGATCGCCCCGTTGGGTACGGACTCGAACAAGTCGTATCTCGACACCGTTCCTTGGATTGTCGTGGTCTTCGCCCAGAAGTCCACTCCTATGCCAGATGGAACGTTACGCAAGAACTACTACGTCAACGAGTCGGTGGGGATCGCATGCGGACTCTTCATCGCCGCACTCCACACGATGGGATTGGCAACCTTGACACACACGCCCAATCCCATGGGTTTCTTGCTGGAGATCTTCGATCGACCTGGTACCGAGCGCCCCTACATACTCTTTCCGGTCGGCTATCCAGCACCGGACTGCGAGGTTCCGAATCTGGAACGTAAGCCACTCCACGAGGCGCTCCGATTCTTCCCGGACGTGAGGTGACGTTCCGAACAGCAGGTAGATTGATGGACCCCCGGCCCCGTAGCTCAGGGGATAGAGCAGAGGTTTCCTAAACCTTGTGTCGGAGGTTCGAATCCTCTCGGGGCCACTGAGCACTTTGTGTGGTTTCGGCCGGTCGCTGGGGCTGAACTCAGGGGTGCTACCACCCCAATCCGCCTTGATCGCGTGCATTCCTTCCCTTGATCCACAACGGTCGGGCCAACACCACGATCGGATCGGCGCATGCCGACCGCTTCGTCATCGAGAGGGGCAACCATGGGCGTTTCAGCTCGCAGCAAGATTCGGTCTTTCACCGCAGGTCTGGCCTCTGTCGCCGTGGCGGTCGCAGGCCTGACCCTGACCGCGCCGGCGCAGGCGGCACCGGGGGAAGGAAGTGTCGAATGGACCCAGCTCATCCGGACGGACGACACCAGCCTTTTCGGCCTGTATGGGACCGAGTACCCGTACTCCCCTGCCACACCGCGCGAGCTGTATTCCCTAGCCCGAGTGGGCTATCAGGTCAACTGGCCCGATCAAGGCAGTTTCACCGCAGCTCAAGCTGTTCTCATTCGATGCCTTACCGATGCACTGAGTAGCTGCGGATCGAACCCCACGATCCTGCAGGCAACGAGCATCTCCGGCTCCACCGCAAACCCCCAAACTGCCTTCACCTACAGCTTCGCTGAACCCGATATCGGTCGCTTCGTGCGCATCCGACTGCGTGTGTTTGTCGACTCCCTCACACCGATCGAGACATTCTCCGATCCGGTGCGGATGTTCAACAGGCCACCGACGGATACATCGAACATCGATGTGTCCTGGCAACCAGCGGCTAGCGGCCCGTACATCTCCGACGGCAGCCAGATCATCGTCGATGTCCCCCAGTGGCGCTCACCCGGCATTCCCTTCACTTCCCGTACCATCCAGGCCTACCAATGCCCCACTCCACAGATCACCTCGTTGAGCGGCTGCACCAGATTGGCCGAGCAGACGTTCACTGATGACGCTCCCAGCAACTGGAGGTTCGACACACCCGCGTTCACCGGGACCGGCTTCATGCAGATCTATGTCCGCAACGCGTACACCTCTTCCAGCACGGGTTTCCGGCAGCTGTGGGATCGCAGCACACCCTCAGGGGTCCCGATGATCTCCCAGGCGTCACTGCAGCAAGCGGCTGAAGCATCACGCGCTCAGACGGAACTCGTCCAAGCATGTTTGACCGCACTGGGTGGAGTGACCCTGGCCCAAATACAGGCCGATGCCGCACTAGCAGCTCAATACACTGCTTGCCTGGCAAACAATGGGCAACTGCCGCAGGATGCTACGGCGCCCACCGCGCCCACTGATCCCACCACCACTACACCCGACGCGTCCCCACCGGCGGCCCCTGACCTGGGTCTTGGAAACAAGCAGAGCGACACGGTGAAGACAGTCGGCAACGTCACGGCAACGCTCATCTCCGTGCGGGCAATAAAGCGGGGTGCCCGACTCATCGCTGCGGTCACGGTGTCGCCTCGAGACTCAGCATCGCGAGCCACCTTGTCCATCCACCGCTGCGGCAAAGTGAACGGCAAGGTGAACTGCACGGTGCCGGCCAAGCGAGTCGCGAAGCTCAAGGGTCTGACGATCACTGATGGCGTGGGCATCCGAACGAACAAGGTGCGCAAGACGCTCAAGCCAGGAAGGTACGCGCTCAAGAGTGTTGTCATCACCGCCGACGGAAAGCGGATCGGTGTAACGCAACCTCTGCGGATTCGGAAGTAGAGGGCTAGCTTCTCCATCGCAATCCGCGAGTGGCTACACGCTCGCATCACGATGGAGCATGGATGGGATTCCATCCATGCTCCATCGCCATTGTGTTGTCAACGTGACATCTGATCCGGGGCTAGCTACGCCTGGCTCACCTGCCAGAGGATCGTTCCAAGCATTCGGTAAGTGGGTTTGCGGTTCGATGCACATCGCATCGGGCTGCTCATCGAATACGACGAACCACGGATGCGATGAGGTCACCGATAGCGATAAGACAGCAGGCCAGGTGAGGTCAACGCGCTTGTCCGGACAGTGGAAGACGTCGTCGTAAGGACCCGAGGTGTCCTCAATGGTCAGCCACTCATCTGTTGGAAGTGAATCCGAGCGGACCGACATCGTCGAGGAATTCATCGCCCACTCAACCGACGAACCGCGCAATTCGCGCTGGAACCATGGATGCCAACCCAGGAGCACCGGAGTTGCTTCCTGCGCATGCACGGTCATGGTCACATCCATGCCATCGTCAGTGATCGTCCAGGTATTGATGAGTTCCGCCGCCCACGGCCACCTCGGGATGACCTGGCGGGAAACGACCGTGTTGTCCGTGGCGATCATCGAATCGACGGGTGCCGTGAAGCACGTGCCGTGCAACGCCCACGGGTGGTAGTTCACGCTCAAGTTCAAAGTCTCTGCTGCTTCGACACCCATACGACGCAGACTCTCCGCGGTGATCTCGTTTCCGCGCACCCGACCAGCCCAGGGTGCCATGGGATACATCCCGAATTCGATCGGATCATTGCTGCGACGGGGAAGTAGTTCCAGGTCGCTGACCCGCCACGAGACCAATCGACCACCGAGGTCCGGATCCCACTGAAGCCTTTGCAGACCACTCGT
This sequence comes from uncultured Rubrivirga sp., assembly GCA_964413305.1. Lineage (GTDB taxonomy): Bacteria > Actinomycetota > Actinomycetes > S36-B12 > S36-B12 > S36-B12. The sequence goes on along the minus strand of CAYPSE010000030.1, from coordinate 5,513 downwards.
CAGTTCCATGCAACTGCGCCGATCAGTGATCGGCGATGCCAAGAATGTGATCGACGACGAGTTGGTCGAGAGCTTCATTGGCGTAGTTGCGCTCCGCCATGGCGGCCGGATCGAACTTCTCGTCGAGGAGTCCTTGGCAGGACGACTGCGAGAAGTCACCGATGGTGGGCTGCGCAAGTTCCGGAACCCGAGCATTCGCAAGCGCCTCTTGCACCCGCTTATCGGCATCGAAGGCTTTCGCTTTTTGTGCCAACGCCAGGTAGGTGCGCATGCACCCTCGGGCGAAATCCCAGATGCCCTCGCCCCACTCATTGCGGTAAGGACGGGCGTCGAAATGCTTGGGTCCGTCATATCCGCTGGCCTCGAGCAGGCGAACAAGCATGAAATCGTCCTTGATCCCCTCCGATCCGAAACGCAAGTCTTGGTCGTAACGGCCGATCTTCTGGTCGTTGAGGTCGATGTGGAACAGCTTGTTCTGCCACAGCGCCTGTGCCACACCCTGATAGAACGACAGACCCGCCATCGTCTCGTGCGCAACTTCGGGGTTCAGGCCGACCATCTCGGGGAAGTCGAGAGTCTCGATGAAGGCCATCGCGTGCCCAACGGTGGGAAGGAATGTGTCCCCGCGCGGCTCATTCGGCTTAGGTTCGATCGCGAACCTGATGTTGTAGCCCTTCTCCTTGACGTAGTGGCATAGGAAGTTCATTGCCTCTCGGTAGCGGTCGAGGGCGTCCCGGGGGTTCTTGCTCGCCGCGGACTCAACGCCTTCGCGCCCACCCCAGAAGACGTACGTGGGAGCACCGAGTTCGGCCGCCACGTCGATATTCCGGATCGTCTTCGCAAGTGCGTAGCGACGCACATCACGGCTATTGGAAGTGAAGGCTCCGTCCTTGAAAACCGGATGCCAGAAGAGGTTCGTGGTTGCCATCGAACAGACGATCCCAGTCTCATCGAGCACCTTCTTGAAGGCGTCCAACTCGGCCCGACGCTGTGACTCTGAAGCGCCGCTGGTCATCAGGTCGTCGTCGTGGAAACTCACGCCCCACGCGCCGATATCGGCCAGACCGCGCAGGAAGTCCGCCGTCGAGATCGGGGGCCGTGTCGCGTCTCCGAAGGGATCTCGCCCTGGATGACCGATAGTCCATAAACCGAACGCGAACTTGTGTTCAGGAGTAGGTGTCAGGTCCATGCTGCCTCCAATGCCACTCGGGCGAGAACTCAAAGTCCAATGAAGTTATGGCTTCGTCACAGAGATTCAGTGACACCGCGTAACGCCGCCACGGCAATCACCAGCACTGATACTCCCACGATGAGTGGGATAGCGGAGCTGAATCCACGAGGTTCGCGACGCAACGGGCGGGACCGCATGAGCGTGAGGACTGCCATCGTCGAGACCGGTAATACGAGAACCACCATGCCGAGTACCGATCGTGTGAAGAACAGCCGTTCCACCAGCAGCGATGCAACGAAGGTGACCATGAGGGTGCGCGCCCACGCGAATCGGGTCCGCCCCGCTGGATCGTCAAATAGGACGTCGCTCACGTTCTCTGCTAACCAAAGGCAAGAAGTAGGGCGATCGCGAGAGCGAAGACAGCGAGTAGCGCCCCGATGGTCATGACCGTGATCGACGAACTCATCCGGCTGCCACTACGCATCGCACGGTCGGCTCGACGCCACTGGACGATGCCGAGGACAGCCACGATCGCTCCGAGGCTGATCGCAAAGATTCCCAGGAAGGCAACGAGTTCGCGTGCGCCCGCAACAACCACGAACTGATCGAGCGCTACCCCACCGGCGATGAGAGCGAGTGCCGTACGCATCCAGGCGAGAAACGTGCGTTCGTTGGCCAGGAGGAACCGGTAGTCGACTTCCTGGCGCTGTTCGGACACAAGTCGAGCGTAGGGCTAAACGCCCTTCGGCCGCAGGTATCGCTGGGCGAGTCCACCGATGAAGTCGAAAGCGAGCGCAACGAGAGCTACCAGCACGGCACCAACGAAGATCGCAGTGGGGCGGTTGAGCTTCAAGCCCGCGTTGATGGTCTCGCCGAGGCCACCGCCACCGATCAGGAATGCCAGGGCAGCCATACCGACATTGATGACCGTCGCGGTGCGGATACCGGCCATGATGACTGGAACCGACAGCGGCAACTCGATGCGCAATAGCCGCTGCAGGCTGGTCATGCCCATACCCTTTCCGGCTTCGATCACGGCCTTATCGACCTGCTCCAGACCCACGATCGTGTTGCGAAGGACCGGCAACAGGGCGAACGTCGCCAAGGCGATGATCACGGTGGTTGCCCCCTGGCCAAGCCAGATGAAGAACAGCACAATCAATCCGTAGGCAGGAAGAGCCTGCCCCAGGCCGAGCACGCTGACGAGTGTGTCCTTGATCTTGGGCACGTTCTCGCGTGTGACGATGATGCCGATCGGCACTGCCACCACCACCACGAGAACCGTGGACCAGAACGCCACATACAGCTGCTGTTGGAACTGTCGGAAGAGTTTCGATGGTTCCAGGATGCGTTCGGTAGTCGGATCGAAGGTCGAGTAGTTCCAGACCACGATCAAGAGCGTTGCGAGGATCAAGAAGAGCGCGGGCGTCACGACCAGGTCGAGCGAATCCGCCCGCCACCGGCGGCTCGGTTTCGCTTCGGCGCTCTCGGCAACGAGTGCTACTGCAGTACTCACGACGATGAACTCTCCGCACCCGTTTGAATCAACAACTGCGCGAGACTTTCCACCGTGCAACCTCCGAGATAGTGACCTCTCGCGTCAACCACCACCGCCATGCCCGAAGCCGTGGTGAGCATGGCCGAGAGTGCATCCTGGAGCGTGTCTTCGGGCTGCAACTGCACAGTGATGGCGCGGCCGGCTCGATCAAGGGCAGACGAGCGATTGAGTGCTTTCTCATCGATCCACCGAGTTGGATGATCGTTTCGGTCAAGTAAGACTGCCACGTTCGTATTCGCCTCACTCATCTCGCGTAGTGCTTGATCGCGCTGGAACGGTTCCTTGAGCGTGACGAGAGGTGACAGTTCGATGTCTTTCACGCGCCGCAGCGTCAGTGTCTTCAAGATCGCGCCGGAGCCCAGGAAGTTCTCCACGAACTCATCGGCCGGGTCGGTCAGAATATGTTCGGGCGTATCGAGTTGAGCGATTTCGCTCTGCTCGCGCAAGATCGCGATGCGATCACCCATCTTGACGGCTTCATCGATGTCGTGGGTGACGAAGACGATCGTCTTCTTCAATTCGCCCTGCAAGCGCAAGAACTCATTCTGCAAGCGATCTCGAGTGATCGGATCGATAGCACCGAATGGTTCGTCCATCAAGAGAACATCCGGATCGGCACCGAGTGCGCGCGCAACACCCACTCGCTGCGCCTGACCACCGGAAAGCTCAGACGGATAGCGATCCCGGTACACATTCGGATCCATGGAGACCACTTCGAGCAGTTCATCCACCCGAGCTCGAATCTTGTCTTTGGGCCATTTCAGTAACTTCGGAACGGTCGCGATGTTTTCAGCGATCGTGCGGTGGGGGAAAAGGCCGATCTGCTGGATTACGTACCCGATTCGACGCCGCAGTTCGTTGGGATCACCCTTCGTGACGTCTTCACCCTCGTAGATGATCCGACCGGATGTGGGTTCGATCATGCGGTTTATCAATCGCAGCGTGGTGCTCTTACCGCAACCGGAGGGGCCGACGAGTACCAAAATCTCGCCCGGGTACACCTCGAGGTTCAGGTTCTTCACAGCCGGCTCGTCCACACCGGGGTAGGACTTGGTGACGTTTTCTAACTTGATAAGCGGTTCGGCGCTCACATCTGTCTCCTGTCAGGCTTTCTTGGTTCGAGGGGTGGTGAATCGACCTACGCCGCGCAGCAGTGAGTCGATGACGAAGGCGAGTGCTAGCGACAAGATCACGCCGGTCCAGATGGCCTCAAGTGAATTGGGCAACGGCAAGCGGGCCAAACCGCTCTTGATGAAATCGCCGAGCCCACCTCCGGCGACCAAGGTCGCGATCGCCGAGATTCCAACGGTCAGCAGGGCCGAGACTCGGATGCCGGCCAGCATCACCGGCCACGCCAGAGGTAGTTGAACCTTTGTCAGCACCTGCCACCTGTTCAGGCCCATGCCCTTGGCCGATTCCAGAACGCTTGGGTCAACGGAGTCCAAGCCAGTGGTGGTATTCCGCAAGATGGGCATGATCGCGTAGAGGTACAACGCGATGAACGATGGAGTGAATCCCAAGCCGACAATCGGGATGAAGATGGTGAAGAGCGCGAGAGATGGAATGGTCAGGAAAACAGAGGAGATCGCGAGTGCGAGCTCCTTCGCGAACGCATGGCGCAACGTGAGGATCGCCAACACGATCGCAGTGATCGTGGCTGCGATGGTCACGACCACCACGTACACCAGGGTCTGAGTGAGACCCTGGGCAATGAGATCGGTTCGGCTCGACATGTAGTCGAACCAACTGAACACGCCTTCCAAGAAGACTCCCTGTCAGTAAAGAATCGCGATAAGAGGCGCGAGATCGAACGCCGATGACGGCTAGCCACGGTGGCGAGGGCCGAAGCCCCCGCCACCGTCGTCGCTAGCCGGCGATGATGCCCTGCTGGACGAGGTAGTCGCGCGCAACAGCTGCGGGCTCCTCGCCTTCCGCCGACACACGAGCGTTCAATTCGGCCATCGTCTGGTTGTCCAGCGGAGCCAAGATTGCATCGACGATGCCGTCGAATGCCTCGGGTGCCTCCTCATACGTCTCATTGCGGATAGTTGCGGAGACGTTGTAGAGGATGTTCACGCCCGGATCCTCAACAAGGGTCAAACCGAGTGCCGGGATCCGACCATCAGTGGTGAACACCTCACCGAAGGTGCAGTTGTCGTTCGCAGTCTCGGTGTAGATCACTCCGGTGTCCAAGATGTTCTGCTGGGCATCCGGCAATTCGATACCCGTGGCAGTCTCCGTAAGGATCAGACCATCGGGACGATCCGGGAACTCCGACTCCATGCACACCACGGCATCAGGGTTGTCCCGCACGTATTCCATCATCGTCTGCAAGGAGAACGGTCCACCATTCGCTTCAGTGACAGCCGGGCTCGATGCAAAGCCGTAGGTGTTGTTGAAGGGTGATTGGCCAACCCACGCGATGTTGTTCTCCGCAAGATCCTGCTCGCGGACCGCGGTAGTCAACTCGTCAGGATCAAAACTCGGATCTTCTTGACCCAAGTGCACGGTCCAACCAGTGCCGTTGTACTCCATGTACACGTCGATATCGCCGGAGAGCAGAGCCTCGCGGGCAACCGACGTGCCACCGAGATTCACCCGGTCGGTCACGTTCGCACCAGCGGCTTCAAACGCCTGAACCATCATCTGTCCGAGGATCAACTGCTCGTCGAAGTCCTTGGAACCGACGGCAACGTCGATGCCGCTCATGTCGTACTGATTGGCAATGGCATCCCCACCGCCACTGTCTCCACCGGCCGATTCGCCGGAATCGCTCGAACACGC
>CAYPSE010000029.1:0-13975 GCA_964413305.1 uncultured Rubrivirga sp. | reverse complement strand
GCCGACCAAGAAGCAGACGGCCGCGAAGAAGGCACCTGCCAAGAAGGCACCTGCCAAGAAGTCGGCTGCGAAGAAGTCGACTTCCCAGGCGCCCGCGAAGAAGGCGGCTCCCCAGGCGCCCGCGAAGAAGGCACCCGCGAAGAAGGCACCCGCGAAGAAGGCGCCCGCGAAGAAGGCACCCGCGAAGAAGGCGGCTCCCCAGGCGCCCGCCAAGAAGGCACCCGCCAAGAAGGCACCCGCGAAGCAGGCGACCAAGCCGATCAGCAAGCCCAAGAAGCGCCCCATGGTTCGCGAGGACGAGTCGCCGTGGACCAACAAGGAGTTGGCCGACGTCCGCACCGAATTGCTGTCCGAGAAGGAGCGGTTACTCGAGGAGATCGCAACGGCGGAGGCAGGCCTAGCCGACCTGATTCGCGACTCCGGCGACGGTGCGGGCGATGACCAGGCCGATGCGGGCAGCAAGACCTTCGAACGTGAGCACGAGATGTCGCTTGCGAACAATGCCCGTGACATGTTGGAGCAGGTCGAACATGCCCTTGCGCGCATCGACAACGGCTCCTACGGCGCCTGTGAATCGTGCGGGAAGCCGATCGGCAAGTTGAGACTTCAGGCGTTTCCTCGAGCCACCTTGTGTCGCGCCTGTAAGGAGGCGGAGGAGCGCTACTGACGCGACCCTCACCGTCGTTACCTAGGCTGCACCCCGTGTCGATGGGAGTGCTCTCTGGTATCCACGGACGCGTGCTGGCGATCCTTGCGGGGACGGCGTTCGGCGTCGTGGCCCTCGACCAAGCGACCAAGGCCTGGGCGGTGGCCTCGATGCAGCCGCGAATCGCCGCCGGCGAGGGCCCGATCTATCTGCTCGGACCGCTGCTTCGCCTCACCTACACCGAGAACTCCGGTGCCGCATTCGGCTTCGGGGCTGGTTACACCTGGATCTTCACCCTCGTGGCGGTAGTGGTCGGTGTGGTGATCGTCCGCTTCGCGCGCACCATCACCTCTCGCGCATGGGCACTGGCCCTGGGCGGTTTGCTCGGGGGGCTGCTGGGGAACCTGATCGATCGACTTACCCGCCCGCCATCTCCGGGCATGGGATCGGTAGTGGACTTCATCGGCCTGCCGAACTTCCCGATCTTCAATGTGGCGGATATGTCCATCACCTTCTCGGCCATCGCGATGGTCGTGTTGGCGTGGCGCGGGGTACCGCTTTCCGATGAAGAGACCAAGCAGACCGAGGATCCGAGCCCGGACAATGCAAGTCCCGAGAATGCAAGCACCGACGACGGGGATCCTTCGAGCAGTTCGGTTCGTGGATCGTCATGAGTCGTTCTCTGCCGGTGCCCGAAGGGCTGCAAGGTGAGCGAGTCGACGTAGCGCTTAGTCGAATGTTGGGGTTGTCGCGGGCCCGTGCCAGTGCGCTCGCCGACGCCGGCCTCGTCCAGGTCGGTGGCCGACCGGTAGCCAAATCCCACCGACTCGCAGGCGACGACGTCATCGATGTCGATGACCCTGAGCCCGTGGTCGCGGCGCAGAGCGACGCTCCTTCGGTCGCGATACCAGTTCTGTGGGAGGACGACGACCTCATCGTCATTGACAAGCCGGTTGGAGTCGCGGCCCATGGGAGTCCGGGTTGGTCCGGGCCGACGGTCACTGGTTCGTTGGCCGCGGCAGGGCATCTGCTGGCATCGCAAGGGGCTGCGGAGCGCGAAGGGGTGGTGCACCGGCTGGACGTGGGAACCACCGGGGCCATGGTCTTGGCGAAATCACCCGTGGCCTACTCCTCGCTGAAGCATCAGTTCAAGGAGCGAACCGTCGATAAGGAATACCACGCGGTTGTCCACGGCATGTTGGATCCGCTCGCGGGAACCATCGACGCTCCGATCGATCGCCACCCTTCCAAGGACTACAAGTGGGCGGTGGTTCAGTCAGGACGCCCGAGCATTACGCATTACGAGACCCTGGAGGTCTGGCCGAGGGCGTCATTGGTGGAAGTGCATTTGGAAACCGGGCGTACTCATCAGATCAGGGTCCACATGGCCGCGATGAGGCACCCATGCCTAGGCGACATCACCTACGGTGCGGATCCGTCGCTGGCTCGCGAATTGGGGCTCCAGAGACAGTGGTTGCACGCGAGACGGTTGGGTTTCGACCATCCCACGACCGGCGATCGGGTGGTCGTGGAGAGCGCGTATCCCGAAGATCTGGACCGGTCGCTGGAGTTGTTGCGCGGGGGCCTGTCGGTCTGAGCCGCCCGCTGATTCCGGCATAGAGTTGGTCGGTGCCCGCCGGAAATCCACTCCCGACCCCCGGCGAGGGTGCTCGTCGATGAGCACATCCCACAGCAAGGACTCCTTTGTCCACCTGCACGTCCACACGGAGTACTCGATGCTCGACGGTGCGGCTCGATTGGACGATCTCATCGGCGAGGCAGTGCGTTTGGGGATGCCCGCCATCGCCATGACCGATCACGGCAATCTGTACGGCGCTTACGACTTCTATTCCAAAGCGCGCGCGGCTGGCATCAAACCCATCATCGGTTTGGAGGGCTACTACGCCCCGCAAGGCCGCAGCGAACGTCGCCCCTTCGACTTCGGGGGCGGATTCGACGAAGGAACGCCGGAGGACCCGGGGGCCGGACGCGGCAAGCACAGTTACACGCACATGACCTTGTGGGCTGAGACCACCCAAGGCATGCACAACCTCTTCCGGCTTTCTTCCCTGGCCAGCCTCGAGGGGTACTACCACAAGCCACGTTTCGATCGCGAACTCTTGGAGCGGTACGCCACCGGACTGATCGGCACCACCGGATGCCCCAGCGGTGAGGTCAACCGTTGGCTGCAGGCGGGGGAATACGAGAAGGCGCGAGCTGCGGCCGCCGACTTCCGCGACATCCTGGGGCCCGGCAACTACTTCGCCGAGGTCATGGATCACGGATTGGCGATCGAACGTCGCTTCCGCGAGGACCTCATCACGATCGCCCGCGATCTGGGTCTGCCACTGGTCGCGACCAATGACCTGCACTACGTCCACGCCAGCGATGCCGACACCCACGAGGTGCTCCTGTGCGTGGGTACGCGCACCACCATGGATGACCCGAAGCGTTTCCGGTTCGATGCCCGGGACTTCTACGTCAAGACCGCCCAGGAGATGCGGCACACCTGGGCCGAACTCCCCGAAGCGTCGGATAACACTTTGCTGATCGCCGAGCGGTGCGAAGTCAGTTTCGACGAAGGCGCCAACCTCATGCCCCGCTTTCCGGTGCCTCCGGGAGAGACCGAGGATTCCTGGTTGCGGGCCGAGGTGGAACGTGGCTTGAGCCATCGATTCAATGGCCACGTCCCTCGCGAGGTGCGTGAGCAAGCCGAGTACGAACTCGGGGTCATCTCCCAGATGGGCTTCCCCGGATACTTCCTCGTGGTTGCGGACCTGGTCAGGTATGCCAAGGACAACGGGATCCGAGTCGGGCCAGGACGTGGATCGGCAGCCGGCGCGATGATCGCCTACGCGCTCGGCATCACCGAGCTCGATCCGATCAAGCACGGCCTGCTCTTCGAGCGCTTCTTGAATCCCGAGCGCATCTCCATGCCCGACATCGACATCGACTTCGATGAGCGCCGTCGCGCGGACATGATCCGATACGCAACCGAGAAGTACGGTGAGGAACGCGTGGCGCAGATCGTGACCTACGGCTCCATCAAGGCGAAGGCGGCCATCAAGGACAGCGCTCGAGTCCTCGGCTATCCCTACGCCTTGGGCGATCGAATCACCAAAGCGATGCCGCCAGCCGTGATGGGCAAGGACATCTCCTTGGCCGGTGCCTTTGATCCCAGCGACTCTCGCTACGCCGAGGCGGCTGATTTTCGCAGTCTGTACGAATCAGATGAACAGGCCCGACAGGTCATCGACACCGCCAAGGGCCTCGAAGGACTGAAGCGCCAACCCGGTGTCCACGCAGCAGGTGTGATCTTGTCCCGCGATCCCCTTCTCGACGTCATCCCCCTGTGGCGTCGTGAACAAGACGGCGCGATCATCACCCAATTCGATATGGGCGCATGCGAAGCCCTCGGCTTGCTGAAGATGGATTTCCTTGGCTTGAGGAACCTGACGGTTCTCGATGACGCCCTGGAGAACATCGAGAAGAACGCCGGCACGACCATCGTGTTGGAAGAGATCGGCCTCGACGACCGCGCCACCTATGAGTTGCTGTCCAGGGGCGACACCCTGGGCGTCTTCCAACTCGACGGTGGACCCATGCGCTCACTTCTGCGATCCATGCAGCCGGACAACTTCGAGGACATTTCCGCGGTGCTGGCGCTCTACCGTCCCGGGCCGATGGGAGCGAACGCCCACAACGATTACGCCGATAGAAAGAACGGGCGCAAGCCCGTCGTGCCGATCCATCCGGAACTGGCCGAGCCGCTCGAGGAGATCCTCGGAGATACGTATGGCTTGATCGTCTACCAAGAGCAGGTCATGGCGATCGCCCAAGAGTTGGCCGGTTACTCGTTGGGCAAGGCCGATCTGCTCCGACGGGCCATGGGCAAGAAGAAGAAGGAGATCTTGGAGCAGGAGTTCATTCCGTTCCGCGACGGCATGCGGGACAAGGGGTACTCCGACGCCGCCATCGAGACTTTGTGGGAAATCTTGGTTCCCTTCTCCGACTACGCCTTCAATAAGGCGCACACGGCGGGATACGGACTCGTGTCGTACTGGACCGCCTACCTGAAGGCGAACTTCCCTGCCGAGTACATGGCGGCGTTGCTCACCAGTGTCCAAGACGACAAGGACAAGAGCGCGATCTACCTCGGCGAATGTCGCAGGATGGGTATCAAGGTTCTGCCACCGGATGTCAACGAATCCGATGGTGCGTACACAGCCCGTGGGAGCGATGTCCGTTTCGGACTTCTTGCCATCCGCAACGTGGGAGAAGGCGTGGTCGATTCCATCATCGCGACCCGGCGAGCCAAGGGCCGCTTCACCGACTTCCATGACTTCATAGCCAAAGTGGACATGAGTGTCTGCAACCGCCGGGTAGTCGAGTCATTGGTCAAGGCGGGGGCCTTCGACTCCCTGGGGCACACGCGCAAAGGCCTGGTGGCGGTCCACGAAATCGTCATCGATGCCGCAGTGGACATCAAACGGGCCGAGGCGGCCGGGCAGTTCGACCTCTTCGGCGGGTTGGGTGCCGGTGACCACGACGCGACGTCGGGACTGGCCGAGCGCACGTCGATTCCGGTGGGCGAGTGGGAGAAGTCCGTGCTCTTGGCCCACGAGCGCGAGATGCTCGGGCTCTATGTCTCCGACCATCCACTCAACGGGCTGGAGCACGCACTCGCGCAGTTGGCGGATCGCTCCATCGCGTCACTGCTCGCCGACGAGACCCTGGAATCGGCGGTGGTCACGCTAGCGGGATTGTTGACCGGAGTGCAGCGCAAGACCACCAAGAAGGGCTCGGCGTGGGCCATCGCGTCCTTGGAGGACCTCGACGGATCCGTGGAGGTCATGGTGTTCCCCCAGGCCTACAACTCGGTTTCCACGAAACTCATCGAAGACACGATCGTTGCTGTGCGAGCACGTGTCGAGAAGAGCGATGAGGACGGCCTACGGGTCATCGCGATGGAGGTCGAAACACCCGATGTGTCTGGGGTGTCGAGTGGTCCGATACGTCTGTCGTTGGCCGCAGCGCGTTGCGTGCCACCACTGATCGAACGGTTGAAGGAGGTTCTTCGGCAGCATTCGGGAACCACCGAGGTGCATGTGCATCTGACTGGAGGGGCGCAAACCACGGTGTTGCGGCTGGATGATGCCATGCGCGTGACTCCGTCGGCGTCGTTGTACGCAGACCTCAAGGCACTGCTGGGAGCAAACTGCCTTTCGTAGCGACACCAATAACGTGTCGTACGGTTCGGCTGTGAGCTCAGTGGAGAATCCGCAGGCAGCATCGGCATCGTCTCACCGCGAACGTGCTCGGCGCCCGGAGCGCCCGGAGCGGTCGGTCATCGTTGCCGGGTTGATCGTCGGTGCCCTCAGTGGACTTGCACTGGGCGTCGTCTGGTGGCGACTTGCACCCCGCGCTTCCGTGGTGGTGCGGCCCGACGGAGTTCGCCCACAGGGATTCCAGCCGGAGGAGTATCTGGCCGCCGATGTCTCCTTCGCCGCTTTGGCCGTGGTGGCGGGAGTGGTCTTGACGATCGCATTGGCGGCAATGCGCCGGCACCATCTTGTGGGCGTGTTGGTGGCAGGCCTGCTCGCCAGCGGGGTGGGCACCGTGGCGATGTGGCAGGTGGGCACCCGCCTGGGCTCGGTGGATATCGAAGGCCTGATCGCCACCACGGAAGAGGAGTTCGTGGTCCAAGGCCCGCTGGAGGTCACCATGCCGGGGGTGTTCTTGATGTGGGCCATCGCCTCTGCGGGTGTCGTGGTGGTGCTCGCTGTGGGGGACTGGCTCGTTGGCAGGTCCCGTTCCGACGGGCAGTGACCGACCCGGCTAGGGGTGATCGACCCGATTGCTTCCGTGCCGCTCTTTCTCGTGGGAGATGGCGGCAACGCGCGCACTGAGGAGGTCGACGAGGTCCTGCGGTGCGATGCGCACTTCCACACCCCGCTTGCCGGCGCTCACATAGATGTGCTCGTGGACGAGCGCGCTGTCGTCGAGGACGCTCGGTAGGCGCCGCCGCAATCCCAGTGGACTGATGGCACCCACGACCGAACCGCTCAGCCGTTCGGCGACCGCCACCGGCGCCATCTGCGATCGACGTGCGCCCAGGGCGGCCGCCAACTTCTTCGGCGAGACCGTCGACGCGACAGGACAGATGGCCACCGCAGGAGCGTCATCGGCAAGCCACACCAAGGTCTTGAAGATCCGTTCTGGGTCCACGCCCAACTCGATGGCGGCCTCCAAACCGAAGTCCGTGGCCCGCGGGTCGTGATGGAATTCGTGCACCGAATGCGCGATTCCCCGCTCGTTCAACAAGGTCAAGGCCGGGGTACTGGCGGACACGGTCGGGAGCCTCAATTGGCGGACGGGCCCGCTTGCAGCAGGTCCAGGGCCGGAACGGCACCCAAAGCCGAGATCATCGCCGTCTCGCTGCCCATGATGCGGATGCTCTCGCGCAGACGAGTGAGGGTGTCCGGTGATGCGAGGAGTCCCTGCCGTGTTCTGGCATCCACCACCAGGGCTGCGGTGATCAGATAACTGAGGATCGTCGGATCCGAAGGAAGGACTTCCTCAGCATCGCGTTCTTCTTGGAGTCGTCCACCTAGGGCTGCTCGGTAGCCGTCGAAGGCATCGATTGCCCGCGAGGTCAGGCGCCGGGTCACTGGATCCTCGGCATCGACTTCGGGATCGGGGAGGAACTCCACTTCTGCGCGTAACAGGGGAGCTGACGCGTCGATTTCCACGATCTGGAAACGACGCGAGCCGATCGTGACGATGTCGTAACGACCGTCATCGAGTTGCTCGGCTTGCCGGATCATGGCTGCAACGCCCACCGGGTACACGCCCTCGAGTGGACTTTCCGATCGAGCGAGGCTTTCACGTGAGGCAACGATGCCGAATTCCCGCTCCTCTTCGGGCTTGGCGAGTAATTCCTGGACCATGAGGCGGTAGCGAGGCTCGAATATGTGAAGAGGGAGAACCAAGCCCGGCACCAGTGCAGTCGTCAGGGGAAAGAGCGGCAACTGCGTGGTCACGTCACGAGCGTAGACTCGCGGCCGTGCTCCGGCTCATCGACTTGCGAGATTCCCACGCCGACCCCCGCGTGGTCGTGCCGCGTGCTGCCATGGACATCGCCGATGCCGGCGAGATGATTCGTCCGATCCTGGATTCGGTTCGCGACCACGGCGCTTCGGCAGTGCTCGATGCGTGCGAGAAGTTCGACGGAGTTCGGCCGGATTCCCTGCGGGTTCCTCGGGCGGTGATCGATGAAGCTGCGGCCGGATTGGACCCAGCGGTACGTCGCGCCCTCGAGGTGTCCATCGAGCGCGCTCGGCGGGTCCATGCCGACCAGCGTCGCGTGGACGTGATCACCGACGTCGTCCCCGGTGGCTCGGTTACTGAACGGTGGATTCCGATGGCGCGCGTGGGTCTGTACGTACCCGGTGGGCGAGCCGTCTACCCCAGCAGCGTGGTCATGAACGTGGTACCTGCCCAGGAGGCCGGGGTTCCGTCGTTGGTCGTGGTGAGTCCGCCGCAAAAGGACTTCGGCGGCTGGCCGCACCCGACCGTGCTGGCCGCGTGTGCCTTGCTGGGAGTCGATGAGGTCTACGCCGTTGGCGGAGCTCAAGCCGTCGCGATGCTCGCCTATGGGGTGGATCTACCGGATGGCACCCGATGTGAGCCGGTGGATCTGGTGACCGGTCCGGGCAACATCTACGTGACGGCGGCCAAACGTGCACTTCAGGGCATCATCGGCATCGACTCAGAAGCAGGACCTACCGAAGTGGCGATCTTGGCCGACGATTCCGCGGATGCGGCCTTCGTGGCAGCAGACCTGATCAGCCAGGCCGAGCACGACGTCATCGCCGCCGCGGTTCTCGTGACCACCAGTGAGGATCTGGCGGCCGAGGTACTCGAGGAAGTGCGTACCCAGGTGAGCACCACCAAGCACACCGAACGCATCACCGAGGCACTCACCGGTGTGCAAAGCGCCGTGATCGTGGTCCGTGACATCGATCAAGGCCTGGCAGTCGTGGATGCCTACGCAGCCGAACACCTCGAGATCCACACGCGTGAGGCACGCGAGGTTGCGATGCGCGTACGCAACGCGGGGGCGATCTTCGTCGGCCCGTGGTCGCCGGTGTCCTTGGGTGACTATTGCGCTGGTTCCAATCACGTGCTGCCGACCATGGGTGCGGCTCGGCATTCCTCGGGGCTCTCCGTGCAGTCGTTCCTGCGCGGGATCCACGTGATCGATTACGACCGCTCGGCGCTTTCGGATGTGGCGGAGCATGTCGTGGCCTTGGCGCACGCGGAGGATCTCCCCGGACACGGGGACGCGATCACGGTCCGCTTTCGCGAACGCTCGACAGGTACGTCGGACGCGAAGTGACGGACAGTACGTACCGTCCGCCCATCCGCGCCGATCTGGCTGGACAAGAGCCCTATGGGGCGCCGCAGATCGTCGTCGATGTTCGGCTGAACGTCAACGAGAATCCCTTCGCCCCGCCCGAATCGGTGGTCGAGGCGGTTGTGTCCGACGTTCGACGCGCTATGGCCGACGCGAATCGATATCCCGACCGTGATTTCGCAGGTCTACGCGATGACCTCGCGCGTTACCTGACGCAGGAAACGGGAGTTGAGCTCACGGCCGACCAGATGTGGGCTGCCAACGGATCCAATGAGGTGATGGCCCACATCATGGCGGCCTTCGGGGGTCCGGGTCGCACCGCGATCACCTTCCCGCCCACGTACTCGATGTACCCGGAGTACGCGCGTGAGTCGTTCACGGAACTGGTGAACGTTCCACGGCGCGCAGATTTCACGTTGGACCTCGAGGAATCTCTCGCCACGATTCGAGGCGTTCGGCCCAGCCTAATTCTCGTGGCATCGCCGAACAATCCGACGGGGACTGCAGTCGAACTCACCGATGTGGCCGCCCTGGCCGCTGCCGCATTGGCGGTCGATGGCGTACTGGTGGTGGATGAGGCCTACGCCGAATTCCGGCGAGCCGGTGTCCCGAGTTCCGTCGAGTTATTGGCCGAGCATCCGAACCTGATCGTGACCAGGACGATGAGCAAGGCCTTCGCCATGGCCGGGGTTCGCTTGGGGTATGCGGTCGCGGCGCCCTCCATCGTCGACGCACTGCGGATCGTGCGGTTGCCCTATCACCTGTCGGCGATTACCCAGGCGGTTGCCCGGGCGGCGATAGCCCACGCGGATGATCTGCAATCGGGGCTCGACACGCTGCGTACGGAACGAGACCTGATGGTCGATGCGATCAGCCGTCGGGGCCTGCAGGTGGCACCGTCGGATGCGAACTTCTGCCTGTTCGGGCGCTTCGCTGATCGCTCCCGCGTCTGGCAGGGCTTGGTGGACAGGGGAGTGCTTATCCGCGAGACCGGCCCCAGCGGTTGGTTGCGGGTCTCGGTGGGGACACCCGACGAAAACGCTAGGTTTATGGCCGCACTCGACGACGTTTTGTCCGGTCTCGGCCAAGGAACGGTGATTGACGATGAGTAGGGCCTCCACGATTGAGCGGACCACCAAGGAAAGCGACGTCCTCGTCGAACTCGAACTCGATGGCACCGGGCAGAGTTCGATCCAGACAGGTGTCCCGTTCTTCGATCACATGTTGGCGCAGTTGGCCAAGCACGGTGGCTTGGATCTCACGGTCCGGACCAAGGGCGATCTCGAGGTGGATGCCCACCACACGGTGGAGGACACATCCCTAGCCCTCGGCCAAGCCCTCAACGAAGCGCTCGGCGATCGAGCTGGTTTGCGCCGTTATGGCGACGCGCTCGTTCCCTTGGATGAATGCCTTGTGCAATCCGCGATCGACCTGTCGGGGCGCCCGTACTTGGTCCATGAAGAACCCGATCTCGTGGAGTTGATCGGCAGCTACGACACCACCCTCACCCGGCACATTTGGGAATCCATCGTGGCAACGAGTCAGATCACGTTGCATGTCCGCGTCTTGAGTGGACGCAATGCACACCACGTCGTCGAGGCCCAGTTCAAGTCGGTGGCGCGTTCGTTGCGCGATGCCATCAGTGTGGATCCCCGAGTCGTGGGTGTGCCATCCACCAAGGGAACGCTCACCGCGTCCTGATATGGCCCTACCTCGGGTTGTCGTCCTCGATTACGGCAGCGGCAATCTCCGGTCGGCTCAGCGCGCTCTCGAGCGGGCGGGGGCGAGAGTCGAGATCTCCGCTGAGCCGAAGAAGGCACTGGAATGCGACGGTTTGGTGGTGCCCGGCGTCGGGGCCTTCGCTGCGTGCATGCGGGGCATCGACGACCTCGGTGGTGGTTCGATCATCGACCGACGGCTGGCCGGCGGGCGCTCGGTTCTCGGTATCTGCGTGGGCATGCAGATTCTGTTCTCCGCGGGCGTGGAGCACGGGCAGACAACTCC
The DNA here is from genome assembly GCA_964413305.1 of uncultured Rubrivirga sp. Lineage (GTDB taxonomy): Bacteria > Actinomycetota > Actinomycetes > S36-B12 > S36-B12 > S36-B12. The sequence continues at coordinate 2,906 of CAYPSE010000029.1, read as the reverse complement.
GGGGTTGGATCAGTGGCCCGGCGTCGTGGACCGTCTCCAAGCTCCGGTACTTCCCCACATGGGGTGGGACACCGTGACCGTCGCCCAGGGGTCGCAGTTGTTTCGCGGAGTCGAGGGCGAGCGCTTCTACTTCGTTCATTCCTACGGCGTCCGCGACTGGTCGTGGCAGGAAGAATCCGGGGGTATGCGCAAGCCACCGCTGGTGAGTTGGACCGACTACGGAACACCCTTCATCGCGGCGATCGAGAACGGCCCCCTGTCGGCTACGCAGTTCCATCCAGAGAAGTCCGGCGAAGCGGGACTGGTGCTGCTGGAGAACTGGATCGGTGGCCTCGCGCGGGAGTGACCTAGGGTTGGCCCGTGCCCATATCCAAGCGTCCACCCCTGTTGGAACTCCTCCCTGCCGTCGATGTAGCCGACGGCCAAGCGGTTCGACTCGTGCAAGGCAAAGCCGGCTCGGAGACGGTCTACGGAAAGCCACTCGATGCCGCCCGATCGTGGGTCGATCAGGGGGCGGAATGGATCCACTTGGTGGATTTGGATGCGGCATTCGGGAAGGGCAGCAACGCCGACGTCATCCGCGAGGTCGTGCATGCGCTGCGAGATCGCGTTCGCATCGAGTTGTCCGGCGGCATCCGCGACGACGAGTCACTCACCGCTGCGTTGGCCACCGGATGCACCAGGGTGAATCTCGGCACTGCAGCGTTGGAGGACCCTGAGTGGACCGAACGCGTGATCGGCGAGCACGGTGATCGAATCGCCGTCGGTTTGGATGTCAAGGGTCACACCCTGGCCGCGCGTGGGTGGACGACCGAAGGCGGCGACCTGTGGGAAACGCTCGGACGCCTCGATGCTGCTGGCTGCGCGCGCTATGTGGTGACCGACGTCCACAAAGACGGAACAATGAAGGGTCCAAACTTCCATCTCCTGCGCGATGTGTGCAAGGCGACGAAGGCGCCGGTAGTGGCGTCGGGGGGAATCAGCCATCTGGAGGACCTGCACAAGTTGGCGGACATGACCTCCGACGGCATCGAAGGGGCCATCATCGGCCGGGCTCTGTACGACGGAGCGTTCACCCTCGCTGAGGCCATCGCGGCGATCGAGGCCCGCTACGACCCCTACGAATGGGGTCCGCCCCGACCATGATGCCGTCATGACTTTGTCCATCAGGGTCATCCCGTGCCTGGACGTCGATGCCGGGCGCGTGGTCAAGGGTGTCAACTTCACCGGGTTACGTGATGCAGGGGACCCGGTCGAGCTCGCCGCTCGGTATGACCGTGATGGTGCCGACGAGCTGGTCTTCTTGGACATCACGGCGTCGTCGGGAAACCGCGAGACCACGTACGAAGTCGTGCGCCGGACCGCGGAAACCGTGTTCATCCCACTCACCGTGGGCGGTGGTGTTCGATCGGTCGACGACTTCGACCGCCTCTTACGCGCCGGTGCGGACAAGGTCAGCGTGAACACCGCAGCCATCGAGAACCCTTCGTTGCTCTCCGACGCAGCGCGACGCTTCGGTGCCCAGTGCGTGGTGCTGAGCGTCGACGCCCGCAGATGCCCTCCGCAAACCACTACCGAGAGCGGATTCGAAGTGACCACGCATGGTGGGCGGCGTGGAACCGGTATCGACGCTCTCGCCTGGGCGGTCGCGGGCGTGCAGGCGGGAGCGGGGGAGATCCTGCTGAACTCGATGGATGCCGACGGAACCACGTCGGGTTTCGACACCGAGCTCATCGAACGGACTCGACTGTTGGTGGATGTTCCGTTGATCGCCAGTGGTGGTGCAGGTGCTCCGGGTGACTTCCCGGTGGCGGCACGCGCCGGAGCCGATGCCGTCCTGGCGGCCAGCGTGTTCCACTTCGGCCAGGTATCGATCGCAGAAGCGAAGGCGGCACTCGCCGAGGCCGGCTTTCCGATCCGGCGGCACGCGCTATCCCGGGAAGAAGCCTCACATGTCTGAGTCGCACATACCTGCCTCGGGCGCTGATCTGCTGTCGTTACCGATCGACGAATGGCTCTCACGGGTTCGTTTCGATGATGCTGGATTGGTTCCGGTCATCGCCCAGCAAGCGGGCAGCGGGCGTGTGCTGATGCTGGCGTGGATGGATGAAGCCGCGGTGCGAGCCACGGTGGCCACCAGGCGCGGAACGTACTTCTCGCGAAGTCGCGGACGCCAATGGGTCAAGGGTGAGAGCTCCGGTCATGTGCAAGACGTCCTTGAACTGCAGTTGGACTGCGATGGCGATGCCTTATTGATGATCGTGGAACAGCGCGGCCCGGCATGCCACACCGGCGCGCACAGTTGCTTCGATACCGATGGAATCGCGTGAGCGTCGCCCAAGCCGCAACGCTCGAGGAGTTTCGGCTCCTGGCCGTCGACCGTCGCGTCGTGCCCGTAACGCGGACCCTCCTGGCCGATGGGCTCACGGCCATCGGACTGTTCGAGACCTTGTGCGGCGACCGATCGGGAACGTTCCTGCTCGAGTCGGCCGAAGCGGGTCGAGCGTGGTCTCGCTATTCGTTCGTGGGCGTGCGCTCGGCGGCGATGCTGACCGAACGCGACGGCGATGCTGTGTGGATCGGGAAGGTTCCGGTCGGGCTGCCGACGAGCGGTTCGGCATGGGACGTGCTGCGCGATTCGGTTGCCGCTTTGCAGACGCCTGCACTCCCGTCCGAAGGCCACGGCGATGGTGGGCCACGTTTCGTCAGCGGTTTCGTCGGCGCTTTGGCCTACGACGTCGTGCGCCGCTTCGAGGACCTTCCGGACGACAACCCCTCGGCCCTGCAGATACCCGAACTCGCTTTCCTGCTGGCCACGGATATGGCGGTGCTCGACCATTTCCGCGGAACCGTCACGTTGATCGCTACGGCGATCAATTTCGACGCCAGCGACGAACGGGTGGACG
>CAYPSE010000028.1:0-14403 GCA_964413305.1 uncultured Rubrivirga sp. | reverse complement strand
GCGTCTGTTGTTGGCGCGTCCCTTGTAGGGATCGTCCTGACGAACACCGCGGTTCACCAACCTGAGCATCGTCGCTCACCGGCCTTGATCGCAGCCGCTCGATTACCCGGCATCTTGTCTATGGTCACGCACCGAACACCCGGATTCGTGGCTGCGACCACCTCCATCTCCTCGATGGACGGCCCGTCCGCTCGCGCGCTGCGCGCCCCGTACGCCCGAGCCGTTGACCGTCGGGCGATCTACGACTTCGTTGCCGACATACCCCTCCAGGCCGACCATCCGTCGTTGATGACATTGAACGCCGTCGCCGAGGGGGTGTCCTCTTTGGCTCATGTGCCCACTTTGCTGGTCTGGGGTATGCGCGATCCGGTGTTCTCCCCGCGCTACCTCGATGACCTGCGTCGACGCATGCCGCATGCGCAGGTGCAGCAGTATTCCGACGCCGGGCACCTGGTGCTCGAGGATCGTCCGGACGCGATCGAGGAGATCTGGCGATGGATCCAGGACCTGGGGCAGGGAAGTTCACCCCAACAACAGGCCTCTCGTCGCGGTGATGAGGATCCGCTGATACTTGCGGACTTGCTGACGAAGTTGCGCAATCTCGAGTCCTCTCAGGTCATGGCGGTCACCGAGCGGACGGCGAAACGAAGTCATGCAGGTTCGTGGCGATCGATTCCCTGGTCCCTGCTCGACGCCCGGGTTCGAAGTCTGGCCTCGGGATTTTCCGCACGGGGTGTGCAGCCCGGTGATCGGGTGGCCCTGCTGATCCCTCCGGGAGCCGATCTGCTGGCAGTGGTGTACGCGGTGTGGAGCATCGGTGCCACCATCGTGGTGGTCGATGCAGCCAATGGCCCCCGAGCTTTATGGCAGTCACTGCGCGGAGCCCGGATCGACCATGTGGTGGCGATTCGTCGAGCCAGGCCGATAGTCGCCGCCCTGCGTGCGCGCGGGGCGCTCGTGTGGGTCGATGAACTGCCGGCAGTCGCGCAGCCCGATTCGCGTCCCCAATCCTCGATCGATGCATCCCGCCTTGCCCCGGACTCCGATGCGGCGATCGTCTTCACCTCAGGAGCAACGGGGCCGGCTAAACCGGTCGCGTACACACGCGAGCGCATCGCCGCCACCCGTGACGTCTTACTCGATCATTACGGCTTCACCCCCGACGACGTCCTGGTCGCCGCCTTCGCTCCGTGGGCGGTGTTGGGTCCGCTGCTGGGTATGGCTTCGGTCATCCCGGAGATGGATGCCTCCCGCCCCGGCTCGCTCACTGCCGCGGCTCTGGCCGATGCCATGGAGCAGGCCGGTGGCACGGTCATGTGGATGTCGCCGGCTGCACTTCGCTCCGTCTTGGCCGGTGCCACGGGCGATAACCGAAAGCGCCTCACGGCAGCGAGTTCGAATCTGCGCTATCTCCTGCTGGCCGGGGCGCCGGTATCTCGGCGCCTCCTACGCGAAGCGATGGAGTTGTGGCCGCACACCGATGTGCGAACCCCTTACGGCATGACCGAGGTGCTGCCGGCGACCGATGTGCGGGCCGAGGAGGTCCTTGCGTCCGACGCGCACCTAGGCGTGCTGGTGGGTCGTCCCCTTCCGGGCGTGGAGGTCGCCATCGCACCCGTGGATGGCAATGGAATCCCTTCGCAGGACCTGACTGAACGCTGCGGTGTTCTAGGTGAGGTTGTCGTCAAGGCGGGCCACGCCAAGACGCGCTACGACGGCCTTGCCTTCGTGGAAAGGCAGGCATCGCGCAATCCCGGCTGGCACCGAACCGGCGATGTCGGTGTCCTGGACGATGATCAACGTCTGTGGATCCAAGGTCGGCTCGCACACGTCATCACCACCGATCAAGGCCCGGTCGGTCCGGTTCCGATCGAGCAACGGGCGGAAACTGCCTTGGTTGATTCCGGTCGCACCGATGTGCTCGTCGCAGCCGTGGGTGTGGGTCCCCTCGGGTGCCAAGTGCCGGTGGTCGTCTGTGCGCCGGCCCTCGCACGGCGAAAGGCAGTGACGCTCGACCTCGCCGACCCCGCCCTGACGGACGTGATCCGTGCAGCCGTCCCGGAAGCGGCCGCGGTGCTATGGCGGTCACGGATGCCAGTCGACATTCGCCACGGTGCGAAGATCGATCGCCAGGCGTTGGCCGGCGAAGCCGGCAGGGTTCTTGCGGGCCGTCGATGAGTGAACAAGGCCGTCGGCGCTTGCTGGTGACGGGCGGACGTGGACTTCTGGGCAACGCCGTCATCACAGCGGCCGTGGCGCACGGCTGGAACGTGACGGCGCTGCAACGCCATGCCAGTGGCATGGCCGACAACGGCTACGTCACCGATGTCCTGGGAAGCGTCACCGATCCCGCTTGTGTGAAGCGAACCCTCACGGGTTGCGATGCGGTGATCCACCTCGCCGCGCGGGTCGGGATCGATGGTCGCTGGTCGGACTTCGAAACCGTGAACGTCGGCGGGACCCGGGTTGTCGTGGATGCGGCCCGCCGCGCGGGTGTCGGGTCCTTCGTGCACATCTCCTCGCCGTCGGTTGCCCATGCCGGTCGAGCGCTGGTGGGAGCGGATGCGGCTGTGGCCGATCCCCGAAGTGCGCGCGGACACTATTCGCGATCCAAGGCGATCGCCGAGCAGTACGTCTTGAGCGTGGACGACATCCCGGTGGTGGCTCTGCGACCGCACTTGGTGTGGGGTCCGGGTGATGAGCAACTCGTCGGGCGGATCGTCGCGCGCGCGCGAAGCGGTCGGCTGTTCGTCATCGACGGTGGGCGAGCCTTGATCGATACGACGTACATCGACAACGCCGCCGATGCGATCGTGCATGCCGTGGGTAGAACATCGAACGCTCAGGTGCGAGGTCGAGCGTTCGTCATCAGTAACGGTGAGCCACGGCCCGTGCGCGAGATCGTCGCGGCAATCGTTCAGGCGGCCGGGATCGAGGTGCCCATGCGTTCGGTGCCCTTCGCCCCGGCCTTCGCTGCGGGGGCGGTGGGGGAATGGATCGGGGCGCTCACCGGGCGCGAACCGTTGGTCACGCGTTTCCTGGTGGAGCAACTCGCGACAGCGCACTGGTTCGATCCCCGCCCCACCTGGTCGGCGCTGGACTGGAAGCCTCGGGTGAGCGTCGAACAGGGGATGAGGAAGCTGGCCGAGTACTTCTCCAGAGGGGAAATCCTCGACTAGGTCCACGGCGTGGCACCGCGAAGTCGCACTCGCAGTGGGGTAGAAACCCCTACATAGAGCAAGGCCCCTCGAAGTATGAGTTCGAGGGGCCTTGCCATGGGGCTTCGAGGAAGACGCCCGGTTTCCCGGGGCCCTCGCGGCTTGTGCAGACCGCGCGGCTCGCCTCCTGTCTCCAGGGGCCGCCTTCTCTCCAAACTCCTCGACTCGCTCCTTACGACCGCCCTCGCCAGCACTCGAGGGCTTTCGGGTCTGACCCGATAGGCCGCCGGTTTTCGAACCGACCCGCACCTTGCGGTGCGTTAGGAGATTTCTAACAGCCGTTGGCAAGGGGACACAAGGAGTTTTCCCAAAATTTTTTCGCAAATGTAGTCACTTTGCTGACAATGCAAAACTTCAGTCACTGCTGTCACTTTCATTCGTCGAAATCGCGGCCCGATAGCGTGCGCGCGTGACGGGTTTGACGGAATTCGGCTTCGAGGTCGATACCAGGATGTCCGAATGCCTGCCCGGAACACTCGGGCGAACCGGATCGATCACCACCCCCCATGGATCCATCCGCACTCCCGCGTTCATCCCGGTTGGAACCAAGGCCACGGTCAAGACCGTGCTCCCTGAGACGATGGCGCAGCTCGGTGCACAAGCGGTGCTCGCGAATGCGTACCACCTCTACCTCCAGCCCGGCGCAGACATCGTCGAAGCAGCGGGTGGATTGGGTGCATTCATGAATTGGCCCGGGCCGACCTTCACCGATAGCGGTGGTTTCCAGGTCCTGTCCCTGGGCGTGGGCTTCAAGAAGGTCCTCGCGATGGATACCGAGGGTAGGAATATCGACGACATCGTTGCCGAAGGCAAGGATCGCCTCGCGCATGTGGATGACGAAGGCGTCACGTTCACCTCGCATGTGGACGGCTCTCGGCATCGATTCACCGCCGAGGTGTCCATGCAGGTGCAGCACGCCCTTGGTGCGGACATCATCTTCGCCTTCGACGAATGCACCACGTTGATGAACTCACGGGAGTATCAGCAACGTGCGATGGCGCGCACCCTCGCGTGGGCCCACAGATGCATCGCCGAGCATCGGCGCCTGACCGACGCCCACTCCGATCGCCCGTATCAAGCGCTGTTCGGGGTGATCCAGGGTGCTCAATACGAGGACCTACGACGGCAAGCCGCCCGGGAAATCGGTGGGCTGGATTTCGACGGCTTTGGAATCGGCGGTGCCATCGAGAAGGAACGTATGGGCGAGATCGTGGGCTGGGTATCCGAAGAGTTACCCGAGGACAAGCCCCGCCACCTGCTCGGGATCGGCGAACCGCGCGACTTCTTCACCGCGATCGAAGCTGGTGCGGACACTTTCGATTGCGTGTCGCCGGCGCGGGTTGCCCGTAACGCGGCGCTGTACTCGTTCCGCGGACGATTCAACGTCACCGCCAGCGCCAACCGTCGGGCGTTCGAACCGATCGATCCCGACTGCGGCTGCTACACGTGCACTCACTACACCCGGGCCTACCTCCACCACGCCTTCAAGGCGAAGGAATCGATCGCGTCGACCTTGGCCACGATCCACAACGAACACTTCATCGTCTCGCTCGTTGATCGCATCCGAGACTCGATCGAGAGCGGCGACTACGCGGATTTTCGAGACGAATTCCTTGCCAGGTACCCGGCCTAGGCGGTCAGCACCAACTCGTAGGTGGGCTCGCGGCGCTTGACGAAGGCGATAACCCGATAGGTCACGGGGAGCAAGATCACCTCGACCGCAGTCTTGTAGACGAAGCCCACGATCACGTAGGTGATGAAGTCGCCCCCGGTGATCACGCCGTAGAAGGCGACCGTGCAGAACACCAGGGTGTCGGCGAACTCCCCGACCACGGTCGAGCCGAGCAGTCGGGCCCACAACTTGCGCTCCTGGGTTCGCTTCTTGATCCACACCAGAACGTAGGCGTTGAGCAGTTGCCCGACGAGGAAACCCAGCACGCTGGCCAACACGATGCGCGGCACGAAGCCCAAGACTGCCTCGAATGCGGCCTGGTTCTCCCAGCCCCCCGCGGGGGGAGACATCTGGACCAGGTAGAACGTGATCGCGGCCAGGATCGACATCGCGAACGCCAGCACGATGGCCCGACGGGCGGCCTTCCAGCCATAGACCTCGGCCAGAACGTCGCCGACGATGTAGACGAGGGGGAATAGGAAGGCACCACCGTCGGTTATCAAGGGCCCGAAACCGAAGGGTGAGAATTCGATCAACTTGACCGCGCCGATATTCGAAATCAAGAGCAGGGCGACGAAGATCGCAACGAGTGTCGGGTACAGGCTCGGGGAGACTCGTGCAAAGTGCGGCGTGGACATGCGCCCCCGGCAGGATTCGAACCTGCGGCCTTCGGTACCGGAAACCGGCGCTCTATCCCCTGAGCTACGGGGGCCGAGGGGAGCGTCAGGTTAGCAGCGCGACCATGCGCGATGATGTGGCGGTGTTCGACCGAGCCCGACTTCTCGTTACGTTCGGCCGAGTCGTTCTGGCGCGCTATTCGGCGATCGGCGGCAGTCTGGTCGCAGCGGGCCTTGCCTTCTACGTCTTCTTCGCTCTTGCGCCCACCGCTTTAGCGGTCGGTGCGCTCGCTGGTGCGTTCTTGACCGAACAGCAGGTGAAGAATGGGATCCAGGAGATCGTCGACCGCAGTCCACAGACCTTGGAACCACTGCAACCGGCACTGGATGCCATCGTGAAGTTGGCGGACCGGGGATCATCGGGCGCCTTCACTGTGACCACGATCGCTGCGATCGTCCTTGCCACCTATGTCGCTTCCAAGGTCGTCTACGGCTTGCGGTCCTCACTCACACGCATCTTCGGTGCGGCGGAGCGGATCCACGGTGTCGTGGATAGGGGCTTGTCCGCAGTGATCGCGCTCGTGGGGATCATCCTCATGGTTGCATCGTTACTCATTTTGCAACTGCTACCGCGGATTCTCGAAGCGCTGGGATTCGACACCGTCTTGGAACTCCTAGGATCGCGAGCGGTGAACTGGACGGTCCTGACTGTCTTCGCACTCATCGTGTGCGCGGTGGCGATCCGATACCTGCCCGACATCCAACCGCGCGTGTCGGTGAAGTCGTGGGGAGTCCTGTTCGCCACCGTCTGGATGTTGGGGTCGAGTGCGGTGTTCGGGCTCTACACGTCGCTGTCGAACGTCGTGGGTGCGGCCGTGGTTATCTTCGGTGCGCCCATCGTTCTCATGTTGTGGTCGTACTTGATCTTCGTCGGGATCCTGATCGGTGCGGCGATCGAGGCTCAACGGATGGGCATCGCACAACCGCCGCCCCCCGCTCCGATTCAGTGGCCGTCGTGGGTCGCGGCGCTAACCGCGAAGGTCGGAGCGGGTCGAACGGGGGATTGAGAAAGACGGGACCGACGTCAGGACGAGAACCAGCGCGGCGGACCGGCGATCAAGGCTGCGACGAACGCCCCGAACGCCGCTCCCACACCTGCCGAGAAGGACCCCACGAACGGCATGAGCAGACCGCCGAACCAACCGGCTGCGCCCAGCACCACACCTGATCCCACGGCGAAGGCGAGACGACCACCTGCTCCTGCGGAGGACCCCGGCGTTCGGGCCGCGGACTTGGCGGGTGCGGTGGCCGGTGGTTGCGCCGGTTGTTGGGTTGGACCAGCACCAAGTGCGTTCACTTCGCGCAATAGGCGCTCGATGTCGTCGTCGGCCATACCTCCAGTGTGCATGACGGGAAAAAGTTCAAGGGCCCCACCCGAAGGTGAGGCCCTTGAAAAGTCGACGGGTGGGGACTAGGAAGTCCGGACCTTGTCGGCCTGAGGACCCTTGGGGCCCTGCACGATGTCGAACTCGACGACCTGGTTCTCCTCGAGGGAGCGGTAGCCGTCTGATTCGATCGCTGAGTAGTGGACGAAGACATCCGGTCCGCCATCGGCTTGCGCGATGAAGCCGTAGCCCTTTTCAGAGTTGAACCACTTCACGGTTCCTTGAGCCATGTTGCACATTCTCCTTGCACGAAGTTTCGCGCCGGACACCTCGCCCGGAGCGGGCTAGCCGTTCAAACCTTCGTCCGGAATCTGTGCTCGTGCTCAGAAACTGCTGCGTCGCCTGGCTGGCGACACTATGAACGGTGGTGCTGATCGGGCCTTGCCTACCGTGAGCATAACCACACCGACCCGTCGCTACGCTCGCACGGTGACCATCGATGAATTGCGGACCGCAATTGCCCGGTCACTTGCCACGGTGCTCGCGGGAGCGGATGTGGCGTTGCCCGCCGAGGAACAGATCGTCGTGGAGCGTCCCAAGTCCCGCGATCACGGCGACTACGCGACGAATATCGCGCTCGTCTTGGCCAAGAAAGTCGGTCGCAATCCTCGGGAACTCGCCGTCGAACTCGCCCACGACCTCGGGAGCGCCCCGGGGGTCGCAGCGGTGGATGTCGCCGGGCCCGGTTTCGTGAACATCACCCTCGATGCGGCAGCGCAGGGGGAGGTTGCCCGAGTAGCGGTAACGCAAGGGGACACCTACGGCCACTCGTCGACGCTCGCCGGGCGCAATGTGAACGTCGAGTTCATCTCGGCCAATCCGACTGGACCGCTGCACCTCGGTCACACGCGGTGGGCGGCGGTGGGCGATGCGATCGCGCGCGTGCTCGCCGCAGCCGGGGCCGAGGTGGCCCGCGAGTTCTACATCAACGACCGCGGTGTGCAGATGGACAAGTTCGGTGCATCGGTGATGGAAGCCGCTCATGGTCGCCCCGTCCCCGAGGACGGCTACCACGGTGGCTACATCACCGACCTCGCTGCAGCGATCATCGCCGAGGACCCGGACATCCTCGATCAGCCCGACGACGACCAACTCGTGGCATTCCGCGAGGCGGCCTATGCCAAGCAACTTCGCCAGCAGCAGCAGGTCCTCGAGCTCTTTCGCACTCACTTCGACGTCTGGTACTCCGAACGTCACCTGCATGCATCCAACGCCGTTGAGCGCGGACTCGATCGCCTGCGCGAACAAGGACACGTGTTCGAGGAGGACGGTGCAGTCTGGTTGCGCACCACGGACTTCGGCGACGACAAGGATCGCGTACTGGTCAAGGCCGACGGCGAGTACACCTACTTCGCCTCGGACACCGCCTACTACGTCGACAAGCGGGCCCGCGGCTTCGACGTCAACATCTACCTCCTCGGCGCCGACCACCACGGGTACGTGAACCGACTTCGCGCGGTGGCTGCGTGCGCAGGTGATGACATGGACGCGAACATCGAGGTGCTCATCGGGCAGTTGGTGAAGATCACCCGAGGGGGACAGGAGGTCAAACTCTCCAAACGTGCGGGGAACATCGTCACGCTGGAGGACCTCGTGGACGAGGTTGGCGTTGACGCTGCTCGGTACACCCTCACCCGCTACCCGGCTGATTCACCTCTGACCTTGGACCTCGAAACGATCACCCGACAGACCAGCGACAACCCGGTCTTCTACGTGCAGTACGCGCACGCGCGCATTTCCTCGGTCCTGCGTAACGCCGCCGAGTTGGGTATCGATTGGCGCAATTGCGAATTCGACCCGTCCCTGCTGTCGCACGAGCGCGAGGACGACCTGCTCGGCACGATCGCGGAGTTCCCCCGGGTGGTGGCCAGTGCCGCGGAACTGCGCGAGCCCCACCGCATCGCCCGGTATCTCGAGGAACTGGCCACCGTCTATCACCGCTTCTACGACGTGTGCTGGGTTCTACCCCGCGGCGACGAGACTCTCACCGACCTCCACATCGCCCGCCTGTGGCTGTGTGCTGCCGCCCGGCAGGTATTCGCCAACGGGCTGGATCTGCTGGGCGTGAGCGCTCCTGACCGCATGTAGTCGCGATGGCTCGTACTCGCCACTATTCGTCTGCGATCGTGCTGCCCTAGCCTTGACCCGTGCGCGCTCACCCGGCTGGACCCAGGCATGGGGAATTCGTATCCGACGCAGGCATCTCCGCTGGCGCGCAATCTGCGGAGTCCGTCGAACTCCTGGATCCGGCGGTGTGGCCGCGAAATTGCTCACGTGATCCATCCGGGGTGATCACCGTGGCGGGTGTGGACGTCCGCGAGATCGCCAGCGAATTCGGAACGCCGGTCTTCGTGCTCGATGAGGAGGACCTGCGCTCGCGAGCTCGGGAATATGCCGTGGCCTATCGGCAGGCCGGCGCGGCCATGGTGTTCTACGCGGCCAAGGCGTTCATGTCCACCGCGGTTGCGCGCTGGGTCACCGACGAGGGCTTGGGGATCGACGTCGCCAGCGGGGGAGAGCTCGCGGTAGCGATGCGCGCCGGTGTCCCGGGTGAACTGCTCTTGATGCACGGCAATAACAAGTCCGAGCAGGAGATCGCCACTGCCGTCGAGTACGGCGTGGGCCGGATCGTCATCGACTCCTTCGAAGAGATCGCCCGCGTTGCGCAGGCGGCTGCCAAGGCCGGGCGCGTCCAACCGGTGCTGGTGCGCGCCACCGTGGGGGTGGAGGCACACACCCATGAGTTCATCGCAACCGCACACGAGGATCAGAAGTTCGGGCTGTCGGCCAGTGGGGGAGGGGTCGAGGAAGCTGTTCGTCGGATCGCGAAGTTGCCGAGCCTCACGCTCGTCGGTCTGCACTCGCACATCGGTTCGCAAATCTTCGATGCATCGGGTTTCCAGATAGCCGCCGCACGTGTTGTTGCGTTAGCCCAGCGCATCTACGACGAGCAGGGCATCGAGATAGAGGAACTCAACCTCGGAGGCGGTATGGGAATCGCATACGTCGAATCCGACGATCCGCTCGATGTTGCGGACATGGCGGCGCAGATCGGCGACATCGTCGCGAAGGAGTGCGCCGATGCCGGGATCACCACACCAGTACTGGCCTTCGAACCCGGTCGGGCGATCGTGGGACCTGCGGGCATCACGATCTATGAAGTGGGCACCGTGAAGCCGGTGGAACTCGACCACGGCCAGGTCCGCACCTACGTCAGCGTTGATGGGGGCATGAGCGACAACATCCGCACCGCTCTTTACGGAGCGGAGTACACGGTGCGGCTGGCGTCGAGGTCGTCGTCAGCCGAGCCGATGCTGTGTCGCGTGGTCGGCAAGCACTGCGAATCCGGCGACATCGTGGTCCGGGACGCATGGCTGCCCGCCGACCTCGCACCCGGGGACCTGCTCGCCGTCGCGGCGACGGGCGCCTACTGCCGATCGATGGCCTCCAATTACAACTACGTCCCTCGGCCGGGTGTGGTGTCCGTACGTGACGGCGGCACCTCGACGGTGCTGCGCCGGGAGACGATCGACGACCTCCTCAGCCTGGATTCGACCACCTGAGAGGCTGTCCCCCTCGCGGGCGTGAACGAACGCTCGAGAAGATGATCAAGGAGTCGGTATGTCCACGCGTGACGAGGTGACCATCGCGCTGCTCGGTGGTGGCACCGTGGGAACCTCCGTGGCCGAGCTCCTGCATGAGCACGCGGACGATTTCGCCGAGCGCGTGGGCGCGCCGCTTCGTCTGACCGCCGTTGCGGTGCGCGACCTGTCGCGACCTCGTCCGGGCATACCCGCTGAACTGCTATCCGACGACCCCCGTGCGGTCGCGACGAGTGGAGCGGACATCGTCGTCGAAGTCATGGGTGGGATCGAGCCGGCGCGCGAATGCATCCTGGCGGCGATGGCTGCCGGGTCCAGCGTCGTGACCGCCAACAAGGCGCTGCTCGCCGAGGATGGTGCGTCGTTGTACGAGGCGGCGAAGCGCTACGGAGTGGACTTGTACTTCGAGGCTTCGGTCGCCGGTGCGATTCCGCTGTTGCGCCCCCTGCGCGAGTCACTGGCCGGTGACCGGGTTCGCAAGGTCATGGGCATCGTCAATGGCACCACTAACTTCATGCTCACCAAGATGGACGAGGAGGGTGTTGCCTACGCGGACGTCTTCGATCAGGCCAATGCGCTGGGCTACCTGGAAGCGGATCCCTCGCTGGATATCGACGGACACGATGCGGCCGCGAAGGCGGCGATCGTGGCCGAACTCGCCTTCCACACACGCGTCACCTTGGGCGATGTTTACGTGGAAGGCATCTCCCAGGTCACGGCGGACGACATGGCGGCAGCCCGGGACATGGGTTTCGTCATCAAGTTGCTTGCGATCGCGGAGTTGATCGATGAACCGGATTCCTCGGGAGTGATCGTGCGGGTGCACCCGGCGATGCTCCCGCGAACCCATCCGCTCGCGGCTGTCCGCGAATCCTTCAACGCTGTGTTCGTGGAAGCCGACGCCGCGGGTCAAATGATGTTCTACGGACGCGGTGCCGGCGGACACCCGACCGCCAGCGCGGTGCTCGGCGATGTCGTGGCTGCGGCGCGCAATCGACTCAGCGGCAGCAAGGGCCCGGGCGAGAGCACCTATCGGCAGTTACCGGTGCTTCCCATCGGTCAGGCGATGACCGAGTACTACGTCAACCTCGATGTTGCCGACAAGCCCGGTGTGCTCGCCAGCGTCGCCACGGCATTCGCCGATCACGGGGTGAGCATCCAGGTGGTGCACCAGGAGGGGCACGGTGAGGACGCAGGGCTGATCGTTCGCACGCACCGGGCGAGCGATGCAGCACTGCGGGCCACCGTGGAGCAACTGCGAGGACTCGACACGGTTCGCCGGGTCGTGGGTGTGATGCGCGTGGAGGGTGAGCAATGACCGGCGCGCATCAATGGCGTGGGGTGATCGAGGAATATCGCGATCGTCTTCCGGTCTCCGAGTCCACGCCCGTGGTGTCCTTGCGTGAAGGTGGGACCCCGCTCGTGTACGCATGCTCGCTCAGCGAGACGCTCGGCTGCGAGGTATGGCTGAAGTTCGAGGGTGCCAATCCGACCGGATCTTTCAAGGATCGTGGCATGACGATGGCGATCAGCAAGGCGGCGGAAGACGGCGCCAAGGCGGTCATCTGCGCATCCACCGGCAACACCTCGGCGAGTGCCTCGGCCTACGCCGTCAAGGCCGGCATGATCTCCGCGGTCCTAGTGCCCCAGGGCAAGATCGCGATGGGCAAGCTCGCCCAGGCGATCGTGCACGGTGCCACCTTGTTGCAGGTGGACGGCAACTTCGACGATTGCCTCACCGTTGCCCGCGAATTGGCCGACTCGTATCCCGTCTCACTTGTCAACAGCGTGAATCCGGTTCGCATCGAAGGTCAGAAGACCGCGAGCTTCGAAGTGGTGGACATGCTCGGGCGTGCGCCCGACATCCACGCGCTACCGGTCGGTAACGCCGGCAACATCACCGCCTATTGGCGCGGCTACACCGAGTACCAGCGCGACGGCGTGAGCGAAGGTCTGCCGCGGATGTGGGGCTTCCAGGCTGCGGGCGCCGCACCGTTGGTGTCGGGGTCGCCCGTCGCCAAGCCGGAGACGATCGCAACCGCGATTCGCATCGGCAACCCCGCGTCGTGGGAGGCCGCGATTGCGGCGCGAGACGAATCCGGGGGACTGATCGATTCGGTGACCGACGAAGAGATCCTCGCCGCCTACCGACTTCTCGCCGCTACCGAAGGATTGTTCTGTGAGCCGTCGAGCGCTGCGGGGGTTGCCGGCTTGCTGAAGATGAAGGAAGCCGGGAAGTTGGATCCCGGTCAGGTGATCGCGGTGACTTTGACCGGAAATGGCCTCAAGGACCCGCAGTGGGCGCTCGATTCGGCGCCGGAGCCGGTTGTGGTGCCGGTCGACGTCACGGCGGCCGCACGGGCACTGGGCTTAGAAGGGTGAGTGCCGAGGGATGAGAGCGGTCTCATGACGGCGCGCCTGCGCACCGGTCCGGTTCGCGTGCTGGTGCCCGCGAGTAGCGCGAATGTGGGCCCGGGATTCGACTCCATGGGCCTCGCGCTGGGCGTCTTCGACGAGTTGGTGGCGATGGCCTCGGACGATCCGGGCGTTCTGGTCGAGGTAGCGGGCGAGGGTGAAGCCGAAGTGCCCCGAGACGAACGCCACCTGGTCGTCCAAGCGATGAACACCGCTTTCGAGGCGATGGGCGTGGCGCCTGAGGGCTTCGTTCTTCGTTGTCGAAACGCGATTCCGCACGGACGAGGATTGGGATCCTCCGCGGCGGCGATCATCGGCGGCATGGTCCTTGCCCGCGCGATGGTGGAAGGCGTGGACTTCGACGACGATGCACTGCTAGCGGCAGCGACCACGATGGAGTCCCATCCGGACAATCTCGCCGCAGCACTTCATGGAGGCTTCACGGTCGCGTGGCTTACCGACGATGGCAAGCCAGGCGCCGTGCGCGTCGATCCGCACGCCGACATCCATGCGGTGCTCGTGGTACCCGTCGAAACGTTGCCCACCGTCACCGCGCGCCAGGTTCTTCCCGACGTAGTTCCCCATGCGAGTGCCAGCCACAACGTCGCTCGATCGGCACTGTTGGTGCATGCGATGACGCAGCGCCCGGACCTGCTGTGGGAGGCAACGTCGGATCGCCTCCATCAACAGGCGCGCTCGGGCGTGTACCCGCAGTCCGTGGCTCTCGTGGACCGGCTGCGTGCCGCGGGCCTTGCGGCTGCCGTCTCCGGCGCCGGCCCTTCGGTCATCGTGTTGTCCGCCGCTGATGATGCCGAGGGCCGCGTAGCGACCATCGTCGACCGCGGATCCGAATGGGCGGTTCGCGAGATACCGATCAGCCTCGCGGGCGCTCACGAAAGCCCCCTGGACCGAACCTGACCGGGGGAGTGGTACCTTGTAGCCGCCTCGTTCGGCCGTTCGGACCGATCCCCGGAGCGAACGCCACACTTCACGGCGAATCCCTGGCTCTTCTTCCCCGGTGAGCCGCAAGACCAGGATTCACGAAGCGGCCCAACAAGAGGCGGCCCATCATTCGGCAAACCGCCGACGGGCCCTCGAACACTCCCGTCCGGGAGTCCGGTAATCCGAAGGACACCATGACCGACACCACTACATCGCGCGCTGCCGATCGCGGCAGCAGCCTCGCTTCGATGCTTCTCCCCGAGCTCAAGCAGCTCGCCCAGCAGTTGGGCATCACGGGATCGAGCGGGATGCGCAAGCAGGACCTGATCTCCGCCATAAGTGAGCGCCAGAAGCAAGGCGGCGCCCCGCGGCGCACTCGCAGCGCTTCCCGCCCCGCGGGAGCTGCCGAAGTCGCAGGCACGGACCGCGATGGGGACTCAACTGATCGAGGGCGCGCTGATCAAGGGCGAGCTGATCAAGGGCGAGCTGATC
>CAYPSE010000027.1:0-14702 GCA_964413305.1 uncultured Rubrivirga sp. | reverse complement strand
CCACGAAGTTGAACATCCCGCGTGGGAACCGGCCCACGAAGATGATCGCGAACCAACCGATCACCACAACGAAGAACGCGGCGATCGACAGGAAGAACAGAATGAAGTAGTGCGGGATCGCCAGAAACCACTTCACCAGCGGGAGACCACGATTCAATTCCGTCTGCGCATTCGGATACGGCACGTCGAGGTGCACGTTCTGCTGCTCGTCGGTCGATGGATAGCGATCGGTGATCAAGAGGACATAGGCCGACAGGCGAGCTGCGAACTGATGCAGCGCGAGATTGAAGTCGAACCACCATTTCGGGTACTTCTTGCGAAACAGCAGCAAAAGCAATGTGACGAGGAACAAAGAACCCAAGATCCCCAGGCCACCGGTCGAGACGTCGTTCACGACTTCGCCAGCTTCATTCACGGTCATCACGACGGACTCACCACCGGAGGTGAGGATGCCGAGGACGATCGCGATGGGGATCACGAGGATCAGGCGGAAGATCGTGGTGACCCTGCTCAGCCGATCCTGGTAGTCGATCTGCAGCGTTGCCGGATAGCCCGTCGTGTCGGGCGTACTGGCCGGCGTGGAGATGGTGTCGGACATGGATCCTCCCGGGAGGAACGCACCGAAGTGCGGGGACACCACCAGGCTAGGGACGAAGTGAACCGAACCACGGGATTCACATGCCGACGCCCCCGACTTGATCAAGTCCAGATCTGGACATAGTCTGACTCCGTGCCGGATCACCATGCCTCTCTCGAGGCAGCGTTGGACCCAGCCTCGACGCTGCGGGGACACGGTCTCAACGTCACACCTCAGCGGCTCGCGGTCCTAGACGCCGTCTCCTCCCGCCAACACGCGACGGCCGACTCCGTGATCGATCTGGTGCGCTCGAGCATCGGGACCGTCTCGCGCCAGGCCGTCTACGACTCCCTCTCCGCTTTGGTGGAGGCGGGAATCCTTCGCCGGATCGAACCCGCAGGTTCACCTGCGCGCTACGAGACCCGGGTAGGAGACAACCACCACCACGTGGTCTGCAGAACCTGCGGGACCCTCGCCGACGTCGATTGCGCCGTGGGCGATGCCCCGTGTTTGACCGCAGCGAACGATCAAGGATTCGTCATCGACGAGGCCGAGGTCATGTACTGGGGCACATGTCCCCGGTGCGCCGAACAACTTCATACGAACCGGTAGTTCCCCAACTGCGACGACAACAAGCACCTACACAAGGAGATACGGATGGCGAACGAGAGCAAGTGCCCGATCGATCACGGTTCGGTGGGCGTTGGCACCCAGAACGAGGATTGGTGGCCCAACCAGCTCAATCTGCGGGTACTGGAGCAAAACCCCCCGGCGGCGAATCCGATGGGCGAGGACTTCGACTACGCCGAAGCCTTCGCGTCCTTGGATCTGAACGCCGTGAAAGCCGACCTGCGCGCCCTGATGACCGACTCCCAGGATTGGTGGCCGGCTGACTACGGCCACTACGGCCCGTTCTTCATCCGCATGGCATGGCACAGCGCCGGCACCTACCGCACCAGCGATGGTCGCGGTGGCGGCGGTGCTGGCATGCAGCGATTCGCGCCGCTCAACTCCTGGCCAGACAACGTCAACCTGGACAAGGCGCGCCGTCTGCTTTGGCCGATCAAGGCCAAGTACGGCAAGAAGATCTCCTGGGCCGACCTTTTCATCCTCACCGGCAACGTCGCTCTGGAGTCAATGGGCTTCGAGACTTTCGGATTCGGTGGCGGACGCGCGGACGTGTACGAACCCGACATCACCTACTGGGGTTCGGAGGCCGAGTGGTTGGCCGATGAGCGCTACACCGGCGACCGCGATCTGGAGAATCCGCTCGCGGCGGTCCAGATGGGGTTGATCTACGTCAATCCCGAAGGTCCCAACGGCGTTCCCGATCCGATGGCGGCCGCCCGCGACATCCGAGAGACGTTCGGCCGCATGGCGATGAACGACTACGAGACCGTCGCACTCATCGCCGGTGGACATACGTTCGGCAAGGCGCATGGCGCCGCCGACCCGAGCAAGTACGTCGGACCGGAGCCCGAGGGTGCACCGCTGCAGGACATGGGCCTGGGCTGGATCTCCTCCTACGGCACCGGCAACGGTGAGGACACCATCTCCAGTGGCCTCGAGGGTGCCTGGACACCCACCCCGACCACGTGGGACAACAGTTACCTCGAGACGCTGTTCGGACACGAGTGGGAACAGACCAAGAGCCCGGCGGGTGCCACGCAGTGGATACCCAAGGGTGGTGCTGCGGCCGACTCCGTTCCCGATGCGCACAACCCGAGCAAGCGGCACGCGCCGATCATGTTCACCACGGACCTGGCGTTGCGGATGGATCCGATCTACGAGCCCATTTCACGTCGTTTCATGGAGAACCCGGCGGAATTCGCCGACGCCTTCGCGCGCGCGTGGTTCAAGTTGACCCACCGCGACATGGGGCCGAAGACGCGCTACCTGGGCCCGGAGGTTCCCACCGAGGATCTGATCTGGCAGGACCCGGTTCCGGCCGTGTCCGGTCAACTCGTCGGCGCGGCGGACGTCGCCGCTCTGAAGGAGGCAGTGCTGGCCTCGGGCCTCACCGCGTCCGAACTGGTCTGTGCTGCCTGGGCATCGGCTGCCTCGTTCCGTGGCACCGATAAGCGCGGCGGAGCCAACGGTGCACGTATACGGCTCGCCCCTCAGCGCGAGTGGGAGGTGAACAACCCTGCTCAGTTGAACAAGGTCCTCACCACGTTGGAGGGAGTCCAGCAACAGTTCAACGCAGCCGGGGGCGCCCAGATCTCGATGGCGGATCTCATCGTCCTCGCCGGTTGCGCCGGTGTGGAGAAGGCCGCCAAGGATGCTGGACACAACGTCACGGTGCCGTTCACTCCGGGCCGCACGGACGCGACCGAGGAAATGACGGACGTCGAGTCCTTCGCGGTCCTCGAGCCGCTGGCCGACGGAATGCGGAACTACGTCGCCAAGGGGCAGATTCGGCCGACCGAGCAGTTGATGGTCGACAAAGCGAACCTGCTGAATCTCAGTGCACCGGAGATGACGGTGTTGGTGGCCGGTATGCGTGGCATAGGGACCAACTACGACGGCTCGGACGTGGGCGTGCTCACCACCAACAAGGGTGCACTCACGAATGACTACCTGGTGAACATCCTGGACATCGACACAGTCTGGGAGCCCACCGACGAGACAGAGCAGGTGTTCGCCGGCAAGGACCGCAAGACCGGTGAGCAGAAGTGGTTGGCCTCACGGATGGACCTGGTCTTCGGGTCGAATTCCCAACTGCGCGGACTCGCCGAGGTCTACGCCTCCGGCGATGCGCAAGAGAAGTTCGTCCAGGACTTCGTGAAGGCCTGGGACAAGGTGATGATGCTCGACCGCTTCGATATCGCGAAGTGACGTAGTTCGTCTACCAAGTGGGGCGTCGACCGCAAGGTCGGCGCCCCACTTTCTTGTCCGGTCACAACCGATCGCATGCAGTCACCTCGACTCCATGCACCTACTTCCTGCTGGAAATTGGGGAGCCATAAGGAAGGCGAGGCAATGAAGGTAGAGACGATCGGTCGAATTGTCGGAACGTCCCTGCGGGTCACGAATACTCGCAGCGACTATCTCGTTCGACTCCAGGGCCGACGCGCAGCCCGCCTAATCCGTCATGCTCGAACCGCCTCTCCCTACTTCCGCTCGCTGTTGCGTGACTTGCCCGACGAGATCGACGACTGGACTGCCGTACCCCCCACGAGGAAATCGGAATTGATGTCGAATTTCGATGACTGGGTCACGGACCCACGGCTTCGGCTCGGCCGGCTCACTCAGGAATTCCTCGCCAAACCTGAATTGGTGGGGCACACCTACCTGCGTCGCTATCGAGTCTTCACGACTTCGGGAACGACTGGAACTCCCGCCGTGATCGTGCACGATCCTTCGTCGTGGACCGTCTTCCAATTGGCGTCGCGACTTCGATCGGAAAGGCAGATTCTTAGGCACGGAGCGGCTCTGGGCATCTTGCAGAAGGGGTTTCGCAGCGCAGTGCTCTTCGCCACAGGAGGCCACTACGGCGGTGTGGGCGTAGCCGCCTATGTGCAGACCCTTCACCCGGCCCTCAGCCGGCGAGTGCGCATCGTTTCCGTGCTGCGACCCATCACCGAGCAGGTTCGTGAATTGAACTCCTATCAGCCCACTTTCGTGAGCGGGTACCCCAGTGCGCTCCTTGCCTTGGCAAAGGAGCAACGCGAGGGCAGGCTGTCGATCGATCCGGTTTTGATGTTGTGCGCCGGTGAGTACCTCGGCGAAAGGCAGCGATGCGATTTGGAGGAGACGTTCGGTTGTCACTTGCTGCAGGGCTACGCGGCGTCGGAGGTTCCCGCCCTCGCCCTGGAATGCGATGAACACAGGTTTCACGTCAATGCGGACTGGTACGTGCTGGAGCCGGTGGACGCAAACCACGACCCTGTGCCAGCTGGTACCACATCCGACACTTGCTTGGTCACGAATCTGGCGAACTTCGTGCAGCCGATCATCAGGTACGACCTTGGTGATCGCGTTCGAATGTACGTCGATCCGTGCCCGTGCGGGAGTCTGCTTCCCGCAGTGGAAGTAGAGGGGCGAACCAACGATCTCGTCACGCTGCAGGGACCGACCGACGCCAGTGTCGAGATCGTGCCGCTAGCCCTCGGTTCGGTGATCGAGGAGACGCCCGGAGTCGATCGCTTCCAGGTCATCAATCCTGATCCGAATCACCTGCGCGTGCGCTTCGATGAGGTTGCACACGAAGACCGAGATCGGATCTGGGAGCGGTTGCAGGCTCGACTCCAGGCCTTCGTCGATCAACATGATGCCCGCGGAGTAGCGATCACCCTGGATGACGAACGGCCAAGGCCCGAACCCACGGGCGGCAAGCTCAGGCAAGTCCTGCGCTAGCGAACACCCACGGTGTAGTCGGACTTCTAATGTTGGGGGCATGACCGACCCCACACAACCCACGGGAACCTTGACCCAGGCTCAAAGCCGCCGCCAAGAATGGCTCGACGCGTACACCAAACGCATCTCACCCCTGTTGTCGATCCTGGCCTTGTTCTACTTGGCTACCTTCTCGATACAGGCGATCTGGTACTACCCAGAAGCCACGTGGTTCCGATACATGACCATCTTCGGGAACCTGCTATGGCTGCTTTTCGCGATAGACCTGCTCTTCCGTTTCCTGATGTCCACCGACAAGAAACACTTCTTCCAGCGAAACGTGGTGGACACCATCACCGTGATCGTCCCCCAATTCCGAGCAATCCGGGCCCTGCGAGCTTTCACGGGCGGCAGTTTCATATCCAAGAAGAGCGGGCTCATCAGCGGCGGCGGCTTGGCCTCGGCCTTCACCGCCGCGCTCATCGTCGTATGGGTGGGCAGCCTCATGGTGCTGAACGCCGAACGCAGCGCACCCAACGCAGAGATCACGACGGCCCCCGATGCGATCTGGTGGGGCTTCGAGACGGTCACCACCGTCGGCTACGGGGATTTCGTCCCGGTCACATGGGATGGACGGGCGCTAGCCGTACTCGTGATGCTCGTCGGTATCAGCGTGCTGGGCGTGGTCACAGCATCCCTGTCAGCAGCCCTCGTCAAGCGAGCTCACCAGGGGCCCGATCAGGTCCAGGAAGTGCTCACCGAACTTGCACAACTCAAGGCGATGGTGGCGCGGCTCGAGGCGGCCCAGTCGGGGAAGTCGGGCTAGGGGGTCGCAACGGCGTCGATCAGGTCCCGGAGCAGTTCGTCATCGACGTGCCAGTCAACGGGAACCTTGATGGTCTTCTTGTTGAGTTCATAGTCGGCTAACCGCTCGCGAAATCGATCGATTACCTCGGAGTCATAGGGAGCGATGAGGATGTGCTTGGCGAAGACTCCCATACCGAACACGTACTTCCCTGACATTTTCACCATGGGCTGGTTCCAGGCGATCAGCACTTCGGCGTCAGGAAACGACTTCGTGATCGACGCCAGGATCGCCCGAGCGGTCTGTTGCTTGACCGCGTCATGTTCCGTCAAGTACTCATCTACGGTCTCGAAGCGACGAGCACTCGTCGAACCGCGTGAAAACTGCACCAGCGCGTTCGCGTGAGCCCTACTGAAACCGTGTTGTTCTTGAAGGAAAGCCATCTGCTCGGGGTACTTCCTCCCCGCCACCTTCTTCATCTCCCGGTGCCAGTGCGCCATCGGCTTGCCGTAGCGCTTCTCGATAGCCGGGAATGCCGCTGCGCGATCCTTCGATCCAGACACGGTGGTCATGGTAGGACCGCCGAGGCATACTCGGGCGATGGCCGAAGACCGAAGTGTCCTCACCCGGCAGGGGCCACTTCACGATGAATCCCACCCCTACGGGCCCAGCCACGATCAGGTCATCGACATCTACCTCCCTCCCGATGCGGTCACTCGAAAAGCGCTGCCCGTGGTCTTCCTGCACGGCGGGTACTGGCGCCCCGAATACGACCGAAGCCACGCGCGTTCGGCATCGGGCGCGTTGGCCGAAGCCGGCTGGGTCACGGCACTGATCGAGTACCGACGCGTACCCGGGGAGCCTGATCGGACGGTGTCGGACGTTCTCGAAGCGATCGAAACGCTCACTCGAGTAACCGAGTTCTCCCGGGTCATCGTCGTCGGGCATTCAGCCGGAGGTCACCTCGCCTTGATCGCCGCTCACCGATCCCCTACGTCCATTGCGGGAGTAGTGGCACTCGCACCCCTGAGCAACCTTGCTCTCGCAGATGAGCTCAACCTCGACGAAGGTGCCGTGCGCGCCTTCCTGGGTGCGCCATCGAGCACCCGCACCGATCTCGATCCCCACCTACTGCCAAGACCCGCGGTGCCCGTCCGAATCCTGCACGGGACGAACGACTCGATCGTTCCGATAGCGATGTCGAGATCATTCGGCCAGCAGTGGAGCATCGACGTGTGTGAGTTTCCCGGAATCGGCCACTACGAACTCATCGATCCACGCAGCAGGGATTGGGGAGATGTCCTCAAGCACCTCGAGGAGATTTCGCATGACAGCCTCTAGCGAGCCACAGCCGATGCGTACCAGCTGCCCGCATGGAGCCGTTCGCCGCTGAGTCGCGGACTCGGCCCATCCGCGGGAAGATCCCGTGATGAGACGTCTCGCGTTGCGCCTCGCGGCCCTCACCACCTCAGTGTGCGCAGTGTCCGCTTTGTGCGCAGTGTCCGCAGTGAGTCCCGTCCTCGGGACGCCAGTCCATGGTGACTCGTCCAATCTCCGCACGCTGATGGCGACCGTTTCGGTGTTTCAGGGGATCCCCAATCTCGGCGATGACGAAGGGATCGACGTCTACGCGGATGGAACACTCCTCGCCGAGGACCTCACTCCCGGGGACATCAGCACCACCACCGTGAAGCCCGGCACGTACTCACTCTCCGTGCTCCCGCATGATGCAGCGTTCGCACCGGGCACATCCTTGCTCGAATCACGGAAGTTGACGTTCCTCGCTGACGGAAACTACACAGTCGCACTGCACCTCACCCCCACCATGGCGAGCGCCGCGACCGTCTTCGAAAACGAGACCAGAACCGTCGGCCGTGACATGGGTCGCCTCACCATCCGGAATATCGCCCAAGCGCCGAGTGCGGACATCCGCTCCCGCGGTTCGGTGATCATGAAGGACGTCCGACCGGGTTCCCAGCAGGACGTGGGACTGCGTTCGGGGGACTACCGATTGCAGGTCCTGCGAGCGAATTCACGGCGCCCCCTCGTCCCCGCCAGTAACCACAGGATCGTCAACGCCCCCGGGCGCCAGGACATGGGCGACAACCGGATCCTCTACCTGTGGGGATCGACCGCAGACGGTTCGCTGAAGATCGGCGTCCAGGAGATCCCTCTCGACCTGCGCTAGCAGGTGCAGCCTCCTGCCTATGTCCGAACCCATGTCCGGTCCGGCAAGGCGCGCATTCCATACTCGTCCCGTGCGTACGGGTCACCTCAGCCAGTCATCGCGGCGGCGGGGCCCCGCCTGGTGGCTGAGCGCCGCGATGATCGTCCTAGTGACCGTCGCAACCGTGAGCCTGTACCTATCCCAACCCCCGTGGGGCTCAGCGTCGGCGACGGACCCGAGCACCGACGCCGCCGAGGCCCCCGGTACCTCGACAGCCGCTACTCCAGACCCCAGTCCGCCCGAACCAACCCCCACCACAGCGGACGCCACCGCACCCGAACCGACCCCCACCTACCCGCCGGACAAGGCCGATGCGTCCTGGCCGGACAACCCCCCCTGGGACGCCTGCCCCGCACCGGTGTGGCCAGGACAACCCAGCGAGGGCTCTCCCGGTGAGGGTCGGCGGGTCCTCATCATCGGCGACTCCTTGACCCGCGAGTCCCAGGAGTCGATGACCGAATACCTCGAAGACAGCGGCTGGACGCCCACGTTCCGCTGCTGGGGATCTCGTCGCCTCGACTGGGGGCTGGACCAAATCAAGCGAGCCAAGGAACTCGATCAGCTTCCCGATTACGTGATCATGGCTTTGGGCACGAATGACATCTCATGGGTTCAACCGGCAATCACCGAGCAGCGCGTCAACAAGGTCCTGGACCGACTCGGCCCGAACCGACAGGTGTTGTGGGTTGACCTCGATATCGACTACAGCTCCTTCTCGATCGCGCGCGCAGCCTGGTTCAACAAGATGATCCGCCAGGTCGCCAAGGGCAAGCCCAACGTGAAGGTCGTACCGTGGGAAAAGATCGCCCGCAGCAACGACGCCTATCGATTCGATGGCATTCACTACGGCGCCAGCGGATACAAACTCCGTGCCCGTGAACTGACCGACGCACTCAACGAACGCGTGATCCAACTGGAATCGACACAGGGCTAGTCGGCCCGCGGCAGGATCAACACGGGCACAGCACTCGCCTGCACGAGCTTCTTGCCGATGTCACCCAAGACGACGCGACTGATCGCGCCGTATCTACTCGAACCTAGAACGAAGAGATCGTCTGCTCGCCACTCGAATTGCTCCAGTGCTTGCTCTGCGGAATCCCCCTCGACCACCGCTCCCGAAACCGGAACTCCGAGTTCCTCGCGAGCACGGTCCTGCGCATGCTGCTGCTGCTCCTTCAGAACCTGCAACACTGCTCGTTCAGGATCCCCACCCAAACGCGGGGCGTCGATGTGGGTGACGCGGATGATCACGCTCAACATTTCGACAGCGATATCTGCTGCGTTCGCAACTCCCAGTGACCACCGCAAGTCTCGAACTCCCGGATCGCGATCACGGAACCCCACGACGAGTCGACCGATGTGCTTGAGAGCCCTGAGTCGATAACCGTCCGGTGCCACGGCGATGGCACAGTCCGCCCCATGCACGAGCGAATGCGCAGTAGAGCCCAACGACACCCGCGCTTCCCGACGGATGAGACCAGGACCCACCACGATCGAGACTGCGTTCACCTCGCGTGCGACCTCGTTCAGTCCCCGACTCACTGCTGAATTCGCCACGGTCACCGAATCGACCACGGTCACGTCGTCACGTGACGCCAAGGTTTCCCGTGCCCGAGTCAAGGTCGCATGCGCCTGCTGGCGCAGATAGTCCGCCCATTCTGCATCAACCTTCCCAATGCTCGGATACTCGATCGTGGGGGGCTGAACATGCGCGAGGACCACGCCCTGCCCCAGCAGTCGGGACATCACGGCACCCAGCGCGAGCGCATCAGACCCTGCATCATCCGCGCTGACACCCACGACGATCGGCACGACTACCCCCCTTTCTGGGTGGGACGAAAAGCCCCACGCGGGGCTTGGCCGCGGCTACCGTAATCCCGCCCGACCTCACATGGCGCGAAAGAGGACCAAATTGGCTAGCGGACTTTTCCGACTCAAGCCGATCGACGACGTCCTGGGCCATAGTGAACTCAAGCGGACCATGGGTCGGTCGGCACTTTTGTTCTTCAGTGTCGGATCCATCATCGGCAGCGGAATCTTCGTGATCCTTGGTGTAGCGATACCCAAGGCCGGACCTGCGGTGATGCTGTCCTTCCTGCTCGCCGGGTTCGCCGCATTGCTGTCCGCGCTTTCCTACGCAGAATTGGCGAGCACGATTCCCGCTAGCGGATCGAGCTACTCATACACCTACGTGACCCTGGGTGAAGTCGTCGCGTGGGTGGTGGGCTGGATGCTCATGCTCGAATACGGCGTATCCGTGGCAGCAGTGGCCGTCGGGTGGGGTGAGTACCTCAATGCCTTCCTCGGTTCCTTCGGCGTGACCATCCCCGAACAGTTTGCAAACCCTCCAGGCGATGGCGGCGTCTTCAACTTTCCTGCCTTGATCGTCGTTTTCTCATGCGCCTTCCTCCTCATTCGCGGTGCATCCGAATCGGCCAAGATCAACTCGATCATGGTCCTACTCAAGATCGGCATCTTGATCTTCTTCAGCGTGGTCGCGTTCACCGCTTTCGACGGTTCGAACCTTTCGCCCTTCCTTCCCCTCGGTTTGTTGGGAGTCACCGCGGCCGCCGGCCAAGTCTTCTTCTCCTACATCGGCTTCGACGCTGCCTCCACGGCAGGTGAGGAGGCGAAGAACCCGCGCAAGGACCTCCCCTTTGCGATCATCGGATCGTTGGTGATCGTGACTGCGCTTTACTTGATCGTCACCTTGGCGGCCCTCGGAGCGCAGAACTGGCAGGACGACATCGGCCAAGGATCGGAGGCGATCCTCGCCACCATCGCCAACAAAGCGGTGGGCGGGTTCTGGGCGGGTGACCTCATCGCGCTCGGGGCGATCATCTCGATCTTCAGCGTTGTACTCGTCGCGCTCTACGGGCAAACGCGCATCCTGTTCGCGATGGGACGCGACGGTCTGCTGCCCAAGGTGTTCACCCGCGTGAATCCCCGAACGCAAACGCCCGTCGCCAACACCGTCATCGTGAGCGTGCTCATCGCGATCCCGGCTGCCTTCGTCTCCCTCGGGCAGCTCGCCGAGGCGACGAGCATCGGCACCCTCGGCGCCTTCGTAGTGGTGAACATCGGAGTGATCGTGCTGCGCAAGCGCCGCCCGGATCTACCGCGCGGCTTCAAGACTCCCCTCTTCCCACTACTACCGATCGCGGGAATCGCCCTTATCGCGGTGATCGTCGCCGGGCTCGATCCGGTCACCTGGTTGGTCTTCGCCGTGTGGATGGCCGTGGGCTTGGCCATCTACTTCGGCTACTCCCGGCGTCATTCGGTGCTGGCTTCCGATTCACGCTCAGGCGGTCAGCCGTGACCCAGCTGACCCACAGCCTCACGCCCTCGGTTCCCACGTCCGAAAGGCCCGACGGCCTCACGCTCATGCAGGCGGTGGCCGTCGGGGTGAACACCACGAGCCCGGCGTTCTCGCTCGCCGCGATCCTCGCGCCGATGGCCCTGCTCGTCGGCTACGCGACACCTATCGTCTTGGTGGTCTCGTTCATCCCGATGGCCCTGACATCCCTGGCGTTCATGTATCTGGGGCGCCGCGACCCGGACTGCGGCACAACATTCTCTTGGGTGAGCCGCGCCATCGGTCCGAAGTCCGGCTTCCTCGCCGGCTGGGCCATCGCCGCCGCGGGAGTGCTCGTCCTGGGGTCCCTAGCCGAGACCGCGATCACCTATGGACTGCTCACCTTCGGACTTGACTCACTCGCGGCGAATCGCACGCTCATCCTTCTGTGCGCAGCCGGCCTGATCGTCCTGATGACCGGGTTGTCGATCCTGGGGTCGGATTCCAGCATCCGTCTCCAGACGATCCTCACGTTCGCGCAGGTGGGAATCCTCCTGGGATTCGCGGTCGCCGCCGGAGTACTCGCCGTTCGACGAACGCTGCCGGTGTTCTCGTCCGACTGGTTCAACCCACTCGCGTACGGCCTCGAGCCGCTCATCGCGGCCATGCTGCTCGGGGTATTCGCCTTCTGGGGCTGGGAAGCGGCCACCAACCTGTCGGAGGAATGCAAGAAGCCATCGGACGCCGGCAAGGCCGGAGTCCTGTCGACCCTCATCTTGCTCAGCACCTACGTACTGGTCGCGATCTTCGTCGTGATCTACCTCGGCGAATCCGGCTTCTATCCCGTCGGTGAGTCCGGGCTCGTCCTGGTGGACATGTCCGGCGTGGTGCTCGGACCCTTCGCATTTCTCGTACTTCTCGCGGTTGCGCTCAGCGCACTTGCGTCGACCCAGTCGACCATGGTTCCCGGTTCCCGCGCCGTGTTGTCCATGGCGCGAAGGGGCGCCCTGCCTGCTCGACTGGGATTGACGCACCCGCGCTTCAAGTCCCCGTGGGTCGCGCTCATGCTGCTCGGTGGGCTCGCTGCAGGTTGGTACCTCCTCGTGTCGAGTATCAGCGAGAACGCGATGGTCGACACCCTTTCTTCCCTGGGCATCCTGGTCGCGTTCTATTACTCGATCACGGGCCTTGCGTGCGTGTTCTACTACCGCAAGCACATCAAGGGCAGCCTGAAGGGATTCCTACTCGTGGGGGTGGGCCCAGTCTTGGGATCCATCGGCCTGGGTTTCATGCTCGTGGTGGGCATCCGCTCGGTCTCCGATCCCGCCGACAGCGCGAGCGGAGTTCCGTGGCTCGGACTCGCGCCACCCCTGGCCATCGCCGCACTGATGATGCTGCTTGGCATCACAGTGCTCGTGATTCGCCGACTCCGAGCTCCCGCCTTCTTCCGCAACGGTCGGGAGATCGCCAATCGCGTGCAAAGTCCCTTCCCGCTCGGCAACGATGTCCCCATCACCCCCGGCGGTGTGCTCATCGACTGCAACGACGACGCCGAACGCGTCATCTCCCGCATTCGGCAATCCCATACCTCGATCGATTCCGTACAACCGGTCAGCCTCGTGTTCGGAATCCACCCCTCCGGGATCTCCGGCGAGGAATTCGACGAGGCACGCGAATCATTGATCGAAGAAGGTCACGCAATCTTCCAACGAGTCAGCACAGCCCTGCGCACTAACGGTGTGCGCAGCCCGATTTTCGTTTACGAGGAGGCGGACGCCCAGGATTCGGTCCACCTCGCGCGAGAACGGACTTCGCCATCGATCGTGATCTAGCGCCGGCGGTTCGCCTCCCGTCGCGACCATCCGTTCATGAGCACCTCTAGGGCACTACCAGGACAGGAACTTCTGAACTCTCGACGATCTTGTGTGCCACGGCTCCGAACAGGGCAGCACGAATTCGACCCGATTGTCCGTAGCCCACGATCAGCATGCGCGGTCGGCGTTGCTCCATGACTGCCTCGAGGGCACCCACGGGATCGGCGTCGACGAGCACCGCTTCCGCCTCCAGGCCGACTGCTTGCGCTTGGGCAACCGCGGATTGCACCATGGGTGCGAGTTCGTCGATCAATGCCTCCTCGGTGGACTGATACTCCTCCCCCACTCCACCGGCGGGCGCAACCCCACACACGATGAGAAGGGCTTCCTCCAGGTCGCGTGCAAGGTCGATCGCCACTGCCAGGGCGTGCCTGGCACTCTCACCGCCGTCGTACCCCACAGCCAAGGTCATCGCTGATCACCACCTTCGGAGACGGGAACGAGATCTGGGTCAACACAGGTCGGGCGTTCGCGCCAGAACGGGGTCTGCTTCATGCGCGAGGAAATCATGAAGATCACTCCGAGTAGGAAGAGGAATATGCCGATGACCAGCGGCGGTCCCAATCCGAACCAAGAGACGCCTCCGTAGGAATTCGCCGGATTGGACATCTCCATCACGGAGAGCACCAGTAGCCAGATCAGTAGCAGCGAACCCACCACCGGACCAAGGCCGATGAGCAGGAATCCGCGGACGCTGCGAAAAAGCAGACGCCGGTAATAGACGGCGCACGCTATTCCGGTAAGGGAGTAGTAGAAGGCAATCAGCAGCGACAGTGCGGTGAGGGAATCGAAGAGTGCGTTCTGGCTGATCAAACGCACCACCACGTACCAAACGATCGCGATGACCGCGACCCACCAGGTGGACACCGCGGGAGTCCGATGCTTGGTGGAGATCCTCCCGAAGTAGCCGGGGATCGCCGTGCGTCGAGCCATGGACAACGCGGTTCGCGACGCGGGGATGATGGTCGTCTGCGTCGATGCGATCGCCGACATCGATACTGCGAGCAGCACGATCCAGCCCAGGCTGCCCAGCGCCTCAGGGGCGATGAGCGCGAAGAGCATCTCCTCCTCCCCTGCCCGTTCAGCCAGGAACCTTGGTCCCACCAGCATCAAGACGGCGATAGCAGTTCCCAGGTAGGTGATGAGCAGGATGAAGGTCGACAAAATCGCGGCCCTGCCTGGGGTGCTGGATGAATCGGTCGTCTCCTCGTTCAAGTTGACGGCGGACTCCCAGCCCCAGTACGCGAATACACCGAGCAGCAATCCCGCGCTCAAGCCCGCAGCCCCGGCGGCGAAGGGATTCAGCCATTCCCAACTGGGAGTTTCGGCCCCTGGAAGACCCTGGCCGCTCGCCCCCTTATAGATCGCCACCGACGCGAAGATCAAGATCGCCACCACCTGCGCGATGTTCAACACCGTCTGAACTCGACCGGACAGTTCGGTACCCACCACGCAGATCCACGTCATAAGCACGATCAACCCGATGGCAATGACCATGACGAGCAGGTCATTGGCCGCCAACTCGTCCTGACCGAAAACCAGCAACATGAATCGAACGGCCACGTCAGCTAACGAACCCACCACCA
>CAYPSE010000026.1:0-15180 GCA_964413305.1 uncultured Rubrivirga sp. | reverse complement strand
TCATGGCGTGCGAACTTCCTACTCGGTTTCCTCGCCGGCTGCGGCCTCTTCAACCGCTGCGAGTTCATCAACCGCAGCGAAAGGGTCCACCGGCGCCGCCGGCGCTGCCGCCGCGGACTCGACCTCGGCGGCCGCCTCGGCGGGATCGTAGGGCTCGGAGGTGAGCAGCCCGGCATCGATTTCACGCAGAGCAATGGACAACGGCTTCTCTTGCACGTAGGTCTCAACCAGCGGTCCCACGTATTCCAAGAGACCTTCGCCCAACTGGGAGTAATAGGCGTTGATTTGGCGGGCTCGCTTGGCCGCGTAACTCACCAGTGAGTACTTGGAATCGGTCTTCTCCAGAAGATCATCGATGGAGGGGTAGGTGATGCCCTCAGGTTGGGAAGTCACAGATCACGCCTCATTCACTACTCGTGTGGAATCGCCACGTGCAATCGTCGTGCGGATTCACCACTTAACCGGCCTCGCCGGCTGATCCCGACAAGCCTGCGGAGTCTATCAAGGCGGTTGCGCACGCCTGGATATCGGCATTGACCAGCACGTGGTCGAACTCTCCCGCAGCGGCCAACTCCTCCTGGGCCGCCTGAAGCCGCGCCGCCATGGCAGCCGGGTCCTCGGTGCCCCTCGCTGCCAGCCGTGACCGCAATTCATTGACGCTCGGGGGCGCGATGAAGATCAAGGTGGCATCGGGGGACGCCTGTCGCACTTGCCGCGCGCCTTGCACCTCGATCTCCAGCAGCACCGGCCGGCCGAGCCCGCGGTGCTCCATCACCGCCTGCTTCGGGGTTCCGTACCGGTTACCCGCGAATTCCGCCCACTCCAAGAGTCCGTCTGCAGAGATGAGTGCGTCGAATTCCTGGTCGCTGGTGAAGAAGTACTCGACTCCTTCGGTTTCCCCGGGTCGAGGCGGTCGCGTGGTTGCCGATACAGATAACCAGATATCCGGTCGCCTGCGCAGCACCTCGGCCACCACCGTGCTCTTGCCCACGCCCGATGGTCCGCTCACCACGATCAGTGGCGGCGCCGCGCTGCTCATGTCCGAATCCTGGCAGCACCAGCGGCCTTGTCTTGGCGTGCGGTCAAGGCGGCGATGAGATCAGCGCGTTGCCGGGAACTGAGGCTGCGAACACGACGCGTCGGAGCGATACCCACCGTGTCCATGATCGATGCGCAGCGGGTGGGACCTATTCCGGGAACCGAGCACAGCAGATCACGTACCCGCATGCGTCCATGGGGCCCTTCGGGAGATTCCAAGACCTCCTGGGCCGAGGTGACTCCCTGACGCACGGACCGCCGAATGGCGGCCATCTCCCGACGGGATGCAAGCGCTGCGGCCCGGGCTTCGTCGCGCTGTTCGTCGGTCAACGGCGGCGGCGTCATGGGCGAACGCACTCGGCTGCGATGGCGCGAGCGGCTTCGCCTGGATCGGGCGCAGCGGTGATGGGCCTACCGATGACGAGCAGATCCGCACCGTCGTCGAGGGCCTGCCGCGGGGTGGCCGATCGCCTTTGGTCATGTGTGTCCGCCCCCACCGGCCGGACCCCCGGGGTGATGAGGTGGACGTCACCTGGAACCACCGATCGCACGACGCCGACCTCCTGCGGCGAGCACACGATCGCACGAGCCCCGGACTCCACCGCGATGAGTGCCCACCGTTGCACGATCTCCTCGGGTGAACCCTGGATGCCCAGTGCAGCCGTCATCTCGGCGTCCAAACTCGTCAGGACGGTCACCGCGACGATCCGCGTATCGGGCAACGCAGCAGCTGCTGCCTCGATCATGGCCGGACCGCCGGCTGCATGCACCGTCAGATACGTGGGCTGCAGGGATGCCAGTGCTCGCGCGGCACCGGCCACCGTCGCCGGAATGTCGTGCAGTTTCATGTCCACGAAGATGTCGATGTCGGGGCTGCCGGCCTGCGCGGCACTCTCACGCGCGGTCTGCACGCTGCGGTGCCCGTCGCGACAGAACACCTCCAACCCGACCTTCAAGCAGGACACGGTGGGGGCGACCGCTTGCACCCAGACCCGCAATGTGTCGAGGTCCGGCGCATCGAGCGCTACCGCGATGGGTGCCTTCGTCACGGCGTCTCCGTTCACGTGATCCGCACTTTCATGATCAGCATTCACTCGGAGATGAAGTCCCAGTCATCGAAGGCATCCGCAGCATTCGACGCATTCGACGCATTCGAAGTGTTCTCATTCGCGTGCGCGGCCGAACTCGAATCCTGCGGCCGGTGGGCATAACCGATGGCGTCGGTGAGCGTGAGTAGACCCCGCTCGGCCAGCAGGTCCGCTAGTTCCGCGTGAATCCGCACCGGAGCACTGGGATCGTTGAACACCGCCGTCCCGACGGAGACAGCGTTGGCCCCCGCGAGGATGAATTCCAAAGCATCGCGTCCACTTCGGATGCCTCCCATCCCGATGATGGGGATATCGGGGAATGCTTGACGGACTTGCCACACGCAGCGCACCGCAACCGGACGTACCGCCGGACCGGATAGGCCGCCGGTGATCCCCGCAAGAGCAGGACGCATGGTCGTGGTGTCGATGACCATGCCCAGGAGCGTGTTGATCAAGGACAGACCGGTCGCACCGGCACGGATGACGGAGTTGGCGATCTCGACGATGTCCGTGACGTCCGGCGACAACTTGGCGAAGATCGGCGTCCGGGAATCGCTACTGCGCCGAACGGCCTGGATGACCTGGGCGGCAGTGTCGCTCCGACACGCGAATACCTGCCCACGATCGGCCACGTTCGGACACGAGATGTTCACCTCGAGGGCCTCGAAACCACCCACGCTGCGCAACCTCGTCGCCAAACGTGCGTATTCTTCGACTGTCTCACCAGCGATCGAGACGATCGTGCGAGCACCCCTGCTCACCAACCATGCAAGATCTTGTTCGATGAACGCTTCGATACCAGGACCTTGCAGCCCGATCGAGTTGAGCATTCCGCTCGGAGTCTCCGACATTCGGGGCGTTGCCCGGCCAGCGCGAGGTTTGAGCATGATGCTCTTGGTCACCACCGCACCCAATT
Source organism: uncultured Rubrivirga sp. (assembly GCA_964413305.1). GTDB lineage: Bacteria > Actinomycetota > Actinomycetes > S36-B12 > S36-B12 > S36-B12. The sequence goes on along the minus strand of CAYPSE010000026.1, from coordinate 12,138 downwards.
GCGTGATGTCCATGAAAGCGTCGAGTTCCCGACCGGCCGCTGCGCAACCGGAGGCAGTGAGCACCGGACTCGGCAGTGGGACACCGGCCAACTCCGTCGCCATGTCCACGACCGATCCCTTACGGCGCTTGCCCTGCCGGCCTGCGCCCCCGGTGATCAGTGCCCGGCTCATCGGTTGATCTCCTGATCGGGTGCTCCGAGCGCATCCGCGGGAACGGTTCCGATTTCCCGCCAGCGGACGCGATCACCACGGAAGACTGGACCGTCGATGCACGAGCGCACCATCCGCGTTTGACCATCGTCGCCCACGACGGGCAGCACGCAGGTCATGCACACCCCGATGCCGCAGGCCATGGATTCCTCGACCGCGCATTGACTGAAGACACGACGCTTGGTGGAGATGCGTGCCACTTCAGCGAGCATCGGCATCGGCCCGCAGGCGTAGACCACGTCGGTGCCCGAGCGGTCCATCATGTCTCCCAGCACATCGGTGACCCGACCACGCACGCCTGCACTTCCATCATCGGTGGTGATCGTCAGAGACGATGCCAGCCGTTTGAGTTCGAGAACACCGAAGAGTTTGGCTTCCGTCGAAGCGCCGACCACCATGTCCACACGGCAACCTCGATCCCGAAGGTCCTGAGCGAGCATGAACAGTGGTGCGCTGCCGTATCCCCCGCCCACCAGGACGCACGAAACCCCCTGCTTGGGCAATGAGAACGGCTGACCGAGTGGTCCGACCAGGCTCACGACGTCGTGTCGACGACGTTCCGACAGCCACTTCGTTCCGCGCCCCTGCACGGAAACCGCGATGTCCAACGTGCCGCCGTACACGCCCCGTGATGTGACCTGATGGATCGCGAAGGCTCGACGCAACACCATGCTGGACTCCTCGCCACCCATCGCCAGTGTCACGAAGTGACCGGGGCGTGCGAAATCGGCGATGCCGGGTGCGGTGAGCGACAGCACGTGGTACTCACCTACGCGTCGGTTGTCGAGGACCTCGGACAGAATCTGTTCGGGCATCAGGTTCCCGCCTGTTCTTGCTTGTGACGCAGCTCCGCAAGCGCTGCAGCGTGCTCCTGCAGTGAACGGACTCCCACATCAGCGGAAACCAAGGCGTCGATCCCCTGCACGGCAGCGCTGAGCCCCTGGACGGTGGTGACGCACGGCACGCCCATCGTCACGGCTGCGGTGCGGATTTCGTATCCGTCCACCCGCGGTCCGACGCCATAGGGAGTATTGATGATCAAGTCGATCTGCCCGTCCATGATGACGTCGACCGTCGTTGGGACACCGTCGGAACCGGGTCCCTCGTGCTGCTTGCGAAGTACCTCGGCCGGGATCCCGTTACGGCGCAGAACGTCGGCGGTTCCCTGGGTAGCCAAGATCCGGAATCCGAGGTCGGCCAGGCGCTTGATCGGGAGCACGGCCGCTCGCTTGTCGCGATTGGCCAAGGAGACGAACGCAGTTCCCCCCATGGGCAGGCCGCCACTGAAGGCTCCCTGCTGTGACTTGGCGAAGGCGACGCCGAAGGAATCATCGATCCCCATCACCTCCCCGGTCGAGCGCATTTCCGGACCGAGCACCGAATCGACCCCGTGGAAGCGGCCGAACGGGAGGACGGCCTCCTTGACGGCGATGGCACTGCCGACCGGCAGTGTCCCCCCGTCCCCGTGCGCAGGCAGCAGTCCTTCGCGGCGCAGATCGCCGATGCTCTCTCCGAGCATGATGCGGGCCGCGGCCTTGGCCACCTGCACCCCGGTGGCCTTGGACACGAAGGGCACCGTCCGGGACGCACGGGGGTTGGCTTCGAGGACGAACAAGGTGTCCTGAGCCAACGCGAATTGGACGTTCAGCAGTCCTCGCACTCCCACACCCTTCGCGATGCCCAAGGTGGACGCACGGATCCGTTCGATATCCGCAGCCCCCAAGGTGATGGGCGGTAGCGCGCAGGCCGAGTCACCCGAGTGAATGCCCGCCTCCTCGATGTGCTCCATGACCCCGGCGAGGTACAACTCCTCACCGTCGTAGAGGGCATCGACGTCGATTTCGATCGCGTCGTCGAGGAAACGGTCCACGAGGACCGGGTGCTCGCTGGCGATGTCCGTGGATCGTCGGAGGTAGTCCTCGAGCATGGCGTCGTCGTAGACGATCTCCATTCCCCGGCCACCGAGAACGTAACTGGGTCGAACCAGGACCGGGTATCCCACTCGAGCGGCGATGGCTTGGGCCTCATCGAAGGACCGGGCGGTTCCATGTTCGGGCGCGGGAAGTCCGGCGCGCGCCAACACCTCACCGAAGGCGCCACGCTCCTCCGCCAGGTGGATCGCCTCGGGACTCGTGCCCACGATCGGAACGCCGAGATCGGCGAGTCGACGAGCCAAGCCCAATGGCGTTTGGCCGCCGAGTTGCACGATCACACCCGCGATCCGTCCGCGCTGCTGCTCGACGTGGACCACCTCGAGAACGTCCTCGCAGGTCAGGGGTTCGAAGTACAGCCGATCGGAGGTGTCGTAGTCGGTCGAGACGGTTTCCGGATTGCAGTTGACCATGATCGTCTCGTATCCGGCATCCGCTAGTGCGAGCGCGGCGTGCACGCACGAGTAGTCGAACTCGATCCCCTGACCGATGCGGTTGGGCCCTGAGCCCAGGATGATCACCTTGTCGCGATCGGATGGCTGGGCTTCGTTCTCTTCGTCGTAGCACGAGTAGTGGTAAGGCGTGGACGCTTCGAATTCGGCCGCGCACGTATCCACCGTCTTGTAAACCGGACGCACGCCCCACGAATGCCGCAAGTCTCGAACTTCGTCCTCCGAGAGACCACGCAACTGGGCGATCTGCTCGTCGCTGAAGCCCATCTGCTTGGCTTCGATGAGCAGATCTCGCTCCAAGGTGGCCGTGGCCTTGATCCGATCAGCGAGTTCGTTGATCTGCGAGATCTGGTCGAGGAACCATGGATCTATGCCCGTGGCCTCGTGCACCGCATCGATCCCGGCCCCGGCCCACAGGGCCTGTTGGACCAGCAAGAGGCGACCATCGTGCGGTCGGCGCATGCGATCGAGGAGATCGGTGATGTCGATGTCGCCATCGGGCCAGGAGAAGACGGCCGAGGGACGTTCCATGGAACGCAACGCCTTCTGCAAGGCCTCTGGGAAGTTTCGGCCGATGGCCATCGCTTCACCCACGCTCTTCATGGTGGTGGTGAGCGTGGTGTCGGCCCCAGGGAACTTCTCGAACGCGAATCGAGGAACCTTCACCACGATGTAGTCGAGGGTGGGCTCGAAGGATGACGGAGTCTTCTGAGTGATGTCGTTGGGAATCTCATCGAGGGTGTATCCGATGGCCAGTCGTGCGGCGATCTTCGCGATGGGGAACCCCGTTGCCTTGGATGCAAGTGCGGACGAGCGGGACACCCGGGGGTTCATTTCGATGACGATCATCCGACCGTCGTCGGGGTTGATGGCGAATTGGATGTTGCAGCCACCGGTGTCCACGCCCACGGCCCGGATGATGTCGATTCCCACATCGCGCATGTGCTGGTATTCGCGATCGGTCAGTGTCAAGGCCGGCGCGACCGTGATGGAGTCGCCCGTGTGCACGCCCATGGGATCGAGATTCTCGATCGAGCACACCACCACAACGTTGTCGTTACGGTCGCGCATCAATTCGAGCTCGTATTCCTTCCAACCGATGATCGATTCCTCGAGGAGTACTTCGGTGGTGGGGCTGGCCTGCAGGCCGGCTCCCGCGATGCGTGCGAGATCGTCGGCGTCGTAGGCAATACCCGAACCGGCACCACCCATCGTGAACGACGGGCGAACCACGACGGGGTATCCGAGATCGTGGGTTGCCGCGAAGCATTCATCGAGGGTGTGGCAGATGATCGAGCGGGCACTTTCGCCACCGATCGACTCGACGATGGACCGGAACTTCTCGCGATTCTCACCGCGCTCGATGGCATCGACGTCGGCGCCGATGAGCTCTACCCCGTACTTCTCCAGCACCCCGGAGTTGTGCATGGCGATCGCAGTGTTCAGTGCGGTTTGTCCTCCCAAGGTGGGCAGCAGGGCATCGGGGCGTTCCTTGGCGATGATGCGCTCGACGTACTCGGGGGTGATGGGTTCCACGTATGTGGCATCGGCGAATTCCGGGTCGGTCATGATCGTCGCGGGATTGGAGTTGACCAAGATCACGCGAAGCCCTTCGGCCTGCAGGACACGACAAGCCTGGGTGCCGGAGTAATCGAACTCGCAGGCTTGGCCGATCACGATCGGACCTGACCCGATCACCATGACGGAGGAGATATCCGCGCGCTTGGGCACTAGAGCCCACCTTCCCTATTCCCAGCCATCGCCTGCGCGAACCGGTCGAACAGATAGGCCGCATCGTGCGGCCCAGCCGCGGCCTCGGGGTGGTACTGGACGCTGAAGGCAGAACCGTCGACGAGCTCCAGGCCCTCCACCACTCCATCGTTCAAGCACACGTGCGACACGCGCGCAGGGCCGAAGGGCGTGCTGAACTCCTCCCCTATGGGTGCCTGCACCGCAAAACCGTGGTTGTGCGCGGTCACTTCGACCTTGCCGGTTGTCAGGTCCTGCACGGGTTGGTTGATGCCTCGGTGGCCGAAGCGCAACTTGTACGTGGACAGTCCCAGGGCGCGTCCGAGGATCTGATTGCCGAAGCAGATGCCGAAGACGGGCACTCCGGCCTCCAGGGCATTGGCCATCAGCGCGACCGCATGATCGGCCGCCGACGGATCACCGGGGCCGTTCGAGAAGAAGACGCCGTCGGGATTCAACGCGGCGATGCCAGCCCAGTCGATGCTCGCGGGAACGACGTGCACCGTCATGCCGCGTTCGGCCATGCGATGCGGTGTCATCGACTTGATCCCCAGATCCACGGCCACCACGGTTGCAGTCGAGTCGCCGATCGCCGCGATCGTGTACGCCTGCTTCGTGGATACGTCCTGCGTGAGGTTCGCTCCGACCATGCTCGGGCTCGAACGGACCGCTGCCAGGAGGTCATCTTCACTACGCCGCGCGGCTTGCCCGCTGAAGATCCCGATGCGCATGGCCCCGACTTCGCGCAGATGCCGGGTCAAGGCTCGAGTGTCCACTCCGGAGATACCGACGATTCCCTGATCGGTGAGTTCGTCGTCCAAGCTGCGAACCGCGCGCCAATTGGAGGCGATTCGCGAGGGGTTGCGCACCACGTATCCGGCCACCCAGATGCGACTGGACTCCGGATCTTCGTCGTTCACCCCGGTATTGCCGATATGCGGGGCGGTCATGATCACGACCTGTCCGTGGTACGAGGGGTCGGTGAGGGTTTCCTGGTAGCCGGTCATGCCGGTGGAGAAGACCGCCTCACCGAAGGTCTCTCCGACCGCCCCGTACGCCCGACCTCGCATGGACCGTCCGTCCTCCAGAACCAAGACCGCGGGTTCGTGGGCGCTCATCGACCGGGCCCTTCATGTGTGGAACTCGGGAGGACCGCCATGAGCCCATCCAACAAGGTCCGGTGGTCGGCCCCGTCATCCGCCCGGAATCCAGACTCGACCAGCCCAGCGCCCAGGCGCCAGGTGATGATCACCACGCTGTCTTTGGCTCGCACCGTGCCTGCCACTCCGCGGTCGGTGCGGACGGCATCGACGGCTGTCGCCGGGATGAAGAACGACGACGCCCCGTCGCGCTCGACTCCGATGCCGGATCGCGACCACGACACTCGCGCCCTACTTCGAACCCCCAGGCCGTGGACCGCGATGCGGTCCAACCAGTCTCCCGCTGCAGACGTGCCCAGGTACAGGCCGGCGACTTGCGCACCACCGACGTCGGCCGCATCCGACGCGAATGCATGACTGCCGTCGACGAACGGTTCCGGTGCGGGGATATCGGCTTGCCGACGTTGGCGCGCTCGCCAACCGCGGCGCATCCCCCACAGCACCACGGCGATAATGGCCACCATCACGCCGACCAGTGCTATCCGCGCAGGCCAATTCGTGACCGATGCCTGCTCGGTGAAAACCGTGGCTAGGACGCTCACGCGAATTCCCCTTCGATCTCGCCCTCGAGCACAGTGGGGCGACCGCGGAACAGCACGTGGCGAACTCGCCCGGGGAACAGCCGACCCTCGTAGGGGGTATTGCTGCTACGAGACAGCAGCGAACCCCCCTGCACGATCGTCGGCGATCGCGGATCCCAAACCATGAGATTGGCCGGCGCACCGGCGGCGATCGGCTGCCCTTGATCGGCCACACCACCGATGCGCGCCGGGGTGATGGACATCCGATCGGCGACCTGTCGCCAATCCATCAGACCCGATTCCACCAACACCTCCGCCACGACTCCCAGGGCTGTCTCCAGTCCGAGCATGCCCATTGCCGCAGCAGCCCATTCGCAGTCCTTGTCCTCGCGAGGGTGGGGTGCGTGATCGGTGGCGATGACATCGATGGTGCCATCGGCAACAGCTCGACGTAGTGCGACCACATCCTCCTGCCGTCGCAGCGGTGGATTGACCTTGTAGATCGGATCGAAGGTCTCGACCAGCTCCTCGGTCAGCAGCAGATGGTGCGGGGTCGCTTCGGCCGTGACGTCGATCCCGCGCTCCTTCGCCCAGCGAATCACGTCGACCGAACCCGCCGTGGAGACGTGGCACACGTGCAGCCTCGACTTCACGTGCTCGGCGAGCAAGACGTCGCGCGCGATGATCGCCTCCTCGGCGACCGCCGGCCAGCCGGCCAGTCCCAGGCGCCCGGACAGTTCCCCCTCGTTCATTTGGGCGCCTTCAGTCAGGCGGGGATCTTGCGCGTGCTGGGCGATAACTCCGTCGAACGCCTTGACGTACTCCAGGGCTCTGCGCATCACCAGGGAGTCGTGGACGCATAGACCGTCGTCGCTGAACACCCGCACGCGCGCCGCGCTGTGCGCCATGGCCCCGAGTTCGGCCAACTGCTGCCCGCCGAGGCCGACCGTCACCGCACCCACCGGCCGCACGTCGACCAGACCAGCATCGACTCCGCGCCGCCACACCTGCTCGACCACGCCCGCCGTGTCCGCCACCGGCGAGGTATTGGCCATGGCGTGGACACACGTATAGCCGCCCTTGGCGGCGGCGCGCGATCCCGACTCGATGGTCTCCGCATGCTCGCGTCCCGGCTCACGCAAGTGCGTGTGCAGGTCGACGAGTCCGGGCAGTACGACGCACCCCGTAGCGTCGAGGATGAGATCGCCGACGCCGGTCCCCGGATCGCACACATCGATGATGCGCTGGTCCTCGATCACCACATCGCGAACGTCTTCGCCGTACACACTCCCCGACCTGATCACCACGGACGTCACGATCGACCTTCCTTCGAATCCGGTGCGGTCTCGGTGCCGCCCAACAGCAGGTACAGCACGGCCATCCGCACGTTCACTCCGTTCGTCACTTGCTCGACTATCACCGCACGCGGCGAATCGGCTACCTCGGCCGAGATCTCCATGCCGCGGTTCATCGGCCCGGGGTGCAAGACCACGGCGCTGTCGGGAAGAAGGTCCATGCGACGGGAGTCGAGCCCGTATAGGCGCGAGTACTCCAACGCGGACGGGAAGTACGCACCGGCCATGCGTTCGGCCTGCACCCGCAGCATCATCACCGCGTCCGCGGTCGGCAGCACTGGTTCCAGGTGGTAGCTCACCGCGCACGGCCATGACTCGACGCCCACCGGCAACAGCGTGGGCGGCGCCACCAGCGTGACGTTCGCACCCAGCGTGTGCAGCAGGTGCACGTTCGATCGAGCGACCCGGCTGTGCAGGACGTCGCCGACGATCACCACGTCGGCTCCCGCCAGATCACCGCTCCCCCCGCGCAGGTGACGACGAAGGGTGAAGGCATCGAGCAACGCCTGCGTGGGGTGCTCGTGGGTTCCATCCCCAGCGTTGATGACCGAGCCGCCGATCCAACCGGCGTTCGCGAGTCGGTACGGCGCGCCCGATGCACCGTGGCGGATGATCACGGCATCGGCGCCCATCGCCTCGAGGGTGAGCGCGGTGTCCTTCAGGCTCTCGCCCTTGGACACCGACGAACCCTTCGCGGAGAAGGTGATGACGTCCGCAGACAGTCGCTTTGCCGCCAGTTCGAAGGACAACCGGGTGCGCGTGGAGTCCTCGAAGAACAAGTTGACAACCGTGCGGCCGCGCAAGGTGGGCAGCTTCTTCACCGAGCGTTCGGAGACCGTGGCCAATTCGGCGGTGGTGTCCAATATCGCGATGGCCTGCTTCTTGTCGAGGTCCGACGCCGAAAGCAGGTGCTTGCCGATCACTCGTCCACCTGCTCGATGACTACCTCATCGCGCTCGTCGCACTCGGTGAAGTGCACCCGGACGGTCTCGGCCAGCGAGGTCGGCAGGTTCTTTCCGACGAAGTCCGGTCGGATCGGCAGTTGCCGATGACCGCGGTCGACCATCACCGCCAAACGGACCGCCGCAGGGCGACCGAAATCGTTCAGTGCGTCCAGTGCCGCACGGATGGTCCTGCCCGAGTAGAGGACGTCGTCGACGAGGATGACTGTGAGATCGTCGATCCCCTCGGTGGGGATGGACGACGGCTCGAGGGGACGCACGCCGCGCATCCGCAGATCGTCGCGATACAGCGTCACGTCGAGCGTGCCGCTGGGCACGCCTCGGCCTTCGATCTCCTCGATGGCGGTGGCGATGCGCTGGGCGAGGTGAACGCCACGGGTGGGAATGCCCAGGATGAGGAGTTGCTCGACACCGCGGCACTTCTCGATGATCTCGTGCGACATGCGTCGAACGGCGCGGGACATATCGGCTTGGTCGAGGACCACGCGCGCAGGCGGCATCTAGCCTCCCCTTCCCCGCCTCACGGGACGGGCTTAAAGGAACTGTCCCAACCTATCGGACTATCCCGCCCGAGTCGCGCTGCGGCACCTCGTGCCACCGATCGAAGACGGCCGCCTGACCCAGACCTCCGCCGGTGGGGACTTCACCAGGGAGTCCGTCACTAGGAAGTTCGACACTCCACAGCGTCGCGTCCTCGATGATGAAGCGCGTTCCGTCCGCGGCAATGCGTTCGCCGGTGTAACCCACGAGCACACCGCGCTGCCCAGCCTCAGCCAGGGCACTGGCCCGCTCGTGTCGGCGTTCCGGAGGAGCCGATAGGCGCGAGGGCATCCCAATCATCTGCTCGACGCGCATCTTCCACAGGGCTGCCGCAGCGAGATTGACGTACACGAATCTGGGATCCTCCGCACCGTCGTGGCACAAGATCACCGAAGCCGACGTCATCATCTTCTCGGCGAGACTTCGACGAGAAGACCCACGATCGGAGGCGCTTGATTCATTGACCAGGGCTCGGCCGACGCGGCTACGGAAACTCGCTGCTATGGCGGCGGCCAAGAGATCGGTCTGCGAGCTAGACCCCACCGCCGGGCCCCGCGCTGCCGATCTTGTGGACGCGCATGCCGTTGGTGGTTCCGGGAATACCCGGAGGCACACCCGCGACGATCACGACGCGTTCTCCCGCAGTGGCGCGGCCGATTTCGAGTAGGGCCTTGTCCACTTGCACGACCATGTCGTCGGTGTGACGGACCTGGGGCACGAGGAAGGTCTCCACGCCCCACACCAGAGCCAGTTGGCTGCGAACCCGCGGGTTGGGGGTGAAGGCGAGCAGAGGCGTGTTGCAGCGCCAGCGTGCAATCAACCGGGCCGATCGGCCGGTCTCGGTGAAGGCGATCAGATGCGACGCCTCGGTGTACTGCGCAACATCGACGGCCGCGCGGGTGAGAGCTCGTGCCGTGGATCCGCGCACCTCCAGGTCGAGTTCGGGGATGCGTTCGAGGGCCTCGCCCTCCACTCGCTCGATGATGCGCGACATGGTCTCGACGGCGAGGGTGGGGCTGTGGCCCACGCTGGTCTCACCGGAGAGCATCAAGGCATCCGCTCCGTCGAGAACGGCGTTGGCGACGTCGCTCGCCTCGGCACGGGTGGGGCGATTGGCACCGATCATGGATTCGAGCATCTGCGTTGCGACGATCACCGGCTTGCCGGCCTGGCGACACATCTGGATCGCCCGCTTTTGCACCAATGGCACCTGCTCGAGCGGCAACTCCACACCAAGGTCACCACGAGCGACCATCACGCCGTCGAAGGCCTCGATGATCTCCGCGAGGTTCTCGATGGCCTGCGGTTTCTCGACCTTGGCAAGGACCGGAATGAAGATGCCTTCACTTTCCATGATCGCCCGAACGCCCTTGATGTCGTCGGGGGAACGAACGAAGGACAGGGCGATCATGTCGACACCGGTCCGCAGCGCCCAGCGAAGGTCCTCGACGTCCTTCTCCGACAGCGCGGGAACGCTGACCGGGACCCCCGGGAGATTGAAGCCCTTGTTGTCGGAGACCCGTCCACCTTCCACCACGGTGGTGTGCACCCGCGGGCCATCCACCTTCGTGACGCGCAGTTCGATGCGGCCGTCGTCCACGAGCACGAAATCGCCCGGGCGAACATCGTCGGTCAAGCCTTTATGGGTCGTGGACACGATGGTGGCATCGCCGGGGACATCCTCGGTGGTGACGATGAATTCGGCCCCCGGCTCGAGCAGCACCGGTCCGTTCGCGAAGGTGCCGAGGCGGATCTTCGGCCCCTGGAGGTCGGCGAGTATGCCCACACCCCGGCCACTTGCGTCGCACGCCGCGCGCACCGCGAGGTAGGACTCCAGATGATCCTCGCGAGTGCCGTGCGAGAGGTTCAGCCGCGCGACATCCATGCCGGCGTCGACGAGTGCGCGGATCTGGTCAGGGGTGTGACTTGCCGGTCCGAGGGTTGCCACGATCTTGGCGCGACGCATGGGGAAATCCTATCCGCAAACGGTTACACCGTGAGGGGCCGCGCCGATGCTCGAATCGGCGACGGCAGATTGGTGGTGCCCATCAGATAGCGATCGACACTCGCCGCCGCGGCGCGACCTTCGGCGATCGCCCAGACGATCAGCGACTGCCCACGTCCGGCGTCTCCTGCCACGAAGACCCCCTCGAGTTCGGTGGAGTAGTCGTCACCGCGCGCTATCGAACCGCGTTCGGTCAGGGGCAGGCCGAACTGCTCGACCAGTGGTCCTTGCTCCGGACCGGTGAATCCCATCGCCAGCAGCACCGTGTCCGCGGGGATCGAGCGTTCACTGCCAGCGACCGGCTGGAACCGACCGTCGAGGAACTCCACGTCGACTAAGTGCAAGGCGGTCACCCTTCCCGAGGCATCGCCTTCGAAGCGCTCGGTGGAGACGGCGAAGATGCGCTCCCCGCCTTCCTCGTGCGCGCTGGAGACGCGGTACGTCATCGGGTAGGTGGGCCACGGTTGACTCGACGGACGCTCCTCCGTGGGCCGCGGCATGATCTCCAGTTGCGTCACGCTCGCTGCGCCCTGGCGGTGCGATGTCCCCAGGCAATCCGCACCGGTGTCTCCGCCACCGATGATCACCACATGCTTTCCGGCGACATCGAGCGGTGAAGCCTCCATATCACCTTCCTGCACCCGGTTGGCGAAGGGAAGGAATTCCATGGCCTGATGGATTCCGCTGAGGTCGCGACCGGGTATCGGCAGGTCACGCCACGCGGTTGCCCCGGTGGCGATCACGATGGCGTCGTAACGACGACGAAGATCCGAGACGCTCATGTCAACGCCGATCTCCACATTCGGACGGAACTTGACGCCCTCTGCTTCCATCTGACGCAGACGCTGGTCGAGGTGGTGTTTCTCCATCTTGAATTCCGGAATGCCGTAGCGCAGTAGGCCACCGATACGGTCAGCCCTTTCGTATACGGCAACGGTGTGTCCAGCGCGCGCCAGTTGCTGGGCCGTCGCCAAGCCCGCCGGCCCGGATCCGATCACCGCAACGGTCTTGCCCGTCAAAGACTCCGGTGGCTGCGGGGTGATCCAGCCCGCCTCCCACGCACGATCCACGATGGCGACCTCGACCTGCTTGATGGTGACCGGGTCGGCATTGATCCCGAGCACGCACGCCGCCTCGCACGGAGCAGGACACAGGCGTCCGGTGAATTCGGGAAAGTTGTTGGTCGCGTGCAGGCGTTCGATCGCCTGACCCCAGTCGCGGTCGTAGATGAGGTCGTTCCACTCGGGAATCA
>CAYPSE010000025.1:6968-15580 GCA_964413305.1 uncultured Rubrivirga sp. | reverse complement strand
ACTCAAGAAGAGCGCGATCACATCGGGCTGCTGTACGAGCGGTTCCTGCTCTCCGGCCCGGCCCGCGCTGGGCTGTTGCATGCAGATCCACACCCGGGGAACTTCCGTCTGACCGACGATGGGCGCCTGTGCGTCTTCGACTTCGGAGCCGTGGCAGTGCTACCGGATGGCCTTCCTACCGCCATGGGGTCCTTACTCCGTATCGCGCAAAGCGGCGACGCCGAGACGGTGATGATCGGCCTTCGCGAGGAAGGATTCCTACTGCCGCACGTCGAGGTGGATCCTGAGCAACTGCTGGACTACTTGCGTCCATTCGTGGAACCGACCATGTACGAGTACTTCCACTTCAGTCGCGAGTGGCTCCGCGGTCAGTTCACACGCATCAACGACATCCGAAATCCCGATTTCACGATCGGACTGAAGATCAACCTTCCGCCGTCGTACGCACTCATCCACCGAGTGTGGCTGGGAAGCATCGGCGTGCTGTGTCAACTCGAGGCGACCGTCCCGGTGCGTGGAGAACTCGATAGATGGGTGCCGGCCTTCACCGAACCAGCAGCGTAGGTGGATCAACCCTCGGCCGGCGCGGCCGGTGCCGCCGCCACCAAGTCGAGAACATCTTGCGCGTACGCCTCGAGTTTGGCTGGACCGACCCCCGGTATCGAACTCAGCGACTCGAGGTCGCTTGGCAATTGCTCCGCAATCGCGATCAAGGTCGCATCCGTGAAAACTACGTAGGCGGGAACGCCCTTGGAAGTGGCTTGCTCCCTTCGCCAATCGCGCAACTGCTCGAAGAAGGTCTCATCGAACGTGGCGGGGCAATTGCGACAGCGTCCGATCGTCCTCTCGCCGGCGGTCACCAGGGCCTTGCCACACGCACGACATGACGCCGGACCGCGTCTGCGCCGACGACGATCGTCTGCTCGCTTTCCGGTTCGCACGGCCGCCCGATCCGCAGGTGCTTGCGCAAGATCGGTCAGGAAACGGCTCACCTGGCGATTACCGCGACCGCCAGGTTGCCGGGCCCTCGCCCACGACAACGTCAGGTTCCGCTCGGCACGAGTGACGGCGACGTAGAGCAGCCTCCTCTCCTCCTCGACGCTCTCGGGGCTGTCGGCGTGCTGCAGGGGAATGAGTCCGTCGCTGCAGCCGATCACGTAGACCGAGTGCCACTCCAAACCCTTCGCGGCGTGAATCGAAGCCAGGGTGACACCATCGGCGACGGGTGCGAAGGACGACGCGGCGCGTTCGTCGAGTTGCCCGACGAATTCAGCAACAGATGCGGCAGTCGATTCCCGGGACAGTTCGACCAAGGCTGCTAGCGATTCCCAACGCTCACGCACCGCACCGGTTGTGCTCGGTTGCTGCGCCGACCAACCCATCGAACTGAAAACATCGATCACCAGATCCGGCACCGATCGGGCAGCATCAGCTGAACGCGATGCGCCCCGGAGCCTGGTGAGGGCTTCTCGGACCTCCGGGCGCTCGAAGAATCGCTCCGATCCGCGAACGGTCACCGCCACGCCCGCCTGAGCCAGGGCTGTTTCTATCTCCACCTGCTGAGAATTGATCCGGTACAACACGGCGATATCGCGTGGTCTAACCCCCGACTCGATCTGCTGGCGAATGCGCTGCGCAACCGCAACCGCCTCCGCGGAGTCGTCGTCGAAAGCCTCCACGACGGGAACGGGACCGGAGTCGCGCTCCGATCGCAAGGTCACAGCATCGCGTGCAGATGCACCCGCGTGGATGACGCCGTTGGCGAGCGACACGATCTGCGGTGAACATCGGTAGCACCGGACGAGGCGGATCGTGGTGGCCGACGGGAACTCCCGCGGAAAGTCGATCAGGAAATCCGACCGCGCACCGGTGAAGGAGTAGATGGTCTGGCTGGGATCCCCGACCACACACAGGTCGTCACGATCCCCCAGCCAGAGTCTCAGCAGCGAATGCTGAACCGGATTGACGTCCTGGAATTCATCCACGGTCAGCCAGCGGTAGGCCCCCCGAACCTCCCTCGCAATCGCCTCGTCTGTTGACAGCATGCCGACGAGCAGGATGAGGACATCCTCGAAGTCAATGACCCCCCGGTCAGTTTTCGCCTGCGCGTAGTCAGCCAGCAATCGAGCGAGTACAGGTTGTTCGACACTGAGTTGACGACTGAGGGCTTTGGCGGCGACGGTGTGCTCGTCCATGAAATTGACCCGTGCCCATTCGATGTCGCCGCTGACGTCGCGCACCATCGAGGTATCCGGCGAGAGGTCATTGGCAGCCAAGACTGCGGCTACCAGGGAGGCCTTACTCGAGATGAGTGTGGGGAACGCACGGTCGGAAACACGGGGCCAGAAATAGCGGAGTTGGCGCAGGGCGGCTGCGTGGAAAGTTCGAGCCTGGACGCCGTCCACCCCCAGTTCTCGCAAGCGCGTCCGCAACTCCCCCGCCGCTCGATTCGTGAAGGTGACGGCCAAGGTCCGGCGCGGATCATGTGCCCCCGACAGCACGCCGTGGGCGATGCGGTGCGTTATAGCCCTCGTCTTGCCGGTACCGGCGCCGGCGAGCACCATGACCGGGCCTTCGAGCGTCTCGGCAACAGCGCGCTGCTCGGCGTCCAGTCCGGCTAGGACCTCGTCGACACTCACAGGCAGATGCTCGCATGCAGCACCGACGTTCGCGGCAGCCCGTCCACAGGCGCCGGCGCTCACGAACGACCACGTTCGGGGGAATGATCAGTGCGCGAAGAGCAATTCGACCACCACGATCATCGCTCCGATGAAGCCGTAAACCAGGGCGTAGCGAACCTGCGCCCAGGTCCCCAAGCCGGCACGCCTCGCGGCGTACCCACCCCACAGCAGCAGACTCGCGACTCCGAGCAGTTGACCGATATCGGACGCGATTTGCACGTCGACGCCGACCGACCCGAAGATCACCGCCATCGCCACCACGGGGGTGCCCACAATCAGGTACTGCGCCGAAGTCGCTAGGAGGTGTCGTCTATCGGTGGCCGTCAATCGCCTACGTGACCGAATCTGGATATCCAGCGCATCGGAGAAGCCGTGGGCAAGGCTCAAGGCGAGTAGAGGGAGCAGCACGACGACGACGATGTCAACGACGGTGCTGCCGGTGAAGGGATCAATCGATTCGTCGAAGATGGCCAGTGCAACCATCATGATGATGGTTGCGTAGATGAGCCGGTGCGGATCTAGTCGCAGGTTGAGGAAGTGGATGTGGGAGTGCCTGTCGTCTTCGGGAGCCGAGGTCACAGTCACGCAGCGTAGTTAGCAGCGTGACTTCCATCCACTAACCTGACCACGTGGCAGATTACGTTCCTGAGTCCGGATCGATTGTCATGTTCAGCACCGTGTGGTGCGGCTACTGTCAACGCCTGAAGGCGCAGATGATGCGCGGGGAGATCCCCTTCACCGAGGTGGATATCGAGGTCGATCCGCAGGCAGCGGAATTCGTCGAGACGCACAATGGCGGCAATCAGACCGTGCCGACCGTGGTCTTCTCAGACGGGACGACGATGACCAATCCCCCGTACAAGGAACTCGTCGCGAAGGTCGAATCCCTAGCGGGTTGATCGCGGGCGGGTGAAGGGCCGACTCCAGTCACCCGGCAGTGCACTGCCGAACCACCGCTCGATGAGCTTGCGGGCGATGCTGACAGCCGGGGGCAGGGAGACCTCTCCCCGGTCGCACGCATCCGCAAGTTCCTCGCGGGTGAACCATCGGGCTTCGGCGATCTCCTCACCATCCACGTCGACGCTCGTGTCCGCAGCCCACGCGTGATAGCCCAGCATCAAGGACGCCGGGAACGGCCATGGTTGGCTGCCGAGATACACCAGATCCTTCGCCGCATCCCCGATGCGGACACCGGACTCCTCGAGAACCTCACGGCGCACCGCAGCTTCGGCTGACTCTCCGGCCTCGACGAAGCCCGCCAAAGTCGAGAACCACGTCGGTTCCCAGCGGACCTGACGACCCAGAAGCGCGCGATCCTGGTCGTCGCGCACGAGCACGATCACCGCAGGATCCGTGCGTGGGAAATGAGACGAACCATCGCTCGGGCAGAGCCGTGACCACCCCGACTCATGCCACTGCAGCTCGCCGCCGCAGCGAGGACAGTGACGATGTGCGCGAGACCAGTTGTCCAAGGCCACGGCTGCGACCATCAAGCCGGCGTCGGTGGCATCGAGGGCCGAGCCGCTCATCCGAAGGTCCGACCAGTACGCGCCATCGGCTGTGTCTATGGACTCCCGATCATCGTGATGGGCGCAAAAGTAGACGTTCTCGGCCCCGTCGATTCCCAGCAGGGAGACCGGCACCTCGCTACCAGGCTGACGGGACAATTCAAGGCCATGGTCGGACATCAATGCGGCACCGTCGTGCACATGGACGAACCTGGTTCTCGCGGATTCCTGTGCGAGGCGAACCCACTGGTCATCGGACCGACGCGCGGCGGCGCGGTCGATGGTGGCGCGGGCCAGCACGAGGTCGTCCAGTAACCACCACTGGGGGTCCGACATTCGCACGCTATCTCCCGATCAATCGACGACGCGAGCCTAAGGTGTTGGCGTGAGCGTGTTCATCCGGCAGTTGACCGGCATCCGCTTCGTCGCCGCTTTCTGGGTCCTCGCCTATCACCTCCAAGGACCCTTCAACGTGCTGGGACTGCTCTCGATCCCGGTATTGGCGGACGTCATGCGTGTCGGTCGCCTCGGAGTCGACCTCTTCTTCGCGCTGTCGGGCTTCATCCTCACGCACACGTATCTCACTCGCATGGGAGGTGCCCTGCACATCAAGCAGACACTGAAGTTTTGGTGGCTGCGCTTGGCCCGCATCTACCCAGTCCACCTGGTGATGTTGATCATCGCCGGTCTAGCCGTCTTCGCCCAAGCACGGGTGGGTGGCGAACAGGTGGATCGCGACTGGTGGAACCCGGTCGATTTCGTCAAGAACCTGCTGCTGATCCAAGAGTGGGGCCCCGATCCCCAGCGAGGCTGGAACTTCGTGGCTTGGTCCTTGTCCATGGAATGGCTCGCCTACCTGGTCTTCCCCGTTCTCGTGCTGATCTTGTGGCGTCTGCACAAGCACGTACCCACGTTCGTACTCGTCATCGCGTGGATCGCGGTGCTGGCTCCGCTCGTCGGTTACGGCCTGGGCACCAGCGATCCGTACTACACGAACAACTGGGGCTCCACGTACCGCATCGCCAGCGAGTTCACCGCCGGCGCCATCACGTACCTGATCGTCATGCGCCTGGCCGACAGGGGCCGGGGCGTGGAGCGAACCGCCGAGTGGCTCTCGGCACTTCTTCCCCTTGCGGTCGTCGCGGGTTCGGTGTTCTTGGCCCGACTGCCTGCTGCACAACCACCCGCGAATGCGCTGAACCCCGATGCCGAGCCGTTGCCCCCGTACTTCCACCTCACCCTGGTGCCGCTGCTCGTGGCATGGATCGGGGCGTTGGCCCTCGCGCAAGGGGGCATGGCCCGCGCGCTATCCACTCGCGCTCTGGTGCTCGGCGGCTTCATCTCCTATTCGCTATATATGACGCACCTGGTGTGGATGGGACTGTGGCGAGCAGGCATGGACGCTGTAGGCATCGACGGTGGGCCGTTGTACGCATTGAGCGTTGTCGGGCTCATCGCCGGTGCCCTGGTCATCGCGTGGTTGATGTGGAAGATCGTCGAAGAGCCCGCGCGCGAGTGGATGCGTCGACTCGTCGGCACGAGAGCGGTGCCCACCGAAGAGGCCGGTGAGGCGATCGTCGAAGAGCGAGAGAAGACCGGGCGCGAACACGATGCGCCCATCGAGCCCGTAACCGTGCCGGGCGAGGACTCCCGCTAGTCCGCTCGGCTAACGCAGCGACAGCAGGGAGCGAACTTCATCGTCGGTGTCGGGCCTGATCTCTTGTCCGGTGGCCACCATGAAGAAGGCTGCATCCACATCGGTCCACGGGACATTCGCGATGTGCGACCACGCCAAGCGGTAGATGGCCAACTGACGCGGGTCGATGGTCGCGGTGCCCCCCGTCTTCCAGTCGACAACTTCGAATCTGCCACCAATCTCGAATACCGCATCCATACGGCCATTGATGACCCGTCCCCCAAGGACGAGGGAAAACCCCTTCTCGACGGCGACCGGTTGCAGATCGGCATACCGGGATCGCAGAAAGGCCGATTTCAACTCCTCGAGTTGCCGATCGGTGGCGATGTCCGAATCGACGGCACCGGGGAGGTCATCGACGCCCCACAGCGACTGTTGTCCGAAGACGGTTTCCACCCAAGCGTGCCAGGTAACGCCGCGGCGGGCCGCCATCGACGGTTGCCGCGGCATCGGTCGCGCTACCTCCAAGGCGAGTTCCTCGGGGTCCTTCAAGGCACGGAGGAAGGTGCTCGCCCCCACGTGCGAACCGAGTCGAACCACTCGCTCGGCAGACTCCCGACGCGACTCCTCGGACAAGGCCACGAAGCCTTCGTGCCAGCAAGCCACTCGCTCATCCCACGTCGCACGATTGTGGAAGTCGCCGTTTGATTCGGAGGCGACGGTCGGCAGCGTTGGCTCGTAGTTGAGGATCGGATCGCTCACACTTCGAACCGCGTCGGCAGTTTGCACCAATAGCCGATGACGCTGCGCACTTATCGGTGACGGCCACGGCGTTCGCGCGAAGGAGACCGATGGGTTCTTCGAGAATGCATCCGGCTCCCGCGCCCACGCCACGACTCGACAGCGCGCAGGATCGGACTCCTCGACCGCCTCCTTGATCTCGCTGAGGAAGCGATGCGGACCACGGCTGGAGTCGGCGCTGAATGCCCACCAGTGCCCGGTGATGGTGATGGATCGCTCTGCTCGGGTGAGACCCACGTACGCCAGGCGTTCGTGGTCGCGATCGACGAGTCGTTGCAGGGCTTCCTTGTATCGCTCATGCTGCTTGTTCAGCGAATCACCGCTCGAGTCCGGGAAGACCGCGAGGTCCGGGGCCGCGTCTGCTCGCAACGGCCACGGCACGATGTTCGCTCCCGTGGTCCATCGACCTCGGGACTTACCTCCGGGGAAGGCTCCTTCCGATACGAACGGCATGAACACGGTTCCGAATTCCAGACCCTTGGCCGCGAAGACAGTCATCAATTGCACTGCGCCCTGGATGGCCGGACGAGTATGGGAGATCGTGACGTCGAAGCGTTCGGCGTCGCGTAGTCGAGCCAAGAATGCACCCAGGCCAATCCGACCTTCGGTATCGGCCATGGCGGTGCCGAGGAGGAGGAAATCGGCCAACGCCGCCGATGATCCGCCGGTTGGATCGTTCAGCGCCGCCTCGACGTCGACGCCCAGAAGGTGCATCGCGCGTGCGGTCAACTCCACGATCGACTCACCGCTGCTGGCGCGAACCTGAGCGATGATCGATGCGAGCTCGACGAATGCCGTCGATGCCTGCGCCGAATAGCGGGCCAGATCCCCGGGATCGGCGAGCGCCTCGGACAAGGACACGACGTCGACTGGATCACTGCCGGCAACGGCTTCATCGAGTGCGGCGTCGACGGACTCTGCCTGAACCCGCCCCCTGCCGCCGGCCAACTCCCGGGCGCGACCGCCCAAGGCAGCGAGGTCGCGTGTACCGATGCGCCACCGGGCGCCCGTGAGCAGGCGGACCATCGACCCGTTCGCAGTGGGCTCGTGCGCTACCTCGAGCAACGCGCGAAGGTCGGCGACTGCAGGGTCAGCTAGTAGCGCAGCCGCTCCGGTCACCTCGGTCGGCACCCCGAGACGTTTCAAAGCCTGGTCCACGCGTCGGATGTCGGCACCGGTGGTGCACAACACGGCGACCGAATCCCTCAGACCGGCAGCTCGTTTCATTTCGGCAGCCTGGTAGGCGTCCTTGACGCTGTGGGCTACGTACTCGATTTCCTGTTCGATCGTCTCGAACAAGCCGACCGCGACGGATGCCGGTTCGGCTCCTTCGTGGGGAGTGAGGGGCTCGGTCCCCGCATGGTCATCACGAAGATTCGTGGCAACGCGGTTGGCGATATGCAGCACCGCCGGCCCGGAACGGCGATTCTCCGCGAGTGAGTACCGCATGCTTGGCGAACCATCCGCCTTGGGGAAATGCACTCGGAACGATTCGATGTTGTCCACACTCGCACCGCGCCAGCCGTAGATGGCCTGACACGGATCGCCGACGGCCGTGACCGGGAAGCCCCGTCCGAAGATCGCCTGGAGTAGCACCCGCTGAGTGATCGAGGTGTCTTGATACTCGTCCAAGAGGACGATGTCGTAACGACTTCGCAGTTCCGCAGCGACGTCGGGGAAGCGCTCGACGATCTCTTGAGCCAGCCGAAGGTAGTCGGAGTACTCCCACAGATCGCGCCGAGACTTGTATGCCCGCCAGCGAAGGATCAATCGTCCGACGGTCATGCGCTGCTGGGCGGCGTCGCGGATCTGCTTGCCGATGCCCCGCTCCGCCCCGATCGCATCGAGTTGCTCCACCAACCGACGATCGTGCTCGATTAGGTCGGTGGGATCGATGCCGAGTTCACTCAATTCGCCATCCAGATCCACGAGGTTCTCGGTGATCGTGGTGGTCTTCTTGCCCAGAGCCGCGAGGTCGCGATCGAG
>CAYPSE010000025.1:0-6868 GCA_964413305.1 uncultured Rubrivirga sp. | reverse complement strand
CCATTCGAATCGGTGCTACTCGCAGCCATTCCCACGGAGTCCGCACCGCACACCACCCGATAGGCATGCACATGGCGCAGACCATCGACGAGCAGTGTGGCATCGGGCTCACGTCCGATGCGCAAACCGAACTCACCGACGAGTCGTCCAGCGAATCCGTGGTACGTCATGACCGTTGGCTCACCTAGCTCGAGGGACCGATCATCGAGTTCGACCAGGCGCGAGCGGATGGAGGTGAGTAATTGGCTTGCCGCCTTGTTCGTGAAGGTGAGTCCCAGCACGCGATCGGCACTGACCTGTCCGGATCCCACGAGATAGGCCACACGCGCCGACATGGACGTGGTCTTGCCAGTGCCGGCCCCCGCCACGATGACCGCCGGCTCCAGTGGCGCGCTCACCGCATCCCACTGCGCATCGCTGAGGTCGAAACCGAGGGCGCGGGCAAGTTCGATTCGGCCGAAGGTCTGGCTCATGGGGAGCTTCCCGGCATTTGGGGATCGGCCAATTCCACCAAGCTCACCTGAGCGTTCTTCTCCGGGCAGATGGATGTGAAGGTGCAAAAACCGCATTGCTTTCCGGGGGTGGCCGCAATGTCCTCGCCGCGAATGATCTGCGCAGCTTCGCCGAGTGCGCGCTCGATCCAGGTATCCCCAGCGTGCGCGGCAGGCAGCGGTGCCTGGATCTGCTCCTTGGGAGAGGGATCCGACACCCCGGTGTCCTTGCGCAGTTGGACCAACGCTGCACCCCCCACGGCCGACGTCCCATCTGCGCCCTCGCGCAAGAGCACCTGGTAAACGCCCAGTTGGCCATGGTGGGCGATCTCGGCCTTGGTGGGAACGCTCGCGGTGGTCTTCAGATCGATGGCGACCAAAGATCCGTCGTGGTCGCGCTCGATGCGATCAAGGAAACCTCGTAGGTGGACCGATTCGGTGGTCCCATCGGGTTTGGGCACCTCGATGGTCGTCTCGAGATAGCGCTCGGTATCGACCAACGTCCTCGCAGCTGCCCGGTGGTAGATCAAGAAGCGCTCCAGCGCCGCTCGAGCTTCCCGCCGCTCGGAGTCCGAACGCCATGCTGCGTCGAAGTCCACTGCGCTCCACACGGAATCGAGGAGAGCATCGAGGGCTACCACATCCTGAGGTAGGTCCCCCTTGGCAACGTGATCGGCGATCGCATGCACGATGCTGCCGAACGCGGTGCTGGCGTTACGCAGGGACTCAGCATGCACTTCGTGATCGAGGAACCACTTCATGGAGCACTCACGGATTGCGTCGAGACTCGAACCCGATAGTGCGATCACCTCGTCCTCTCGGCGCAAGGGCAATGGGCCTTCGGAGAGGTCTCGCACTCCCCACCATGAGTCCGGATCCGCTGCGGGGACGACGGGTTCCCCGGACTGACTTCTCAGCCGGGATGCTGCAGCCAGAATGCTCGCTGCCTGAGCGCGCGCGTGGTCGGGCGCACCAGCGTCCATCAGGACACTACGCAATTCCACGACGAGGTCCGACCAGGTCGTCATCGCTCTGGCCTCGTCGGTGACGGATCGTGGCACGAGTCCAGCGCGAGTGAAATCGTCGAGGAATCGACTTGGGCGATCGTCGCCGGATTCCTGTCCATCGATCACCATCAAGGTCAGTTGCTCCTTGGCTCGAGTGCACGCGACGTAAAGAAGGTTGCGTTCCTCTCGAATCAGTTCCGCCACCTGGTCACCGGCACTACCACGCACCACTTCATCGAGTTGTTGGACACCGAGTAACGAACCGCGCAGGACCAGGTTCGGCCAGCGCCCCTCTTCAAGTCCCACCACCCAAACGCGCGACCACTCGAGTCCCTTTGCGCGATGAACGGTCATGATCTGGACGACGTCGGCATCCGGACCGATACCCGATCCGGCGATCGACTCAGCAGGTATCGCCTGGTCGCGCAGCATCGCCACGAACGCACTCACCCCGTAGACACCCTGGTACCGATCGCTGATTCGCTCGGCTGTGTCGAACAGCGCGATGACCGCGTCGAGGTCGTGGTTCGCGCGGGGCGACCCCCTCAAGGCCACCTGACGAAGGCGCTCAGGCCATCCATGGGGCGTGCTGCCTCCGGTCCAGGCTGCCCAGAGGACGTCGCCGATGGGTGCGCCGGCGTCCATCCGCTCGCGCACGGCGGTCATGGCGTCGCGAACCCGGCGCACACCCGCCGCTATGGAGGACTCGGGAGGAAGTGGCATCGGCTCCCCGCCGACCAACACATCGCGAATCAGATCGCGCGCCGAAGGCACGACCAGCCCTTCGGCCTTACGGACTGCACGCAGCGCGCGGCCCAGGACCCGCAGTTCGGACACATCGAGGTGACCGATCGGACCGGTCAGCAGGTCGAGGGCGTCATCGGCGCGCATTGCCTCTGGCTTCGCCGCCGATTCGACGACGGACAGCAGATAGGCAACCGCGGGTTCGGCGCGCAAGGGGATTTCGTCGGCCGTGACCGCCGCGGGTACCCCGGCCAAGCGCAATGCCTGGGCTAGTCCGGCAAGGTCATCGGATGAGCGAACGAGGACGGCCATGTCGCGCCAGGCGACGTCGTCGTGAATGTGGCTGGCGCGAATCTTCTGAGCAACGTACGCATCGCGAACCGAACGAGAGCCGCAGGTGCGCAGGTCGACGGGGATCTCGTGGGCAGCCCGCGAATCCGCGGCGCCAGACGAAACGATCGGGGATCGATGCAGGCGCTGCGCCTCAGCGGGTAGCCCGGGAAGCGCCGCAGGCGACAGAGCGGCTTTCGCCGCAGTGGCGATGGCCGATCCGTAGCGACGCACATTGCGAAGGGCGATCACCGGCGCGGGGCTCCCGTCAGCCTGCGGGAACCGAGTCGGGAATTCCAAGATCCCGTGCACGTCGGCGCCCCGGAAGGCATAGATGGCCTGATCGGGATCGCCTACGGCAACGACGCATGTCCCAGGCCCGCATATACGTCGGAGGAATTCGACCTGGAGGGGATCGGTGTCTTGGAACTCATCTACGTAGATGGCTGCGAACCGCCCGTGCAGTTCCGTCGAGACGGACTCATCACCGACGCGCATCACCGTGCGCCGCATGAGTTCGGCGTAGTCCATGACGTTCTGCAGCACCATGACGTCTTCTTCCTGCTCCGCAAGGTCCGCGACGGCGGCCCATTCCGGGCGCTGATGTTGACGGGCCAAGGTGCGTAGCTGTTCCGGAGACAGATGCCGTTCGCGCATGCGCGCGATCAACGTGCGCACCTCGACGGCCAGACCATGAGTGCCGAGTGCCTCGCTCAATTCCTCGGGCCAGGCAACCGAACCATCGTCGACCGAACCCTTGATGAGGTCGCGTATGCGCTGATCTTCCTCCGCACCTGAGAGCAGCCGCGGAGGTTCGAGGTATTCGTCCGTGGCGGACTGAGCCCGCAACAACCCGTAGGCGAAGGAGTGGAAGGTTGCGACCTGGGGTAGCAGACCACCGTCGCGACGGGCCGCTATCCGGTCCCGCAGTTCGGTGGCCGCCCGTCGGCCGAATGTCAGAACCACGATCGAGTCCGGATCGAGCCCCTCATCGAGGCGGGCGACGACCGACTCCACGATGGTGGTGGTCTTGCCGGTACCCGGACCGGCGAGCACCAGGAGCGGCCCGCTTCGGTGGTCCACCACCTGCTGCTGTTCGGGATCGAGCACAGGGGGGGTGGCGGCAGGCAGATCTGACAGGTCCAACCGCACGTGCACAGGCCATGGATACCACCGCGGTGTGACACGATCGACCGGTGAGCGACGACACGCGGAGCGGGGAGCCATCCCCCGACGAGTCGCCGGTTCCACATTCGACTCACGCACAATCGACGTTACGAACCGAGTTCACCATCGCCGGGCCTCTGCCCGTGCCGATCGAACAAGCACCGATCGAACAAGCACCGATCGAACAGGAACCTACCGAGCAGGATCTGCGCGCGGACGCCCTCGCCGACGCCGAAGGCCTCACCGGACCCGAGGGACTCACCCAGGTCACCAGCCTGCACAGGACTTTGACGAAGCGGCCCACCGGGGGTTGGGACGGCGTGACGCCCGGGGGAACGATCGTGATCGAGGACGGGGTGATCCCCCGGCGCCTGCGTAGACCACTCGATCTGGCGCGCTTGGCCCTGGCCCTGGCGATCACCGCTGGCTCGGTGGCGATCGGCTGGTTCGCCACCGGCACCACCTCCGGTCTCGAGCAGGACCTCGAGGGGGGCGCCCAACTTCTCCCCGGCGCAGTCGTGTTGATCATCAACGTGGTCGGCGGCATCGGGACGCTGCTCCTACCGATAGCCGGTGCCATCGCGCTCATCGTGCGTCGGCGCGTCCGCCAGTTGTTCCACGCGCTCGTGGCGCTGCTGCTCGCCGCTGTGCTGCTCACCGCCGTCTCGATATTGATATCGGAATTCGGCGACGCACGCCTGCTGATCGCACTCACCGGATCCGCCGACCCCACGAATGCCGCCACCACTCCCATGCTCGGTGGACTCCTGGCCTTCATCACGGCATCGCAGCTGATGAGCCGCCGCCCGTGGAACGTCCTGTCTACCTTGGTCATGGGCTCGTTGGTGATCGTCGCGATCTTGAGCGCCACCGTGGCGGTCGCCGGACTCGCCGCGTCGCTGGCCCTCGGGTGGGCCGTGGGCCTGGCCGTTCGCTACACCTTCGGCATACAGACGACCCGCCCCAGCGGTGCCGAAGTGGCCGAGGCGCTGGACCGCGGCGGCCTACCGATCACGATGCTGCGCGCGCAGGAATCCACCTCGCGCGGACGCCGCTACATAGCAACGACCCGTAGCGGTCAGCTGCTCCAGGTGACCGTCTTCGACCGTGACCTCGAGGGCGCCGGACTCGCGCGCTCGATCTGGACCTCGCTTCGCTTGCGCGAGGAGCCGGGCAACTCCGCCTTCAACATGCGACGCGCACTCGAGCATGCCGCTTTGGTCTCCTTCGCCGGACAGGCCGCTGGCGTACCGGAGCCGCGGTTATTGCTCGCTTCGGAAGTGGGCCCGGACTCCTGCGTGTTGGCCTACCAGCACATCGAGGGTGTCCTGTTCTCCGATCTCCCCGAGGTCACCGATGCCGATCTGACGGGGGCGTGGCGTGCAGTACGGACCTTGCACGAACACCAGATCTCTCATCGCTCGCTCACCGCGGATCATCTGTTGCGAGCTTCCGACGGCAGCATCTGGATCCTGGGTCACGATACTGGTGGGGTTGCCGCGAGCGATGTCTCGATGCGCATCGACGTCGCCGAGATGCTGTGCACCCTGGCGATGCTCACCGACGCGGAACGCGCAGTGGACGTGGGTCGGACCGTGCTGGGGCTCGAGGCGATCGGGCGGGCCCTTCCGGCCCTTCAGCCCGTTGCGCTGTCTCGAACCACACGCATCAGTTTGCGAAAGCACAAGGGACTTCTCGTTGCCCTGCGTGATCGACTCGTCGAAATCCGCCCCGGTGCCGATGAGGAAACCATCCAGTTCGAGCGCATCAAACCGCGCACCTTGATCCTGGTCGTCGTCGGAACCATCGCGGCGTACGTCCTCCTGTCTCAATTGGCGCAGGTCGATCTGGCCACGCTGATCACCGATTCGGATTGGCGCTGGATAGCAGCAGCATTCGTGTTCAGCCTGCTCACCTACTTCGGGTCTGCGTGGTCGCTATCGGGCTTCGTGCCGGAGAAGTTGCGCCTCACACACACTCTGCAAGCACAGATCGCCGGCGACTTCGCAACACTCGTGTCCCCGCCCACGCTCGGCTCCATCGCGATCAACGTTCGCTACCTGCAAAAGTCCGGGCTGCATCCGGCCCTGGCAGCCGCGAGCGTGGGCGTGTCAGGAGTCATGACTTTCATCGTCCACATCTTGTTGCTACTCGGTTTCGGTATCGCCGCGGGAACGGCCGCCGACTTCACCTTCGACCCCCCACGAATCGCGGTCATCATCGTCGCCGGCGTCGCGGTCCTCGCACTGGCCCTGCTCGCGATCCCCCGGGTTCGCAAGGAGATCACCCGCAGGGTTCGTCCCCTGATCCGCGAGGTCGTGCCGCGTTTGGTGACGGTCGCGCAGCGTCCAGCGAAACTGGCCGAAGGCATCGGCGGCATACTGCTTCTCAACCTGTCCTACATCGCCGTCCTCTACGCCTCGGTCGCGGCGTTCGGCGGATCGATGAGCATCGCGTTGGTGGCCGTCGTCTACCTCGCCGGCGCCACGATCGGGCAGGCAGCCCCCACGCCCGGTGGCCTCGGAGCCGTGGAAGCCGCGCTGGCGGCCGGTCTCACGGCAGCAGGACTAGACGCAGGCACCGCCGTGTCCGCAGTCCTGCTCTACCGGCTGATCACTTTCTGGCTGCCGACCGTTCCGGGCTACTGGGCGTTCACCAAACTCACCCGCGAAGGCCTGCTCTAGGTGCGCTGATCTTCGGGCGCCGATCTCCTCGACGGGCATCCCTTCGCACAACCTGACATGCTTCGCCCATGAGCGAAGACAAAGTGGTCGTCACACCGTTGAAGGACGGTCCCAACCAGGTTGCCGGTGGCGTGGTCGTCAAGGACACCGACGGCAACGTCATCAAGGAGGCCGAGACCGTCTACCTGTGCCGCTGCGGATTCAGCGAGGACAAGCCCTTCTGCGACGGATCCCACAAGAAGCACGACTGGAAGTCCTGACCTGGTCTAGATTCCCGCCATGGCCCTTTACACCTGCGCAGCATGCGGAATGTCCGTCAATACGACTTGTGGTGCATGCGATGCAGCCCTCGTCGACGACGTTCTCGTCAAGGACGACGGCACGAACGTGGCGATCTCGGTGTGCCCGAACGGACACGGCAAGATCAAGTCACCTCTGTGCTGCG